>JAJZMD010000147.1 GCA_021803085.1 Actinomycetes bacterium
GCAGTGGGCGGGCAGCTCGTCGACCTGCCCATCGTGATGCGGGCGAAGCGGCTCTTGGAGGCGAGCGAGGCGGTCGCTGCGACCGCCGCCGCGACCGCCGCGAAGGCGCCGGGCGAGGGCGGGTAGGTCCGATGGCCTGCACGAAGGTCACCCTCTCGATCGCGGTGGGCGACTACGACCACGTCCGCGACCTCACGAACGGTCGCGTCCACGTGGAGGGGGTCGACCTCGTCCCGCTGCAGCTCGGCGTCGAGGACATCTTCCCCCGGTTCTTGGCCCATCGCGAGTGGGACGTCTCGGAGATGTCCTTCGGCGTCTACACGTCGCTCGTCTCCCAGGGCGACCGCTCGATGGTGGCGATCCCCGTCTTTCCGTCGCGGGTCTTCCGGCACGGCGCCTTCTACGTGCGCGCCGACAAGTCCGTCGAGACGCCGGGGGACCTGGCGGGCCGTCGGGTGGGCCTCCCGGAGTGGGCCCAGACGGCGTCGGTCTGGGCCAAGGGACTTCTCACCGAGGAGCTCGGCGTCCCGCTCCGTGCGGTGCACTGGGTGCAGGCGGGCGTCAACGAGGCGGGCAGGACGGAGAAGGTGGCCCTGGCCCTGCCCGAGGGGCTGTCGCTCGAGCCGGTCGCCGATCGGTCGCTCGACGAGATGCTCCTCGAGGGCGACATCGACGCGATCATCAGCGCTCGACCCCCGAAGAGCTTCCAGGACGGATCAGGACGCATCGTCCGGCTCTTCTCCGACCCCGTTCGAGTGGAACGCGACTACCTGGCCAGGACCGGGATCTTCCCCATCATGCACATCGTCGTGGTGCGCGCTGCCGTGCTCGAGCACCACCCGTGGATCGCGTGCAACCTGGTGACCGCGTTCTGCGAGGCACGCGACCGCAGTGTCGCGCGGCTTTCCGACGAGATGTTGTCGACCGTGCCCCTGCCTTGGCCGGCGGCTGCGATGCGGGAGGCTGCCGCCTTGCTCGGTGAGGACGTCTGGCCCTACGGGCTCGAGGGGAACCGTACGACGCTCGAGACCTTCCTCCGGCTCGCGCACGAGCAAGGTGTCGCCCACCGCCTGCTGCGCCCCGAAGAGCTCTTCGCCGCCGAGACCCTGAGCACCCACGCCGTCTGAACGTGGGGGCGGAGGACCACCGGGCCCGCCCGGGTCAGAAGTAGCCGTCCATCCCGTACTCCTCGAGGTCGTCTTCCAGGTGCATGGCCGAGGCGATGGTGGTGGTGAACCCGGCGACCGCCGCCACGGCGGTGATCTCGAGGATCGCCTCGGTCGAGTAGCCGGCTGCCGTGAGCATCCGGATGTCCTCGTCGGTGGTCTTGTACGGCTCCGTCGAGATCTTGCGGACGAACTCGGCAGCGGCCCGCTCGGCGGGACCGCCGCCCGCATCGCCGGGGTGCTCGCGGAGCCGCACCACTTCCTCCTCGGTGAACCCGAACTCCCGCACGAGGAACCTGGAGTGCCCGCCCGTGCAGTACGGACAGCCCCTCGCGTGGGCGCTCACGACGAAGAGCATCTCCTTCAGGCGCCGGGGGAGCTCCCCGCCCTCCATCACGGGGTGGTACAAGTGGTCGAGGGCTGCCAGCGCCGGCGGCCAATTGGCCAGCATGCGCCTGAGCAAAGACGGCCTCTCGTGCTCTCCTTCGAAGTGCTGGATCCGGTCGCGCACCTCCGGCGGCAGCGACGAGATCTCCGGATACGGCAGCAGTGCCATCACGAGCTCCTTCAAGCGGCGGCTGGTGGATTTGGCGGGTACAACGGGTCCCCGGTCGCCTGCCTCGCGTCTGCGTCAGGCCGGCAAGGGCTTTCGCCCCCAGAAGACCTCGATCCCCCGCCATTCGAATGTCCCGACGTCGGCGAGCGTGCCGCCGAACGCGCTGCGCAGATCGTCGAGGCCGTGGTACGGGAAGTCGTGGACGTCCCAGCCGACGCGGTCGAACAGCTTGCGCACCAAGTAGTAGAGGTGGACGTCGGCTTGCGCCCGGAGGAGGAAGCGGGGCCCGAAGGCGATCTCGGCGAGCACGAGGGAGCGGCCCGGCTTGAGCACCCGCACGAGGTCCTTGCCGGTCGCTGACCAGTCCTCGGCGTGCTGGACGCCCTGCAGCACCGCGACGGCGTCGAAGGCGTCGTCGTCGAACCGATCGGCGTAGTCGTAGTGCCAGGTCGCCAGCTGGCCGCCCGAACCTCGCTGTCCGGCGAGGTAGCGGTCGCGCGCCTCGTCGATGATGTCGACGACGTGGACGCCCTCTGTCCCCACCAGCGCCCGCAGGTCGCGGCCGAATCCGCACGCCTCGACGCCCTCGCCGATCACGAGCACCGAATGGCCCGGGGCCAGCTCGAGGCGGTCGTACACGAGGTCCCGCACCACCGACGACTCCCGCCACATGAACGGAAGGCTGCCGGCCATGAAGACCGCCCTGCACCACCGCTCCTGCTCCCGTCGCTCCAGGATCTCGGGGCCCAGCCGCCGTACGTCGTACTCGGGGATCGATTCCCACGGTGACGCCATGGTCATCCTCCTGCTCGCTTCGCCTCGCCGGTCCGCTCGATCACGGCTCACGAACCGCGTCTCGTGGCAGCCTCCTCCGCGATCAGATGCGCGCCGTTGCCGCCGAGGATGCCCTCGATGACGGCTTCGGGGAGACCGGAGGCGCGGAGGTCCCGGGTGAACTTGGCCATCTTCTCGGCGTCCCGGATCTCCTGGGGGTAGTCGGTGCCGAAGACGATGCGCTCGGGACGGATCTCGGTGAGGGCCGCTCGGATCGCCTTCACGCTCCCGAACAATCCACCCGTGTCGAAGTACATGTTCGCGTCGAAGTAGTGGTCGAACGCGTGGTCGGCAACTTGGCCGTGCAGCGAGTCGCCGGCGATGCCCATGTGGCTCTTGTCCTGGTAGCCACGGATCCGCTCGATGATGGCGCCGACGCCGCCCCCGAGGTGCGACATCACGACCTGCAGCCCCGGCACCCGGTCGAAGATCCTGCCCGCGACGAGGCGGAACGTCGCGAGGACCAGCTCGTGCTCGCGACCCACGCAGCGGAAGAGGTCGTAGCGGTCGTAGTAGCCCTCGAGCCCCGGAGGGACGGGGAGGCAGGGGTGGACGAAGACGAACATCCCCCGTTCGGCCGCCTCCTCGTACACGGGAAGGAGGGGCGGATCGTCCAGGCGCAGCGAGCCGAAGCTGCTCGGGAAGGCGAGCCCCGGGAAGCCGTACTCGTCGGCGCACACCTGCAGCTCCCGCCGCCACCGGTCGTCGCGGGGGTCGATGTGGCAGAGCGGCCGGAAGCGTCCGGGATTGTCCTTGGCCACCCTGGCCAGGTCGGCGTTGATGTGGGCGCAGGTCTCGTGGTCGGCTCCCATCCCGGTCCCGCTCGTCAGGACACCGACGTCGATTCCCGCCGCGTCCATGCAGCTGAGGTGACGGTCGATCCGATAGAGCCCCTCGTGCTGGGTGTAGCGCGGGATCCCGCCTTCGAACGCGACACGCGAAGCGCCGCCCTCGCCGAGGTTGGGCCGGACCATGTCTTCGGGGGTGTAATGGATGTGGAAATCGATGATGTTCGTCATGGTCACTTTCCCCGGTGCATGATGAGCGAGTCCACGTTGACGTTCTTGTTCAGCATTCTTCTGCTTTCTTCAGCATTCTTGGCCTTTCGTCTGCACTCTTCAGCCTTCCACACCTCGGGTCGAGGTGCGCATGCTCCATCGGAAAACCCGTTGTGCCATCAGGCGATCAGGCTTGGGTCGTGACTGGGACGGCCGTCGTCCCACCGTGCTCCAAGAAGAAGCTGCCGAGGTCGTCGCGTGCCCTCAGCTCGTCGCCGCTCGCCTCGAAGCGCGTGCACCCTCCTGCGAGGACGTACCCCCACGTGGCGACCTCGAGCCCGAGAGCCACACGCTGCTCGATGAGGAGGACCGCCCGACCTGCCGTCGCCAGGCCGTCCACCACGTCGTGGAGCACGGTCGACGCAATGGCAGGCGCCAGGTTGGACGTGGGCTCGTCGAGGATCAGAAGCCGCGGATCGGCGACCAGCGCGCGCGCGATCGCCAGGGTCTTGCGCTCACCCCCGCTGAGCGCTCGGGCATGTCGGCGCCTGAGCGCCTTCAAGATCGGGAACTGCTCGAGCGCTTGGTCCACATGGGTCCGGACGTCCCGGCGGGGCCAGCGGTAGCCTCCCATCTCCAGGTTCTCCTGGACGGTCAGCGTCGGGAAGACGTCCCCCACCTGCGGCACGTACCCGATGCCCCGCTTGGCCCGCTCGTCCTCCTTGGCCTGCGAGATGTCCTGGCCGTCGAGCACGACGCGCCCTTCCAGAAGGGGGATCTTGCCGGTCAGCGCCTTCACGAGGGTGCTCTTGCCGGCGCCGTTGGGACCCATGATCAGGACGATCTCACCTAGGCCGACCGAGATGCTGACGTCTCGGACGACCGGGATCTTCTTGTACCCGCAGGTGATCCCGGTGGCGGCCAGATACGGCTCCCGGCGCCCCGCGACGGCGGCCGCCGCCCGCCACTCGGACGGCGTCACCTCAGGCGAGGTAGGCACGGCGCACCCCTTCGTCCCCGACCACCGCTGCGTAGGTTCCTTCGGCGATCACCTCGCCCAGCGCCATCACGACCACCACGTCACAGAGCTGCTCGATGACCTCGAGCGCGTGCTCGACGATCACGAGCCCGATCCCCTCCGCCGCCACGGCACGCAGGTCGTTGATGAACTTCGCCACGAGGTGGGGTGCCACGCCGACCATCGGCTCGTCCAAGAGCAGGACCGCAGGGTCGCGCATCAGGCACCGCATGATCTCGACCAGCCGGCGCTGGCCGCCGCTCAGCTCGTGCCCGTACGCGTCAGCCAGGTCGGCCATCTCGAAGCGCTCGAGCACGCCCCAGGCCTTGGCCGCCGCCCGCCGCTCCTCCGCTCGGTTCGTACGAGAGCGGGCGACCACTCGCCACAGTGAGGCGCCGACCGCGCCCCTGCCAGCCACGAGCAGGTTCTCGAACACCGTCATGCCCTCGAACTCACTCGTGGTCTGGAACGTACGGACGAGGCCGTGCTGCGCCCGCGTGTAGGGCGCCGATCGCGTGACGTCACGCCCCTGCAGCAGGATCGACCCACCCTTCGCGCGCTGCTGACCGCCGATCGCAGCCAACAGCGACGACTTGCCGGCGCCATTGGGACCGATCAGCCCGAGGATCTTCCCCCGGAACAGGTCGAAGGACACGCGGCTCACCGCGACCACCCCTCCGTAGCGGACGACGACGTCGCGCACCTGGAGGACCGGCGCGTCGCCGTTCGCCGGTCCCCGCGCGCCGCCGTGGTCGCCAGCTCGCGGTGCCGCTTCGCTCGTGGGCGACCCGGTCATTGCTCCTCCGAGCCGACGGTCCCGGACCGAGCACCGGCCGGTGGGACGGCGGGGCTCACCGGCGCGGTCGCCTCCCCGTTGCTCGCGCGTCCCGGGGCCACGACGCCGATCGCGGGCGCGACGGGCGCGACGGGCGCCAGCTCGGGACGGCCCAGCGTGAAGGTGCGCGCGACCCATCCGGCCAGTCCGTGGCGTGCCCCGACTCCTGCCGCCGGCCGGGGTGCGCGGAACCGGCGCTCGGGGAGAAGACCACGAGGCCGGACGAGCAGGAACCCCATCCAGGCGAGACCGACGATCATCCACTCGATGGCGTCGATCAGGCCGGGGTAGCCGATTGTCGGGAGGAACGACGGCGCTTCCAGGACGATGATCGGCACGATCAGGGTGCCGAGAAGCATGCCGCGGTTGTTGCCGACGCCGCCCACGAGAAGGGCGGTGAAGATGACGAACGTCTCGGCGTACCCCCAGGCCCCCGGAGACCACGCCCCGATGAACTCGACGAGCAACGCTCCCGAGAGCCCGGCGATCGCCCCACCGACGATGAACACCTCGAGACGGAGCAGCGTCCCGTTCAGCCCCAGCGCCGCCGCCGCGTCCTCCTGATCGCGGATCGCCCGCAGGGAACGGCCCCACGACGATCGGCTCAGCCGCTCGACCACCACGTAGAGCACGACGCAGATGGCGAGGACCCACAATGCGTACACCCACTGGTAGTCGGGAAGCGACAGGCCGAGCGCTGTCTGCAGGGGGCGCGGAATGCCGGTGATGCCGTTCTGGCCGTTGAAGATGTGGACGTCGTTCCCCACGACCTGCAGAAGGATGAGTGACACGATGAGCATGACTGCCGCCTGGTAGTCACGCCGGATCCTCCGCACGGCGAACAGGCCGATCACCGCCGAGAGGACCGCCCCGGCGAGCGCGCCGGCGAGGAGCGGAAGGGGGAAGGGCAGGCGAGCGCCGAGGATGTAGTGCTCGTAGGAGTTCGGCCCCGTGTCCGGGCCGAGCACCACCGCGCCGGCCACGTACGCGCCGGCCGCCTGGAAGACGATGAAGGCGAAGTTGATCACCCCGGCGTAGCCGTACTGAAGATTCAGCGACCACGCCGAGAGGAGGTCGATGCCGAAGTACACCACCAGCGTGGACAGATAGAAGGAGAAGTGCCCCACGTCGTACCCTGCCTACAGCGTGAGCTCGACCTTGCGGGCTGCCGCGGAGAGCACGCCCGACGGCCTGGAGAGCAAGACGACGACGAGCACGCCGAACGCCGCGATCGAGCTGTACGCGGAGAAGCCGGCGGCCGCCACGAGCTGTGTGACCAGGCCGAGCATGAGAGCGGCCAGCACCGCGCCCCGGGGGGACCCCACCCCGCCGAGGATCGCCGCGGCGATGATGGACGGCAGGAAGATCACCCCGGTTGTGTAGGAGACGGACAAGGCGTTGAGCACGTAGATCACGCCGGCGACGCCGCACAGGAACCCGCTGATGAGCCACGTCGCGTTGACGATGCGGTTCGTGGGGATGCCGCATGAGCGCGCCAAGCCGGGATCGACGGCCATCGCGCGCAGGGCCTTCCCCAGGCGGGTCATGTGGAGCAGTCGCTCCAGCCCCACGAAGACGGCGATGCCGATCCCGACGATGATGAGCTGGCTCTCGGTCAGCGTGGCGGCGCCGATGTGGTACGAGGCTCCCTCGGGGAAGCTGAGCGAGTAGATCTGGTCGCGTGAAACGGCGTCGACGGCATACTCGATCACCAGCCCGAGCGCGAGGGTGACCATCACCATCTCGAACAACCTCGTGCCGCGGCGCGCGTAGACCTTGAACACGGTCCTGCCCAAGAAGATGGTGAGCACCGCGCCCGCCACTCCTCCGAGGACGAGGCAGAGCCAGATGTTGATGCCCGACTGCTCCGTCAGATAGGCGACGAAGGCGCTCACCGTCATGACGCCGCCGAAGCTCAGGTTGAGCACGTTGGTGAGCCCGAATTGGATGGTGAAGCCCATCGCCCCGACGGCGATGATCGACGCCGACACCACGCCGAAGCCGAGCGTCTGAACGAAGACGTTCATGTGCCTGGTCCCCTTGCCCGGCGGCTACCGCTGCCCGTGTCGCCACGGGCAGCGGTAGCACCGAAGAGCTGCTCTTCCCTGCCAGGGAATCTCAGCCAAGGGCCTGGATCTCCTTCTCGGGGATGGTCGCGATCGGGATGGTGTTGTCGTGTGTGCTGATCTTCATCGCCTCTTGGTTGCCGAACGAGTTGTGGTACTTGTCGAAGACGATCGGACCGCCGGCTCCGTAGTACTGGATCTTCTTCCCGGCCTTCAGCGCCCTGACGCCCGCGGCGTATGTGTACACCACCGTCTTCCCGGCGCCCGGCTCGGTCACCGCCATGATGTGTGTGTTGTACACCTTCGGTGTGACGCTGTGGGCCGCCGTCATGGCGAGGGCCTGCACGATGACACCGTCGTACGCGGCCTGCGAGTGCGAGTTGCCCTCCCACTGTGTCCACGGGGAGCCCACCTTCGACTTCACGGTCGCGAGGGCCCTGGCGTAGGCGGCGTTAGCGGGCGTCTTGTGCGGCGCACTTGTCGAGAGGACCGTGAGCACCCTCTTGAATGTCGAACGGCCCATGGCCTTTCGGACGGCGTTCTCCCACGAGCTTGTCACGAGCGCGTTCGTGCCGATGGCTTGGATCAGGTGCCCGAGGCTCTTGAGCTCGGAGAAGAAGGTGACCGCGGTGGTGGCGTTCTGCTCGGTGAAGATCACCTGCGGATTCGCCGCGATGAGCTTCTCGACCTCTGCCCGGTACGAAGGCTGGTTGGGCGTCAGTGTGATCTTCGCGACGAGCTTCTCGCCCGTGCCCTTCAGCCCCGACAGCACGCCGGGCAGGTCACCTTGGGCCCCTGTTGTCGTGCCGAAGACGGTGGCGACCCTCTTGTAGCCCTTGGACTTTGCATAGAGGTCCATCGCCTTCCCGTTGGCGTCGTCGGGTGGCAGGAGCCGCCAGAGGTACTTGTAGTGGGACCGGTTGAAGGCCGTCTCCCCGGCGAACGTCATCATGGTGACGCCCGCGGAGTTCAGGATCGGGACCTCCGTCGGCGCCGACGCCGTCCCGATGCCGGACGCGCCGATCAAGTTCGAGGTGGTGGCGATCAGCTTGTCGACGAGCGGGACCGCGTCTGCCGGGTCGCCCTTGGTGTCCACGGGCACGATGTTGACCTTGTGCCCGTTGATCCCGCCGGCGGCATTGATCTCGCTGACGCCCGGGTAGACGCCGCCGTCTGCAGCCAGGCCCTCGAACGACACAGGGCCGGTGTAGGCGATGACGATCGCCTCGTTGAGCGGTCCCTTGGCGTTTGTGCTCCTCACGGCGCTTGCCGCGGTGAACGAGCCGAACACGGCTACGCAGAGTGCGGCCACTCCGACCAAGGAGATGATGCCGGCGCTCGGGCTTCGCCGGTGTGGACGTAACCTCATGAAGTCCCCCTTTGTTGATCTGCTTCTGCTGCTTCGTCTGCTTCGTCTGCTTCGTCTGCTGCTGCTGCGTACTTCTGTGCTCTTCCTTCTTCTTCTTCTCTTCCTTGTTCTTCTACGGCGTCGCCTTCTGCCGCCCTGCCTCTGCAATCGTCCGCACCACTCGTGCGTATTGTCTGTGTGTCTTGCCGGTTTCGCCGGAGATGGTACCTACCGTCGAGAAGGGTGTCAGCGCTCCAGCGGCCGCGCGCGGCGTGACGCAGGCCGCATCATTCGACGCGCTCGAACACCGCAGCGATGCCCTGGCCGCCGCCGATGCACATCGTCTCCAGGCCGAGGGACGCCCCGCGCCGGTCCATCTCGCGCAGGAGCGTCGTGAGGATGCGGCACCCCGTCGCCCCGATCGGGTGGCCGAGCGAGATCCCCGATCCGTGGACGTTCAGCCGTTCGAGCGCGTCCTCGGGAAGCGACCACTCGTGCAGCACCGCCAGCACCTGCGCGGCGAACGCCTCGTTCAGCTCGATCAAGTCCATGTCGGCGAGCGACAGCCCCGCCCGGTCGAGCGCCTTCGCGGTGGCGGGCACCGGGCCGATGCCCATGCGCTCGGGCTCGACGCCTGCCACGGCCCACGACACGAGACGGCCGAGCGGGCGGAGGCCGAGCTCCTTCGCGAGGTCCGGATGGGTGACGACGCACACGGCGGCGCCGTCGTTCTGACCCGACGAGTTGCCTGCCGTCACGGTCGCGTCCGGGTCCTGGCGCCCCCGGACGGGGCGGAGGGCTGCGAGGGCCTCGAGCGTCGTGTCGGCGCGGGGGTGCTCGTCGGTGTCGACGACCAGGTCCTCGCGGCCCCGCCGCACGGTCACCGGCACGATCTCTTCGGCGAACACGCCGGACTTCTGGGCGGCGACCGCTCGCTCGTGGGATCCGAGCGCGAGCTCGTCCTGCTCGCGGCGGCCGATGCGGTACTCCCGCCTCAGGTTCTCCGCGGTCTCGATCATGCCCCCCGGCACGAGGTGGCGTGCTCCGCCGGCGGTGACGCGGCCCCGTGCGAGCCGGTCGACCAGCTCGACGTCGCCGGCTCTCGACCCCCACCGCATCGCCGTCGTGTAGTACTCCCCCTGGCTCATGCTCTCCACGCCGCCGGCGAGCACCAGGTCCGCGGCGCCGGTCTGCACTTCCATCGCGGCGTAGAGGACGGCCTGCAGGCCCGACCCGCATCGCCGGTCCACCTGCGCGCCGACGCTCGTCACGGGCAGCCCGGCGTCGAGGGCTGCCACCCGGCCGATGGCGGGCGCCTCGCCGTTCGCGTAGCTCTGCCCGAGGAGGACCTCGTCCACCAGCTCTCCCGGGATCCCGGTGCGCTCCATCACCGCCCGCACCACGGCAGTCGCGAGGTCAGCGGCAGGGGTGTCGCGCAGCACGCCGCCGTACCCGCCGACAGGCGTGCGCAGCGGTTCGCAGACGACCGCGTCCCGCATGGTCCTCGTGCCGGCTCGTCTCGTGGAGGTGGTGGAGCTCACAGGTCGAGCAGATCCTCTGCGTTGCCGTGGGCCAGCTTCTCCCGATCTGCAGGGCTGAGCGGGACGCTGTCGAGGAACCGCCGGCCGGCCATGTTCTCGGAGAAGGGGTAGTCGACGGAGAAGAGCATGCGGTCGATGCCGAAGACGCTCAGCGCGCACTGGAAGGGCGGCAGGGTGAAGTAGGCGCTCGTCGTGATCCAGAAGTGCTCGTGGAAGTACTCGGCGACCCGGCGCTTCAGGTGCGTGGTCGCGGGCGGGAGCACCGAGTCGGCGCGGGCGAGCGAGAACGGGATGTTCTCGCCCATGTGCCCGATCACCACCTTCAGGCCGGGGTACCGGTCGAACACGCCGTTCACCACGAGCCGAAGCGAGTGGAGCCCCGTCTCTGCATGCCATCCCCACGCGGCTCCCGCCAGCACCCCCGCAGTCTGCTCGGGCAGCCCGCTGAAGTAGGCGTCGAACACGGCGGGCGTCGGCGGGGTGGGATGGAGGTAGATCGGGACGCCGAGCGACTCGGCGCAGGCCAGCACGGGCGAGAACTCGTCCGCGTCGAGGAACCGGCCCTTGACGTGGCCGTGGATCATGGCTCCCTTGAACCCGAGCCGGGTCACGCACCGGTCGAGCTCCGCCGCGGCCTCGTCGGGCGCCGGCATGGGGAGCAGGGCGAACCCGGCGAACCGGTCCGGCCGTGCCGCCACGGTCTCGAAGAGAAGGTCGTTCGCGTCCCGCGCGGTCGCGATCGCGTCGCCCGGCGCCTGGAGGTGCGTCCCAGGCGAAGAGGCCGAGAGCACCTGGAGGTCGATCCCAGCGGCGTCCATGTCGGCGAGGCGCGCCTCACCGAGGTCTCGGAGCAGGGAGGCGATCTCCGGCTTTCGGCCAGGGCCGTGCGTCGGGAGCCCCGGCGCGGTGAAGTGCTCCTCCAGTGCGATCACCCGCATGACGTCACCTCGGTGCAGCTCCCTCGTGTACCTGCGTTCCCGGCCGCGGCGCCCGTCGCGTTCGGCCAGGCGCAGGCGCACCCTACCATGGTCGTGTGGAGGGACATCGGGCCGTCGAGGGCGCGGCCGTCCCCGAGGCGTGCGACGTCATCGTCGTGGGCGGCGGGCCGACGGGGCTGTCGGCGATGCTCGAGCTCGGGCGGCGCGGGGTCGACTGCCTCCTCGTCGAGCCGAGGCAGGTGGTGTCCGAGGTCCGCCCGCGCGCGAAGACGACGAGCATCCGCACCATGGAGCACTTCCGCAGGTGGGGGCTCGCCTCGACGCTTCGCGATGCGGCCTACCTCCCCGTCGGGTGGTCGCAGGACGTCGTCTTCTGCGTCAACCTGCTCGGACCGGAGGTGGCCCGCTTCACCGGGTGCTTCGGACTGACCTCGGAGCGCTCGGACCTGTTCGCCGAGACGAGCCAGCAGGTCCCCCAGTTCGTCGTCGAGCAGGTCCTGCGCGACGCCGTCGCCGGGTTGCCCGGCTGCACGGCCGCGTACGGGTGGCGAGCGGACCGGGTCGTCCGCCAGGGCGCCGGAGCGACCGTCGAGCTGCGCAGCGGGTCGGGGAAGCGCCGATCGGTCCGGGCACGCTTCGTGCTCGGGTGCGACGGCGCCTCGAGCGTCGTCCGGAAGTCGATCGGCGTCCGATACCGCGGGGTCGTCGACGCGCGGCGGAACCTGACCGCGGTCTTCGCCGCGCCGGGGCTCTTCGAACGGGTCCCCCACGGCCCGGCCATCCAGTACTGGGTGCTGCAGCCCGGTGCGTCCGCGTACATGGGCCGGCTCGACCTCGAGGAGCGCTGGTGGATCGGGCTCATCGGCGTGGCTCCCGACCTCGGAGACGACGAGGTGCGCGCGCGCATCGTCGCTGCGGTCGGCGGTCCCGTCGACCTGGAGCTCATCGGCACCGATCCGTGGACCGGTCGCATGCTGAACGCCGAGCGCTACCTGGACGGCGACGTGCTGCTGGCCGGCGACGCCGCCCACCTGAACCCGCCCTGGGGCGGACACGGCTTCAACACCGGCGTCGGCGACGCAGTCAATGCGGCCTGGAAGATCGCCGCCGTGATCGCTGGTTGGGGAGGACCCGGTCTCGTGGCCAGCTACGAGGAGGAGCGGCTGCCCGTGGCGGCGCAGACCATCGACATCGCCAGCAGGCAGTCGGCCCGCTCGTCCGCCGACTTCGCCGATCCGCTCCTGCTCGAGGACTCTGTACAAGGCGACGCGGCGCGCCAGCGCGCGGGGACGGAGATCGCACGTACGAAGTACGAAGAGTTCCACGCGCTCGGGCTCGTCCTCGGCTACCACTACGCCAGCTCGGGGATCACCTGCTCCGAGGAGCGCCGCGGGACCGCTCCGTCCGCCGTGGAGCGCGACGACCTCTCCGTCTACGTCCCGACGCCGTCCCCTGGCCACCGCCTGCCCCACACCTGGCTGGCGCCCGAGGTCTCGATCTACGACCGGCTCGGGCCGTGGTTCACCGTGGTGCGCACCGGCGACGCCGATCCCGGAGCGCTCCTCGCCGCGGCGGCCGCACGGCGCGTGCCGATGACCCTTCTCGACTTGGGCTCCTCCCGTCGCGCTGCGGCCGGGCCCCGCGTCGACTACGGCGCGCCGCTCGTCGTGGTGCGACCCGACCAGCACGTGGCGTGGAGGGGTGCCGGCACCGCGGACGAGGTCGAGCGCGTGGTCGAGACGATCCGGGGAGCCGCCCGTTGGCGTGCCGCGGCAACGTCGGCGCGGGCGCCGACAACCGCCACGAAGGCGCGCTGACGCGGCACTCCGTCGAGCGCTGACACGATCTCTCAGGGTCCGCGAGGTGCCCGCAGCTGACGGCGACTCGGACCCGGCCAGACACGGCTCGCTCGCCGCGGTCCCTACTCGGGTAGTAACGTCTCGTCCGTCCGGAGCCGACCAGGAGAGAAGGGACGGGGGAATGACGGCCGCTGAGAGGCTGCTCGACGTCCTGCAGGCAGCGGGCATCGACACCCTGTTCGGACTGCCCGGATCGACGGAGGCGGCCCTTCTCGAGGCGGTCCGCGATCGTGACTTCCGCTACGTGCTCGCGCTCCACGAGGGGGTGGCGGTGTCGATGGCCGACGGGTACGGGCGCGTCGGCGGCCGTCCCGGCGCCGTCGGGCTGCACACCAGCGTGGGCACGCTCAACGGCCTGAGCCAGATGATGAACGCCCTGCGCGACGGGTCACCGGTCCTCGTGACCGCGGGTCACAAGGACCGCGCCGTCCTCTCGGAGGAGGGCTTCTGCGCCCTGCCAGAGCTCCTCGCGGCGGTGCGGGCGGTCACCAAGTGGGCCCACCAGAGCCTTTCCGCAGACGCCGTCGCGACCGACGTGGCCCACGCACTCCGGGTGGCGACCGCGCCGCCGGCGGGACCCGTGTACCTGGCCGTGCCGGAGGACTTCCTCGGCGCCGAGACCGCGGACAGCGCCGGCGCGGCCGCGGCGTTGGTGACGGCCCCACGGGTCACCGCGGTCGCATCGCCCCAGTCGGTCCGCGCCGCCGTCGACCGTCTGGTAGCCGCCGAGCGGCCGGTGCTCGTGGTCGGGAGCGCAGCCCGCCAGGCGTGGCCGGAGGTGGAGGAGCTGAGCCGCCGCTGCGGGCTGGCGGTCCTCCATGCCCAGTTCACGGACCTCGGAGACCTCCAGGTACCCACGTCGGACCCCTCCTACCTCGGCATGTACGGGGAAGACCGGGCGCCCCTCGAAGGCTGCGACCTGGTGGTGGCGGCAGGCTGCCGGGTGTTCTACCCGTTCTCCGACGCCCAGCGCCCGAAGCTGCCCGAGGGAGCGGCGCTCGTCCACCTCCACGACGACCCGGCCGAGGTGGGGCGCGTGGTTCGCGCCGACGTCGGCCTGCTCGGGGACGTGCGCTCCGGCCTCGCGGCCCTCCTCGCCGAGCTGGCTGGGCGCGACGTCGACCAGGACCTGCTCGCTCGCCGGACCGCGCGCGTGGTCGCCTTGGCCGCGCGCCGCAGAGAGGCGAAGGCGGCGGAGCGCGCCGCGGCCGCGGGAGCGTCGCCGCTTCGCATCGAAGAGCTGGCCGAGGTGCTCGGGGGCGTCCTCCCCGAGGACGCGGTGGTCGTCGACGAGGCCGTGCGCTCCTCGCGCCCGTTGCTGCGCCACCTCGGGACCGACCCGGGCCAGCTCCTTCTGCGCAGCACCGGCGGGGCGCTCGGCTGGGGCACGCCGGCGGCGATCGGGGCCAAGCTGGCGGCTCCCGATCGGGCCGTCGTCGCGGTGATCGGGGACGGCAGCTTCCAGTTCTCCGTGCAGGCCCTCTGGAGCGCTGTCCAGCAGTCCGCCGCGGTGACGGTGCTCGTCCTCGACAACGGCGGGTACCTCGCGGTGAAGCGCGCGATCGAGGGCCACCTCGGGGTCGCCCACGACCTGAGCCGCCATCCGGGTACGGAGATCCCGGGGATCGACCATGGCGGCATCGCCCGGGGCTACGGCGCGCGGAGCCTCTCGGCGACGGACGGCGAGAGCCTGCGCAAGGCGGTGACCGAGGGCCTGGAAAGCGACCGGGTGACCGTCGTGCACGTGCCGGTGGCCCAGGTGAGGCCGTGATCTCGCCGACGTGCGACGCAACCGAAAGACGCAGTTGAAAGGAGAGCAACGGTGCCCGGAGTGAACAATCCGACCCTGTCTCTGGCTGAGCGCGACCTGAGGTGGAGCCGCCTCCGCTCGTTCATGCGTGACGAGGGGCTCGGCGCGCTCGTCGTCGGAGGGCTGCGATCCCGGGAGAGCTTCGAGACCTGGGTCTCGGGCGAATCTCTCCAAGGTGCCGTCGTCTTCCCAGCAGAAGGGGAGCCGATCTATCTCACCTGGATCGCCTTCCGCATCGTGGGCCGCGACGATCCGCAGAACGACAGGGAGTACTGGATCCGGGACATCCGGTCAGGGCTGGTCGGACCCGGCATCGTCTCGGCGCTGAACGAGCTGGGGGTGGCTGGAGAGACCGTCGGGATCGTCGGCTTGCGGAGCCGAGGGCCACTGGAGCTCGAGGGGTCCATTCCGTTCACGGTGTGGCAAACGGTGCTCGAGGCGTTCCCCTCCACGCGATTCGAAGAGGTTTCGATCAAGTTCTCCTACCTGATGGCGCAGAAGAGCGAAGAGGAGATGGCGCTCGCTCGCGCCAGCGCCGCTGCGGGTGAGGCCGCGTGCGAAGCGCTCCTCAGTGCCGCCCGGCCCGGAGCCTCCGAAGCCGACCTCTATGCGGCGGCGACCGGTGCGGTCTACCGCGCGGGGATGACGCTCACTCCACCATCGTTGATCGTGAAGTCCGGGAGGGACTTCCTCTCCTGGGGGCCACCCGAATGGGGCGTTGGCGCAGTCCCGCCCCGCGTGATCGGGAGGGGAGAGCTGATCTCGACCGAGATCATGCCGAGCTACGGGGGGGTGGAGACCCAGCAGCAGATGATGATCGCGATCGGCCCCGTCGACGCGTTGTGGCGCGAGCTGGAAGGTGTCGCACGCCGCTCCTACGATGCCGGGCTGGAAGCGCTCAAGCCCGGCGCCACGTTCTTCGAGCTCTGCGACGCGATGGCGGTGCCGTTGAAAGAAGCCGGCTGCTGGCACCTGTCGCCCCTCGTCCACGGCGTGAGCCCGGCGTACCTGCTCGGGACGCTCCACGGCGGTGCCGAGCAGTTCTTCGCCGAGGAGTACCCATGGTTCCGCACGCTGCCGGCCCAGACGGACGCCGTGCTGGCCGAGGGCATGCTCTTCGCCTTCGAGCCCAACGCGTGCCGTGGCCGGACGCGCGTGAACGTCGGCGGGACGGTTGCTGTCGGGAAGTCGGGACCCGTCGAGCTCAACTCGCTGCCCCTACGCATGCATGTCGTCGAGTGACGCGACATGTCCCGCGCGACGGTCCGGCCGTCGAGGTCGTCCAGGCTGCCCTCACAGGCCTTGACGCTTCTCTCGAAGGTAGGTAGGTTCCTTGCACAACCGGGGAATGGTTGCATGATCATGCACATTTCCTGACTTCTGACTCACGCTCCTAGGGGTGGACCGAAGGGGGATGTGATGACCGCAGAGACGTCCTCGGGCACGTCAGTGGTCCTCGGCGACGGCGATCTCGGGCCGGATGCCACCGTCGACCGCAATCTGATGGTCTCGATGCGCGACGGGGTTCGCCTCGCCTGCGACGTCTACCGGCCGACGGCGCCGGGCCGGTACCCGGTGCTGTACGCGGTGTCGCCGTACATAAAGGACACGGTCTACCTGCCGACGGCGGGCGTCTACCGCTACCGGGAGACCGGCAACATCGCCAAGTGGGTCGACAAGGGCTACGTCTACGTCCACGCCGACGCCCGGGGCGCCGGGCAGTCCGAGGGAGTGTTCGAGCGGTTCTCCCAAGAGGAGCTTCGCGACCTCTACGACATGATCGAGTGGTGCGGCGTGCAGTCCTGGTCGAACGGCAGGGTTGGGACGATCGGAGAGTCCTACTACGGGATCGTCCAGTGGTTCGCCGCGGCCCAGAAGCCGCCGCACCTCGCCTGCATCGCGCCCTACGACGCGTCGACCGACCTCTACAGGAACTCGGTGTACAAGGGGGGGATCTATTTCACGAGCTTCCAGAACCACTGGTACTCGAACAGCGTGCGGAACCGCCACTTGATCGACTACGCCGAGCGGCCCCAGCGCGACGACTACATGTCCTACGACTACCTGCGCGAGCAGGCCCTGCACCCGACGTTCGACGAGTACTGGGAGGGCCGCCGAGCGGAGCTCTCCGAGATCGACGTCCCGGTCTTCTCGATCGGCAACTGGATGGGCACGATGGTGCACCTCCTCGGGAACATCCAGGGCTATCTCGAGGTGAAGGGGCCCAAGAAGCTGCTCGTGAACGTCGGCGACGCCCAGGCGCTCTTCCTCCACCCCTATGTCGAAGAGCAGCTGACGCGTTGGTACGACCACTGGCTGAAGGGCGTCGACAACGGCGTGATGGACGAGGCGCCGATCCGGATCTACGTGCGCAACGGCGAGGGCTACCGCGACGAGCACGAGTGGCCCCTCGCCCGCACCGAGTACCGCAAGCTGTACCTCGCGCCGGGACCCTCGGGAGCCGCCGAGTCCCTGAACGACGGGCGCCTCACGTGGGAGGAGCCCGCCGGCGAGGTCGTGCCGACGAGCTACACCTACCCCGATCCCGCGTGGACCTTCCCAGGGACGGGCAGCTCGGTGCGCGGCAGGAGCGGGATGCTCCACAACACCCGCAAGATCCTCACCTTCACGAGCGAGCCCTTCGACGAGGACACCGAGGTGACCGGCCCGGTCGTCTTGCACCTGTGGGCCTCCTCCTCGGCGCACGACACGCAGTTCATCGTGAAGCTCGTCGACGTGCCGCCGCTCACGCCCGAGGTCCGCCAAGCGATCGAGACGCTCGACGTCGCGCCACCGGCGCAGCTCGTGACCGAGGGCTGGCTGCGCGCGTCGCACCGGGAGCTCGACCCGGCCCGGAGCACGCCGACGAGCCCCTATCACACCCACGTCGACCCCCAGCCCCTCGAGCCCGGCGCGATCTACGAGTTCGACATCGAGATCTGGCCTACCTGCTGGGTCTTCCAAAAGGGTCACCGGCTCCGATTGGACCTCGCGTCCCTCGACCAGCTCGGTCAGTACTACCTCGGGCACCTGAGGGCGACGGACACCTTCCACCACGACGCCGAGCACCCGAGCCACCTCCTGCTCCCCGTCATCCCCTGAGCGGCGCCGGCGTGCGCCCAGGGTCCGAAGACGACGCGCTCTTGTCCCAAAGGAGCGCTCACCCCCTGAAAGGAGCCCCATGACTGAACCGAAGGTGGTCCTCGGCGACGGCGATCTCGGGCCGGATGCCACCGTCGACCGCAATCTGATGGTCTCGATGCGCGACGGGGTTCGCCTCGCCTGCGACGTCTACCGGCCGACGGCGCCGGGCCGGTACCCGGTGCTGTACGCGGTGTCGCCGTACATAAAGGACACGGTCTACCTGCCGACGGCGGGCGTCTACCGCTACCGGGAGACCGGCAACATCGCCAAGTGGGTCGACAAGGGCTACGTCTACGTCCACGCCGACGCCCGGGGCGCCGGGCAGTCCGAGGGAGTGTTCGAGCGGTTCTCCCAAGAGGAGCTTCGCGACCTCTACGACATGATCGAGTGGTGCGGCGTGCAGTCCTGGTCGAACGGCAGGGTTGGGACGATCGGAGAGTCCTACTACGGGATCGTCCAGTGGTTCGCCGCGGCCCAGAAGCCGCCGCACCTCGCCTGCATCGCGCCCTACGACGCGTCGACCGACCTCTACAGGAACTCGGTGTACAAGGGGGGGATCTATTTCACGAGCTTCCAGAACCACTGGTACTCGAACAGCGTGCGGAACCGCCACTTGATCGACTACGCCGAGCGGCCCCAGCGCGACGACTACATGTCCTACGACTACCTGCGCGAGCAGGCCCTGCACCCGACGTTCGACGAGTACTGGGAGGGCCGCCGAGCGGAGCTCTCCGAGATCGACGTCCCGGTCTTCTCGATCGGCAACTGGATGGGCACGATGGTGCACCTCCTCGGGAACATCCAGGGCTATCTCGAGGTGAAGGGGCCCAAGAAGCTGCTCGTGAACGTCGGCGACGCCCAGGCGCTCTTCCTCCACCCCTATGTCGAAGAGCAGCTGACGCGTTGGTACGACCACTGGCTGAAGGGCGTCGACAACGGCGTGATGGACGAGGCGCCGATCCGGATCTACGTGCGCAACGGCGAGGGCTACCGCGACGAGCACGAGTGGCCCCTCGCCCGCACCGAGTACCGCAAGCTGTACCTCGCGCCGGGACCCTCGGGAGCCGCCGAGTCCCTGAACGACGGGCGCCTCACGTGGGAGGAGCCCGCCGGCGAGGTCGTGCCGACGAGCTACACCTACCCCGATCCCGCGTGGACCTTCCCAGGGACGGGCAGCTCGGTGCGCGGCAGGAGCGGGATGCTCCACAACACCCGCAAGATCCTCACCTTCACGAGCGAGCCCTTCGACGAGGACACCGAGGTGACCGGCCCGGTCGTCTTGCACCTGTGGGCCTCCTCCTCGGCGCACGACACGCAGTTCATCGTGAAGCTCGTCGACGTGCCGCCGCTCACGCCCGAGGTCCGCCAAGCGATCGAGACGCTCGACGTCGCGCCACCGGCGCAGCTCGTGACCGAGGGCTGGCTGCGCGCGTCGCACCGGGAGCTCGACCCGGCCCGGAGCACGCCGACGAGCCCCTATCACACCCACGTCGACCCCCAGCCCCTCGAGCCCGGCGCGATCTACGAGTTCGACATCGAGATCTGGCCTACCTGCTGGGTCTTCCAAAAGGGTCACCGGCTCCGATTGGACCTCGCGTCCCTCGACCAGCTCGGTCAGTACTACCTCGGGCACCTGAGGGCGACGGACACCTTCCACCACGACGCCGAGCACCCGAGCCACCTCCTGCTCCCCGTCATCCCCTGAGCGGCGCCGGAGCTCGTAGGCGCGGGGCCCGGGAGCAAGCACGTGCTTCGTTGACACCCCTTCCGGCAGTAGGTAGTATCCGTGTGGAACGACGGATCGACCGACCCGACAGACACGCCGAACCGAGGGGGTTCAGATGCACGACGCACTTCAGCGGGGCTCCGAGTTGGGCGCGAGGCGGTGGCCAGTGTCGCATCGGCCGCTGCGGAGCTCGATCACCGTCGCGCTCGCGGGCGGCCTGGCGCTGCTCGGCTGCGGACTCACGGCACCTGCCGCGGGTGCCAGCTCGGGCGTGTTGAAGATCGCTGCCATTGCTCCGCTGTCCGGAGCCACAGCGACACTCGGCAAGATCATGGAAGGCCCTTGTGCCGGCGCAGTGACAGTCGTCAACAAAGCGGGTGGAGTTCTGGGGCACAAGTTGGTCTGCTACCCCGTGAACGACCTTGGCGATCCGGCAGATGCAGTTGCCAACGTCAGCAGGGCTCTTGCCACCACTAGCAACATCGTAGGTGCCATCGGCCTCACGAGCGCGACGGCAGCCACCGAGGTGCCGATCCTGAACTCCGCGAAGGTGACGATGGTCTCCCAGAACGGACTGAGCGAATTCACAAGCCACTTCTACCCCTACTTCTGGCGCATGACCCCGCCGGACTTCGACGGTGGTGCAGCGCTTGGACTCGTTGCTGTGCACCAAGGCTTCAAGAAGGTCGCCGTCCTGATCCAGAACTCCACAGCCAACACCGGCACACGACCTGGCATCGTGAACGCGCTAAAACAGCATCACGTGAAGATCGCCTCGAACCTCGTCATCCCGGGCGACGCATCCTCCTACGATTCCGTCATCAACGGAATCCGGGGAGCGAAGCCCGACGGACTGATCATCTCGGCCGACGTCCAGACGACGGTGACCCTTCTATCGGAGTACAAGAGCCTGAACAGCGGCCAGGTGCCCCCGGTGATCGTGCCGACCGGAATCCTCGGCTCGAGCCTGGACAGCGCTGTGAAGAAGCTCATGGGCGTCAAGTACATGACGCATGACCTCACGCTCGTGGGCACGTACGTGGACACATCGAGCCCGGCGTTCAAGCAGTACGAGGCGGCTGTCAAGCACACTTCCATCGGTGCCACCGAAGCTTCGGCGATCCTCGCAACCCAGGCGATCGGGACGATCTACGACGGCATCATCGTGATGTCCCTAGCCATGGACGCTGCTCACAGCACCACCCCTGCTGTGTACAACAAGTACATGGCGGAGGTGACGAAATCCCGGAAGGGGGCCGTGGTCGTCCACACGTACGCCCAGGGCGTGAAGGCGCTGAAGCAACGACGCTCGATCCAGTACGTCGGGGTCACCGGACCAGTCGCGTTCGACAAGTTCCACAATTCGAGCGGCGAGTACGCCTCCTTCACGCTTACCGCGAAGGACAACGTGGTCACCGGCAAGATCATCGGTCCGGCGACAATCTCCGCCATCACGAAGGGCTGAGGCAGTCAAGACCGGCTGAAGCAAAAAAGGGCAGACGACAGTTCACTGATGAGCATCTTTGTCTCTGCAGTCGGCTTCGGTGTCGCCTCCGGAGCAGTCATCGCCCTCGCGAGCCTCGGGTTCACGCTTCAGTTCGGCTTGACCAACACGCTGAACATTGCGTACGGCTCCTTCATCACCCTGGCAGCCTTTGTGGGCTACGGTTTCGTCCAGTTCGGGTTGAGCCCGTGGACCACGATGGCGATCGTGGCGGCGATCATGGGCGTGCTGTCCGTCGCGTACTACGGTGGGTTCATTCGAAGCCTCATCCGTCGGTCGATCGGCTTCGGACCACTGGCGATCGCGACGGCAGCCGCGCTGATCTTCATCGAGTACACGATCGTCCTGGTTGCTGGGACCACAACCAGGAGCTACGGCCTGACGTCCGGGACGACGTACCATCTCTGGGACTTCGTCTGGACGAGCACGCAGGTCGCGATCATCGTGCTCGCCGCTGCTCTCGTCACCATGTTCCAGCTGGGGCTCCGCACGACGCGTCTCGGACGAGCGCTGAGAGCGACCGCCGCCAACCGGACGCTGGCTCGAGCGTGCGGGATCCGGGTAGAGCGGGTGAGCGTGGGTGCCTGGATGATCTCCGGCCTGTTGTGCGGGGTCGCAGGCGTCGCGCTCGCGATGACGACGCAGGCCTTCACGTACAACTTGGGTTTGACATTTCTCATCGTGATCATCGCGGCAGCTGTCGTCGGAGGGATCGGCGAGCCGCTGGGCGCGGTCACCGGTGGGCTCATCATCGGGCTCGTCACCCAAGTCTCTGCTGCGTACTTCAACCCGGCGTACAGCGATGTCGCCGCGTTCGTACTTCTCATTGCTGCATTGCTGCTCCGCCCGACGGGTTTGTTCGGCGGCCAGGCCCGTCGAAGCAACGTCGCCACCGCATGAGGGAGCCAACATTTCTGGTATCCAGTTCTACGTCGTAGTCCTCTTGGTGTACTTCGCCACGGACCTTCTCGCGGCCTGGGGATTGAACCTGGAGTACGGAGTCGCGGGGGTGCTGAACTTCGGCTATATCGCATGCGTCGCTGTCGGCGCTTACGCCTATGGAGTGCTGACCCTCCCCTCCCCCGCCGTGAACGGGAATTATCAGCACTACGTGCTCGGGCTTCATCTCGAGCCGGCGGCCGCGTTCGTCATCGTGATCGTGGTCGGATGCGTGTTCGGCGGATTGGTGGGTCTCGTCGGACGCCATCGCCTCCGTCCTGACTACCAGGCGATCATGCTGCTCGTCGTCGCTGCCGTGGCGCTCGCGGTCTCAGAGGCCGACACGGCGCTCGTGAACGGGAACCCAGGCCTGACGCTGCTTCCGAACCCACTCGGGACAACTGGGCCTACCGCAGGGAACGGGTGGGTCTATGTTGGAATTCTGCTCGCGATCTGCTTCGCGGGCTATTTCGTTCTTCGTCGGTTCTCCGACGGCCCACTCGGAAGGTCGCTTCGAGCCGTGCGCGACGACTCGGACGCGGCGCTGGCGATCGGGAAGGACGTCGTCGGTCTCCGGATGCTCGCGCAAGTCGTGGGCGGCGGATTCGGCGCGTTGGCAGGTGGCTTGCTTGCCGCGTTCATCGGTGCATGGGCTCCCTCTGCGTGGAGCTTTTCCGAGACGCTGTCTCTTCTGACGGCGGTCATCGTGGGCGGTGTCGCGAGCAACTACGGGGTGGTGGCAGGGGTCATCCTGGTACCGGTCGTCTTGCAACAGCTCTCGCAGTTCGTCCCTGGTCTCAACACACGGCCGCAGCTGGCTGCCGACATCGGATGGATGGTCACCTCGGCGCTCACGATCTTCTTCATCTGGTTCCGCCCGACGGGCATCGTGCCGGACCGCCGTCCTCGGTACGGGGTGGGGCGGCACCGTCGGGTGTGGAGCTACGCACCGGAGCCGGCGAACATGGTGGTCGACGTCCCTGTGCACCCGCCCGTTTCCCGAGCAACGAGCCCGATGAACGCCGACAGCGGGGTCTCGCAAGCGTCTCTTGACGCGGGCGCGATCCTCACTGCTACCTCCTTCGCACTCCCGCGGCGTCCAGGCGTGCCCGCGCCGACGCCGAGCTTTGCGGGACCCCTTTTGGAGGTGTCAGACGTCGTCGTCAGATTCGGTGGCGTGCGTGCAGTCGACGGAGTCTCGCTGCAGGTCCCGGCAGGTGCGGTCACCGGGCTCATCGGACCGAACGGAGCTGGCAAGTCCACCCTGGTCAACGCACTGACCGGATTCCTTCGACCCGAGTCGGGCCGCATCTCGTTCAACGGCCAGGAGATCTCCGACCAGCCCGCCCATCGCCGCGCGAGGGCTGGCCTCGTACGAAGCTTCCAGCTCTCCCGCCAGTTCTCACGCCTCAGCGTCATCGAGAACCTCCTCGTCGGGCGACAGTCGCACCCCGCGGAGTCCGCGTTGGGAATCGCCCTTGGTCTTCGGTACTGGAAGCAGGCAGAGGTGGAGAACGTCGACCGCGCCTGGGAGCTCCTCCGGGCGTTCGACCTCCATGCGAAGGCGAACATGACCGCATCGAGCTTGAGCGGGGGCGAGCGGCGGATGGTCGAGCTCATGCGGGCGCTCATGACGGAACCGAAGATGCTCGTGTTGGACGAGCCACTTGCAGGACTCAGCCCTGCCTGGGCGAGGCGTTTCGAAGAGGCCTTGATGCAGCTGCGCTCCTCGGGGATCGGGTTCTTCTTGATCGAGCACGAGCTGGGGATCATCGAGCGGCAATGCCAAGAAGTTGTCATGATGGCACGCGGCCGAGTTCTCTCGGTGGGAACGATGGAAGAGCTGCGGATGCAGCCGGAAGTGCAGGCCGCATATGTCATGGGCTGAGGGGCAGCCGCTCGCACGCAACCTGCGGTGTGAGGATGTCGTGGCTGGCTACGGCGACGTGCCGATCCTGAAGGGCATCACCGTCACGGCACATGCCGGACGCGTGCTCGCCGTCGTGGGACCCAACGGAGCCGGAAAGAGCACGTTGCTGCGTGCGTTGCTCGGCTTGCTGCAAGTCAGGCACGGACGCATCTTCCTGGGGGAGCGGGACATCACCAACGAGCCGCTCGAAGAGCTCTCGCGCGCGGGCGTCGGATACGTGCCCCAGATCGACGACGTCTTCGACAGTCTCCGGGTCAGCGAGAATTTGAGCATGGGTGGATTCGTCCTGTCGCGCGCGAAGCAGCAGGAGCGCTTGGCAGTCGTCCTGGACGTGTTCCCAGCACTGTCGAAGTTGATCCGGCGTTACGCAGGTTCCTTGAGCGGCGGAGAGCGCAAGATGGTGGCGATCGCCCGCGTTCTCATGCCGGACCCTGACGTGCTCCTCCTCGACGAGCCCACCGCGGGCCTCTCGGTCGAGCTGACCCAGATGGTGCTGGAGACCCAGGTCCGGCTCCTTGCCACCTTCGGCAAGGCTGTCTTGCTCGTCGAACAGAAGGCGGAAGCTGCACTGAAGGTGGCGGACGATGCGGCGGTGCTCGTCGACGGGCAGGTCGTGCTGACGGGAAGCGGCCCCGAGATCCTGAAGAACCGACACGTCGCCGAGATCTTCCTCGGCAGCAACATCGGCATGAACAGGTGAGCATGTGACATGGGGGTGCGCTACCTCGACCTGGTGAACGACATCACCGCGCCGCTGCCGCCGATGCCGGTGGCGCGGCTCGGTCCGCCCGCGCTGACGCCACTCCGCCGGCCCTTGTCGGAAGCGACGGTGCTCATCGTCAACTCGGCTGGTGTGCACCTGCGCGCCGATCCTCCGTTCCAGTTCGTCGACGACCTGACGTGCCGCCGTCTATCGCAATCGGTCGCTCCGACAGCCGTCCGCCCGTGCCATCCCAGCCCGATCCGTCGTCCCGGCCGCCAGGACGTGAACGTGGTCCACCCGTACCAGCGGCTGTCCGAATTGGCTGCTGCAGGTGTGATCGGGCGACCGAGTGACTTCCACCTCAGCACGCTCGGCGCGATCAAGCAGCTCACCAGGATCGTGACCGAGCTCGGCCCGGCGGTCGTCGAGGAAGCGACGGGGGCCGGTGCCGATCTCGTGCTCGTCGTGCCGCTGTGCCCGGCGTGCCACCAGGCCATGGGGGTGCTGTCCCGGGTGGTGGAGCTCGCCGGCATCCCGACCGTCTCGGTCACCGGGGCACGCGACATCACCGAGCGGGTGCGCCCGCCTCGCGCGGCCTACCTCGACTACCCGCTCGGCTACAGCCTCGGACGGCCGCACCGCGCCGAGGAGCAGCGCCAGATCGTGGCCGAGGTGCTCGCGCTCGCGGAGAGCGCCACGACGCCCGGCGAGATCGTCGACCTGCCCTACGAGTGGCCGGAGCCCGGCTGGGAAGACCGCATCGTCGCCCAGTACCACGAGGAGCGCGACATCGTACGCGGCCAGCGGGAGAAGGAATTCGCTCCAGCCGGCGACAAGCCTTCAGGCGAAGGCGGGAACGGCGCGCTCGGCCGTCACCTGGCGCTCGAGGAGGTCACGGCGCTCGAGCGCATGGCGGCGGCCGGCCTCGTCTGATCCGGGCGCCTGCACCCTGCGCCCGCTTCCCTGTCCGCGTTCAACCGGACTCAGGCCGTCCGGCTCGCCAGCATCGCCGTCAGGTCCTTCTTCGAGACCTTTCCGAACCCCGAGAGTGGCAGGTTCTCGAGGATCTCCAGACGCTCGGGCAGCTTGAACTTGGCGATGTCCATCTTCTCGAGGAACTCGACGAGCTCGGCGAATTCCAGGGAGGCGCCGGGCTTGGTGACGACGCAGGCGCACATCCGCTCGCCCAGGACCTCGTCGGGGTAGGGGACGCAGGCGACGTTCAGGACGCTCGGATGGGAGAGGATGAGGTTCTCCACTTCCTCGGCGCTGATCTTCTCGCCGCCCCGGTTGATGAGGTCCTTCCGGCGGCCCTCCACGACGTAGTTCCCGGTTCGGTCCATCCGCAGCAGGTCACCGGAGCGATAGAAGCCGTCATGGGTGAACGCGCGGGCGTTGTACTCGGGGCTGCGAAAGTAGCCCTGGAGGGTGTACGGACCGCGTACCACGAGCTCCCCGACCTCCCCCTGCGGGACGGGCCTCCCCTCCTCGTCGACCAGGTAGACCTCGTCGTCCTCGCACACCGGCCGGCCGCACGTCTCCCGTCGCACCTCCTCGGGGTCGTCGATGCGGACGAACATGATGAGGCCCTCCGCCATGCCGAAGTTCTCCTGGATGAAGCAGCCCGGAAGCAGCGCCTCAGCCCTCTGGCGGACCTCCGGCTGCAGGCGCTGCCCGCCGCTCTGGACGATGTGCAGGGACGAGAGGTCGTAGTCGGAGGCGGAGGCATCGTTGATCCAGAGGATCAGCAGGGCCGGCACCACGTGGAGGTGGGTCACGCGGTGTCGCTGCACGCGCTCGAACACGTCCCTCGGCCGCGTCGAGGTGGAGAGCACCACGGTGGCGCCCTCCAGGAACGCGCCCTGCATACCAGGGCATGCGAGCGGCAGGTTGTGCTCGATCGGGAGGACGAGCAAGAGGACGTCGCCCTCACGGAAGTCGCAGACCGAGGCGGCCAGCTTGGAGTTGTACGCGTAGTCGTTGTGGGTCCGGGGGATGAGCTTGGGGATGCCGGTCGTCCCGCCCGACAGGAGGAAGACGGCAGGGTCCTCCGGGTCGATCGCGATGCCGTCCAAGGCGCTCTCGGGCGCCGACGGCTCCTGCTCGAGGAGTGCGTCGAGGGAGACGAACGGACCCTCTGCCGCGGCGGGGTCCAAGCCCTGGACCAGGCACAGCGAGAGGTCCGGGTGATCGGCCATGATCAGCTTGACCATGTCGACGAAGCCGAAGTCGCGCGCGTGCGCCGGCACCGCACAGGCGCGGGCATCGGCCAGCGTGACGAACTGCTCCACCTCCCGCCGGCGGTGGACTGGCAGGGCGAGAATCGGGATCGCCCCGATCCGTTGGAGGGCGAAGTAGAGGTAGACGAACTGGGCCGTGTTCGGAAGCTGCACCACCATCCGGTCGAGCGGTCGGATCCCGAGATCCAGCAGATGGCGGGCGAGCAACTTCGAGCGCTCGTCGATCTGCCGATACGTGACGGTCGTGTGGTCGTCGATCAATGCCACGCGGTCGGCGTAGCGGTCGAAGACCTCGCCGAAGACGTCGATGAGCGACCGGTCCTCCCAGTATCCCTTCGCCCTGTACCGCGCGGCGAGGTCCGCCGGGAACGGCACGACTCCGTCAAGCACGTTCTGCCCCCTGCTCGTCCTTCTGGTCGCCGCATGCGCGACGCCATGTTGCCGTCATAACCGTGCATTTCGTGTACGTCATGTACGTCGCCGCCTCTGCGTCGTGTGGCGCACCGTGTTCGTGGGTCGCCGCTCTCCCACCCGTCACTACTGTGGTAGAGGGCTGCCGCTGCGACCCTATGAGTCACCACTCGGTCCGGTCAAGGCGGCCGAAACCCGGGCGGTCGCCATCCTTCAGGCTGTGCGGCTTTCTTCAGGCTGTGCGGCGTTCCTCAGGCGATGGGCTGCTTTCCTCAGGCTGATCGACTACTGCGACCGGCGGCTGCTCGTCGCTTGGGCACCCGGTCCGAGGACGTCCCGTCCGCCACATCCCCGTTGGCGGGCGGCACCACCAGCTGCTCGAGCCCAGGTCCGAAGCGCTCGGAGAGCTCGGGGGCGAACTCCGCCACGATCTGCTGAACGTAGAGGTCGTGGCGGACGTAGCCCTTGATAGCTGCCGCGACGAGGGCGTCGTCGCCGGTGATCGCGTTCCACTGTCCGCCGTCGGGAGCGAGGCCCCACAGCACCTTCGTGCTGTCCGCGACGACAGCGACGTGGCGAGCCTGGTGGTGGCGATAGACGACGCCGTCGGTGCTCAGGTGGCGGAGGATCCGGCCGTGCCGGAGCTCCATGGGCTCCTTCGAGAAGTACAGCACGTCGAGACGCACTCCCCGGGCGTCGGCTCGGGCGACAGCCGCATGGGTCTCCTCGGCGTGCTCGGCGTTGAGCGAGACGTACGCGTGGCGGGTGGTCTCGTCGAGAAGGCGGACCGCCTCAGCCTGCACGGCCGACCAGGTGTTCAAGGTGCCGAAGGCGCGGTAGTGGGCGCCGTCCATCGGATCGGCCCGCAACAAGGCGAGCTCGGCGTCGGCCAGCCGTCGCCGGAAGCCGACATCCAACTGGGCGAGGAGCTGGGCGGGCGGCAGGGCGACGAACCGTGCCGGCTCGCCGGCCAGCATCACCGCGACCCCCTTGCGGGCGAGGCGTCGCAGCGTCTCGTACACCTTCGGCTGGGGCACCCCGGTCGCATTCGACAAGGCGTAGCCCGTCACCGGCTCTGCTGCGCCGAGCAGCCCCACGTAGGCCCGGGCTTCGTACTGGCTGAAGCCAAGATCGACGAGGTGACCGATCGCTCCCAGATCCCGCTCCATGAGGCTCCCTACGTTGGTTGCAAGTCGCGCCAGTCTACCCGCCGGTGCCGCAGCGGAACGATCTAGAGCGCGAGCACGCGCTCGGCGTTCTCGTGGAAGACCCGATGCATCACGGCCTCGTCGAAGCCGAGCTCGTCCCACTCCCGCAACACGCGCTCGTAGGTCATCGACGGGTGGTCGCTGCCGAACATGACCTTGTCCCGCAGCCGGCCCCTGATGTCGGTGCGCAGGCTCTGGGGGTAGTACTTGGGAGCCCATCCGGACAGCTCCCAGTAGACGTTGCCCTTGTGCAGGGCGACGGCCGTCATCTCGTCGACCCATGGCCACCCGGGATGCGCGGCGACGATCGTGAGCGTCGGGAACCGGGCGGCGAGGGCGTCGAGGGCGGCGGGGTGCGCGTGGCGCACGATGGCGCCCATCCCGCCGGCCATGCCCGCCCCCATCCCCGTCGTGCCGACATCGACCATGATGGGCACGTGCAGTCCGGCAATGGTCTCGAACAGCTCGCCGAAGGCCGGGTCGTCGACCGAGTAGTGGCCGATGATCGGGTGGAAGTGGAACCCCAGGACCCCGTGCTCCTTGACCGCGGTCTCGGCCTCGGCGACGGCGGCCTCGCCCTTCAGGGGATCGACCGTGCCCCACGCTTGGACGAAGACCTGCGGATAGCGATCACGCAGGTCGGCGACGTAGGCGTTGGTGCACGGGGGCGCTCCCGTCGTCGACTCGACGTCGAAGGCAACGAGCACCGCCTCGACCCCGGCTGCGGAGATCTCGGCGACGACCTCGTCTTCGGTCCGCGCCACCCAGGGCTTGGACCAGTACTGCTCGAGCGCGGCCACGTACGGACCCTGGGACGCGATCCACACGTCGGTCCCCGGGTAGCAGTGGAGGTCGATCCGCCTCATCCAGCCCCTCCTCTTCCACGTAATCTACTCACTACCTTCGTACTGCAGAAATCTTCAGAGACCGTCCGGTGCCGGCCGCATCGACTCCTCCGCGCACCATACCCTACTGAAGTAGTGAACTACGCTCAAGCCCGGCGGCGGCGCCCGGGCACGCCCGGCGCGAACGGCGAGGCCCGACGGGACGGAAGCGGAACAGAGGCAGCAGGGGAGAGGAGAGACCTTGAGCCAAGCGACGGCGGAGGGAACGCGACCGGTGGCGCTCGTGACCGGGGCGTCGCGGGGGATCGGGCGCAGTGCGGCGCTGGCCTTCGCGGCCGCCGGCCTCGACGTGGCGGTCAACTACTCCTCGAGTGAGCAGCAGGCGGCAAAGGTGGTGGGCGAGGTCGAGGCGGCCGGGGCCCGTGCGCTCGCCGTGCGAGCCGACGTGTCCGACGACGCCGCCGTGCGAGCCATGGTCACCGCCGTCGAGGCGGCGTTCGGCCGGCTCGACGTCCTCGTGGCGAACGCCGGCATCACGATCGACACCGTGCCGACCGACCTCGAGGGGGTCACGGTCGATGCGTGGGACCGGGTGTTCGCGGTCAACGTCCGCGGCCTCTTCCTCACCGTCCGTGCGTGCGTGCCCCTCCTCAGGGAGTCGCAGATCGCCTCCGTCGTCACGACCTGCAGCGTTGCCGGCCTGCGCCCTGGTCCCCAGCCGCTGCCCTACGCAGCCTCGAAGGGTGCGGTCGCCAACCTCACCAAGACGCTCGCGGGCGCGCTCGGCCCGACGATCCGGGTGAACGGAGTGGCTCCGGGATGGATGGTGGGCGAGTGGATGGAGCACCAGCTCGGCGAGAACTACGACCGGCTGATGGAGCGCCGGGCCCGGATGACGCCCCTGAAGCGCGTCGCCACCCCGGACGACGTGGCCGCCTCCATGGTGTCGCTGGCACTGGGCCACCCGTTCGTGACGGGCGAGATCCTCGTCGTGGACGGGGGCTTCCTCTCGGTGACCTGACCGGACTCAGGGCGTCGACGAGATCCGGCGGCGGAGGGCTTCCACGCGCTCGGCGAAGAACGGCTCGCCGATGGACCAGAGCTGCTCTGCCAGCTCGTGCTCCACGGTGGCGGCGTACTCGCCGCCGTACGCGCGTGCAAGGCTCGCCTTCGCCCTGGCGACCAGCTGGGGCGGGCAAGCCGCGACGTTCGACGCCAACGTCCGCGCGGCGGCGAGCAGCTCGGCACCCGACACGCAGCGGTGGGCCAGTCCGACCCGGGCCGCGTCCTCGCCGGTCAGCACGTCCCCCCCGAGGAGCATGGCCGCCGCGGTCCCGTAGGGAAGCGCCCGCCGGAGCATCCAGGTGTGCCCGCCTCCGGGATGGAGCCCGAGCGCGAGGAATCGCGTGTCGAACCTCGCCTCGGTGGAGGCGAGCCTGACGTCGCACGCCAGCGCCATGTTCACGCCGGCCCCCACCGCCGGACCGTTCACCGCGGCCACCGTCAGCATGGTGCAGCGGACGATCCGGTCGAACCCTGCGTAGATCGTGCGCAACGCCGTCTCGTCGGAGCCCGCGAGCTGCGCCAGGTCTGCGCCTGCGCAGAAGGCGGGCGGAGCTCCGGTCACGATCAGGGCCCGTGCGTCCCCGTCGGACTCGAGCGCATCGACCGCGTCGACGATCTGGGACGAGAGCTCGATAGAGAGCGCGTTGCGCCGTCGGGGATCGTCCAGCACGAGCGTCGCGACGCCCTCGTGCACCTCGACATGGATGAGCGGCACCACGCTCACCGGATCATCGCACCATCGCGGTCGAGCGCCAAGTCGGCGCCGACGTTCCCTACTGTCGGAGTGGGTGCCAATGCCCCGCCGCCGTGCGCACGGGATCCCGGGGAGGACGCCTACCATGAGCCACCCTGACACGGCGCGAGGACCAATGGGGGTCTCGGAGCAGACCCACGGGGGTCCGAAGAAAGGGGGGTCCGCAGTGACCGCACAGCTCGAAGGACTGGTCGCTGTCGTCACCGGTGCGGGAGGGGGGCTGGGGAGGTCTCTCGCACAGCGGCTCTCCAGCGACGGGGCCTCGGTCGCCGTCAACGACATCGACGCCGCGGGGTGTCTCGCCACCTCGGCGCTGATCGGACCCGAGACGCTCGCGATCCCTGGGGACATGAGCACGACGGAGGGTGCGTCGTCGCTCGTGGCTAGGACCGTCGAGCGCTTCGGACGGCTGGACGTCCTCGTGAACAACGCTGCTGCGTTCGCCACAGTCGTGCACCAGTCGGTCCTCGACGTGAAGGCCGAGGAGCTGGACCGCATCCTGTCGATCAACGCGCGGCTGATGCTCCTGCCCTCGCAACGGGCGATCGAGCAGATGCGCCTCCAGGGGCAGGGGAGGATCATCAACGTCGCGTCGGGAACGATCCTCGCCGGCACGCCCGGGCTCCTCCCCTACGTCGGCTCGAAGGGTGCGATCTTCGCCATGACGCGAGCGCTGGCGACCGAGTGCGGCCGGTGGAACATCACGGTGAACTCGGTCTCCCCCGGGTTGCTGGACACGCCGGGAGCACGTGCGAACACGCCGGAGGAGGCCTTCGCGGCCCAGCGGACCATCCGGGCGATCGCTCGCGACGGCCATCCCGACGACGTCGCCGGCGCCGTGGCGTTCCTCGCGTCGCCCGGAAGCGGCTTCATCACGGGTCAGATGATCGTGGTCAACGGCGGCGCCCAGTACTGGTAGCCGGCGGGCCGGCGCGTCCTCCTTCCCGGTGTGGCAGCCGCCGGTGATGCGTTCGGAGTCGGCGGCGCGACGTGACCGAAGACCCTGTCGTCGGCGCCGCTCGGCGGCGTACACAGACGGTGATGACCAACGCACCCGTTCCGAAGCAAGAGGCCGGGCCCGTCGTCGTCGGCGTCGACGGCTCGGAGCACTCGAAGCAGGCGCTCGCCTGGGGTGCCCGCTACGCGGCGTTGACGGGGGCGCCGCTCACGGCGGTCGCCGTGTGGCGTCTCCCGACGAGCTTCGGCTGGACACTGCCGGTTCCCGCCGAGTGGGACCCCGAAGGCGACGCGAGACGAGCCCTCGAGCGCGAGGTCGCCGAGGTCTTGGGCCCCGAGCTCGCGCCCACGGTCAGGCTCACCGTCGTGGAGGGTCCGCCCGGCAAGGCGCTCGTCGACGCGTCGGAGCACGCATCCGCCGTCGTCGTGGGAAGCCGCGGCCGAGGCGAGTTCGCGGGCATGCTCCTCGGCTCGGTGAGCGCCTTCGTCACGACCCACGCGCACTGCCCGGTCGTCGTCGTGCGCGTCAGCTCCGAGCGGTAGGCGTCAGTTCGGCGTCAGCGGGCCGCCGTCAGCGGGGCGTGGGCGGGCCGCCGTCAGAGAGGCGTCGGGGCGGCCGAGGTACCCGGGGCCCAGCTCCCCCACCGACGGGCATCCGATCAGCCGGAGGACCCGCTCGACATCGGCGCGCAGCAGGTCGAGCACCTTGGCGATGCCGGCCTCTCCCGCCGCGGCGAGACCGAACGCCCAGGGGCGCCCGACCATCACCGCCCTCGCCCCGAGCGACAGGGCGCGTACGACGTCGGCACCACGGCGGAACCCGCCGTCGACGAAGACCTCCGCGTCGGTCCCCGCGGCCGCGACCACTTCTGCGAGGACGCCGATGGTGGGAGGGGCGCCGTCGAGCTGCCGGCCCCCGTGGTTCGAGACGATGATCCCTGCCACACCGGCGTCCACGGCCCGTCGGGCGTCGTCGGCGGACAGGACCCCCTTCGCGAGGACCGGTCCCGGCCACCGGTCCCGGATCCACCGGAAGTCCTCCCAGAGGGGTGGGGACCCGCGCAGGTCCCTGAGCGCCTCGTCCAGTGCCGTCCCGCCCGCTCGCGTCGACGCGGCCGCGTTCGCCAAGTCCATGTGGAAGCGGTCTCGTGCGAAGCCGAGGAGCCAGCCGGGGCGGACCGCAGCCTCCGGGGCGAACCGCAGCACGTTGTCGAGGTCGATGCGAAGCGGCAGGCGGACGCCGTGGCGCACGTCCCTCTCGCGCATGGCGCCCGTCTGGGTATCGAGGGTGACGACGAGCGCTTCGTAGCCCGCGGCGGCCGCGCGGTCGATCAGCGCCTCGGCGCCACCACGGCCCCCGAGGAAGTACAGCTGGAACCAGCGCCTTCCGGAGGCTGCACGAGCCACCTCCTCCAGCGTGTGCCCCGAGAACGTGCTGAGGGTGTGCACGGTCCCGGCATCGCTGGCGGCCGCGGCCGCGGCGAGGTCCCCCGCCGGATGCATCATCCGTGCGAAGCCGACCGGTGCGAGCATCACGGGGAACGAGATCGGCTTCCCGAGCACGCTCGTCCCGAGGTCGGGTGGCGAGCCGCGGGTCACGCCGAGCCTGGGGACGACCGGAAGGGCTTCGAGCGCGTGCCGGTTGGCGTGAACGGTGGACTCGCTGCCGGCTCCCCCGTCGATGTAGTCGAACACCGTCGAAGGGACACGCCGGCGCGCGCGCAACCGGGCTTCGTCGGCCGTCCGGATGTGGTCAGCTCGTCGCCGTTCCGACGCGGTGATCGCAGGGCGCGAGCTGGCTGAGCGATGGCGTCTCATTCACTCATCACCTGGTCCCCTTCACAAGGTCCCCTTCACACGGTCCCGTCCCGTGGCCCCTTCGCACTGTCCCCCAGGCTTCTGCCGGCAACGGGCTCACTCGGCACGCCCTCGAGCGACTTCTCGAACCACCGGTGGGCGTGCGGATTCGAACCGTAGGGTGAGATCCGATGGTAGCCGGAGCTCTCGTAGAGCCCGATGGCCTCGGTGAGCACGACGTGGGTGTCCAGGCGGGCGGCGCGCATCCCCCGCTCGGCCGCCGCACGCTCGAGTGCGGCCAGCAGCCGGCGGCCGACGCCGAGACCACGCGCGCCGCGCTCCACCCACAGGTGCTTCACCTCGGCGATCGAGCTGGTGAGCGGCCGAAGCACGCCGCAGCCGACGGCGCTCCCCCGCTCGCGGGCGACCAGGGCGATGCCCCCGGCTCGGATCGCCTCGGCGCGTAGGAGGTTCGACGCGTCGTAGCCCTCGGGAAAGCGCTCGGCGAGCTCGTCAGCGTATGCGAGCAAGCAGCGGCGCAGATCCGGGGAGCCGGGGTCGACCTCCTCCACGCCGACGTCGGCGCTGCGAAGCAGCCGGTAGGCGGCATCGAGGTGGCAGAGGAGCTCGGTGCGTCCGGACGGCCCGAGCGGTGCGACGAGCGCTTCGGCGAGGGCGTCCGATCGCGCGTCGAGCTCGTCCAGCTCCCGGACGCCCGATGCGGTCGGCTTCGCCCGGCGGGCACGCCCGTCGGAGGGGTCGGCGACGACGTCGACGAGGCCTTGGCGTTCGAGCGACCGCAGCAGGCGCGAGAGGTACCCGGAGTCCAAGCCGAGACGACGCCGAAGGTCGTGCACCCCGCGCCCGTTCCGCCCGATCTCGAAGAGGAGGCGAGCCTCTGCGAGAGGCCGCCCCTGATCGAGATGGCGCGCGCTCAGCACGCCGATGCGCTGCGTGTAGTAGCGGTTGAACCGCCGTACGACCTCTTTGCCGTCCTGCACGCCTGAAAGATACCAGACTTTGGTCAGATACTGCCCGGACAGCCGGTCGGAGGCGCCTCTTGCAGAGCAGCCTCATACCGCTGCGGATCGCAGTCTTCCCGGGCCGCCGGTGGGATGATCCCAGCCGAGCGGCGGACGCCCGTCTCGTCGCATCGCCGTGACGGCAACGCGTCTGAGAAAGGACGACCCATGAGCGAACGGCAGCAATCTGGGCCTGTGAAGGTGCACCGGCACATGCGGAGCGCCATCAGCCTGAAAGGGATGCGCAGCGACATCGAGAGAGCCGACGGCATCAACGCCAAGTTCGCCGTCTTCCTCACCAACATGGTGGGCTCGATGTGGTGCGCCTACGTCTTCGCGGCCGTCGCCTTCCTCGGGCTGCCTGCGGCGCTCAAGCCCGGCGGCGAAGGTCTGGTCGCGTGGATCGCCCAGACCTTTCTCCAACTCGTGCTGCTGTCGGTCATCATGGTCGGCCAGAACGTGCAGAGCGAGGCGAGCGACGCACGCGCCCAGCGCACCTACGACGACACCGTGGCGATCCTCGACCGGCTCGACGTCCACACCGCAGGCGGCATCAAGGACCTCGCCGATCGCCTGGAAGAGCTCGCGCGGGCGCTCCGCTCTCCCGCCGGCCCGAGCACCCTGCCCGCGTAGCTACGCTGGAGCAGTGGGAACGTCGATGCGGAGCTGGACCAGCCGGCGCCGGCCGGCCGGGTTCCTCGGCGGGGCCCTGTTCCTGGCCGGGGCGCTCGTCGTGCTCGTGACGCTCGCGTTCGTCGCTGCCCTGGGATTGGTCGTGTTGGCGCTGGTGGGGGTGTCGATCGGCGTCGACCGCCTTCTCGCTCTGCTCGTGCCGGCCTACCGGCGCCGTCGTCGCGGGCGGTCCCTCACCGTGCCGGCAGGTCTCATCCGCATGGTGCGCTTCGGCTCCGCTCCAAGAGAAGTGGTCGAGGTTCGCTCCTACGAGCTGCCCCGCGACGCACGGACGACCGCACGCCATTCGTAGGCTCGGCGCCCGGACGAAGGAGGAGCGAGTGGTGGAACCACTGGAGGCGCATCGACGAGCCCAAGACGCGTTCGCGCACGTGCTGTCGGGCGTGAGCGACGACCAGCTCGACGCGTCCACGCCGTGCACCGAGTGGCGGGTGCGCGACCTCGTCGCTCATGTCATCGACGGCAACCGTCGCACGGCGACCGGCGCGGCCTCGCATTCGCCCCGAGACGAGGACACCGCCGGGTTCGTCGCGCTGCACGCCGAGTCGGCCGCGGCGGCCGATGCAGCTTTCGCGGCTCCCGACGGCCTCACTCGCACTTACGAGTTTCCGCTGGGCGCGGTGCCCGGATCGAGAATGATCGGCATGCGCACCACCGACGTGCTGACGCACGCGTGGGACCTCGCGAGGGCGACGGGACAGCCCACCGACGCCCTCGACGGGGAGCTCGCGACCGAGCTCCTGGCCGCGTCGCGTGATCGCATACCCGCGGAATTCAGGGGCCCGGGTAAGCCCTTCGACGACGAGCAGCCGTGCGAACCCGACGCGTCGGCGAGCGATCGGCTCGCGGCATTCCTCGGCCGACGGCAGTCCTGACGCCGGGGCGCCGGCTTCAGGTCCGGGCGGTCACCACGAGGACGCCCCGGGAGAGGCGCAGCTGTCCGTCGTGCACCTTCTCCCGCAGGGCGGCGGTCACGCTTTCGAGCGCCTCGGCCCTCGTGGCCTCGTCCGCTTCCATCAGCACCTCCCGGGCGGCGCCCATGCGCAGGGCGACGTCGGCGTAGTCGGGCAGGTCGCCTTCGGGAGCGCTGATCACGTCGTTGTGGGGCACGACCTCGATGTCGGCGAACCCGGCCGCGGCGAGGATCTCGTGCACCCGATCGGCGTCGCACAGCGAGAACGGGCCCGGTTGGCCAGGCTCGGGCAACGCGGGAACAGAGCCCGTGACGGACGTCACCGCCATTCCCGGGACGAGCATCCACTCGTTGGCCGTCACGTTCTGCCAGCACACGAATCCCAGGGTCCCGTCCGCCTTCAGGGCCCTGCGGACGTTCGAGAAGGCCGCGACCGGATCGGCGTAGAACATCACGCCGAAGCGGGAGAACGCCCTGTCGTAGGCGTCGCTGCCGAGATCGTGGGACTGGACGTCGGCGTGCACGAAGCTCGCGTTTCGCACACCTTCTTCGGCCGCTCGCTGGCGTGCCCGGTCGAGCATCTCGGCGGCGATGTCCACCCCGAGCACCGATCCGTGCGGTCCGACGCGGCGAGCGAGCTCGACCGTCGTCGGGCCGGTTCCGCAGCCGAGGTCGAGCACCCTCTGTCCGGGTCGAACGTCCAGGCAGTCGATCGCCCTGCGGCCCGGTTCCCCGGCAATCCCCTCCTGGTGGTGCTCGATCTCGACCCAGGTGGGCGCCACCGACGCCCAGAACTCGGCCTGCTCCGCGTTGGCGACCATCTCGTCACCGTACTCCCCTCCCTGCAATTCGAGGTCGTGCGGCGGCCGTTCAGCTCGTCGGGCGCGCGGACGAGACCCGGAGCCCGACGCTCACGTCCGGGCACGGGACCGCTATGCGCGCGTCGAGCAGTGGGCAGCCCCGACCACGACGGAGATCACCATGCCGGGGGACGTGTGGTAGAGGAGGATCCGCACGTAGCCCGAACCGTCCGTCTCGCCGCTCCAGGTGTCGCGGGCATCCGACGCGGTCGCCTTCGTGTGCGGCTCGTCGGAATGGACGGAGACGTAGTAGTCGCCCGGGTATCCGTCATCGGCCGCTGCGGCCCTGGCACTGCACGAGGCAGCCGCCTGACGTCCGGTCGTCGGCGCTGCACGCCACGGGGTGGACCCCGAGAAGTCCCGCTCGAGAACGGCGGCGAGCCCTCCGACGATCGACCGCTCCCGGGTGATGAGCCCGAGCTCGCGGTTGTAGAAGAGCGACGCGGAAGAGAAGTTCTCCGATCCCAGGAAGGCCGACGCGTCCTGGGTGCCGGGGTCCTCGACGATCACCTTCGCGTGGATGTAGAGCCCCGGGTCGCCGGGGTACGTCCCCACTCTCGCGCCGGCTGCGACCAGCGCGTCGAAGGCCCACGCGTACCGGGATGTGTCGTTCATGATCACGTGCACGGCGACGCCGCGGCGCGCCGCCTCGAGGAGCGCGTGGACGTCTGCGGGATCGGACAGCTCTTCGCTCTCCACCCAGAGGGAGCGTCTCGCGGCCGCGATCATCGAGAGCAGCGCATCCGAGGCGTTCGTGGGGCTCCACACGAGGTCGGCGCCGTCGGAAGGGGCGATCGCACGGTTGGCGAAGTCGGCGTCGAAGGTGGACACGATCGCGCTCACGTCAGCAGGGTTCGTGTCCAAGACGGCGAAGTCCCTCGTGTTCGCGTAGTACGCGGAGGTGAAGTTCAGCGTCATGATCCAGGCCTCGGCTGTGTCGACGACCATCGCCTTCTCGTGGTCGGCGTCGAACGCCGGTGGAGCCCAGGCCACCTGCACGCGGTGTGCGGCGAGGTAGGCGTAGGCGGCTGCGTTGCGGGCAGCTTCGCGGTGGTGGTCCAAGATGACCCGGACGTCCACGCCGCGGGCCGCCGCCTGGGCGAGGACGCTCTCGGCTCTCGGATCGACGAGCTCGTACATCTCGAGGTCGATGCTCTTCTTCGCGGCGGCGATCGAGCCGTAGACCCTCGCCAGCCCGTCTTCCGGCTCGACCTGGAGTGTGCGCAGGGCCGTGGCGGAGCGTGGACGGTGGACGTCCTGACCGCCGGCGCGACGTGCCGTCGTCCCGTGCCGTCCCCCGGCAGCCGCCAGGGCGGGGCTGCCCGCACAGGCGGCGAGCACGCCCGCCAGCACCGCCAGCACGCAGAGTCGCCGCACGTTCGCCGCTCTTCTCGCCCGCTCCGGGGGTCGCACGTGCTACCGGTGGAGCGCCCGCCTGGCTCTCCGGCCGATCATGGTCGTGGCCGTCCCGACAGGATGCCGGGCGTAGAGAACCTTGCGGATCGGCTTCGGCGTGATCCTCCGCTTGATGGAACCCGTGGTGCTCCGGACAGGGTGGATCACCCGGCGCACCGGCCTCGGCAAGAACCCTCGCAAGAAGCTCACCGCCACTCCTTCTGCCCGGTGCCCGCGGACGTCCTGCCCCTTCCACCCGCCGCGAGCCTGGCCCCGAGCCACGGCGAGGATGACGATAGCCCCGCGAGCTGCACGCGCTCAGGGGTTACGAACCTTTCGCCGGTATCCTCACAGACGTGAGCGAACGTATGTACGCTAGAGTGCGTGAAGCTCGCCGCGTAGGCCCGTTCGTACGGCGTCCACCCCCAGACCGCCTATCGGTGGTTCCGCGAGGGCACGATGCCGGTGCCCGCACGCAGGCTCCCGTCCGGCACGATCGTGGTCGAGCA
>JAJZMD010000254.1 GCA_021803085.1 Actinomycetes bacterium
TGTCACTGGGTCATCCAACGATGCTCAACAATCGATCAACGTTGGGCCGGGCCTGTGACGGCCGCGCGCGGGGCACCGCCCGGTACGGGCCGTGCCGGGCGCCCTGCGCAGGTCACCGACCTGGGCGTCTGCAGCGCCGCTAGCATCCTGGGGCGGTGAGCTCGGTCGTCGCGCGACGTGCCGGCGTGCCCGTGCGAGCGGGGATCGACGGAACCGTCGGCGTCGGCCTCGAGGAGGTCGGGGGCCGCCGCGTCGTCCGGGCCCGCACGACCTCGGACCGCCGCCGCGGAGCCCTCGCACCAGAGGACGGCGCGTCGCTCGCCCGGGCGGCCGAGCTCGCGCTGGGCGCCCGCGTCCCGCTCCTGATCGAGCTCGCGTCGAGCGGCGCGGACGTCTCGGTGGGGCTCGACGCGCTCCACGGGTGGGGGACCGCCGCTGCCGCCGTCGCCGCGTGCTCGGGCATCGTGCCCGTCCTGGCCGCGGCCGTGGGCCCGGTCGTCTCGGGACCGGCCCTCCTGCTCGGATTGAGCGACATCGTCGTGATGGGCCCGTCCGCGGTGGCGTTCGTCTCGGGCCCTGCGATGGTCGAGGCGTTCACCGGCGTCCGCGTCAGCACCGAGGCGCTCGGGGGCCTCGGGGTGCACGCCACCACGAGCGGCGTGTGCGCCCTGGAGGCGGACGACCCCGTGGAGGGGATGGCGGAGGTGCTCGGGTACCTCCCCGACCACACCGACGCCGACCCGCCGCGGGTGCCGACCGACGATCCCGCCGGCCGCCTCACGCCCGAGCTGCGCGACGTGGTCCCCGACCACGAGCGCGCGTCCTACGACGTCCGGGACGTCGTGGGGCTCGTGGTGGACGACGGGGTCCATTGCGAGCTCTGGCGACGGTGGGCGCCGCAGCTCGTGACCGCGTTCGGCAGGCTCGACGGGCGGGCCGTCGGCATCGTGGCCAACCAGCCGCGCGCGCTGGCCGGGACGCTCGACATCGCGGCGTCGCAGAAGGGCGCGCGGTTCGTCCGCCTCTGCGACGCGTTCAACCTGCCGATCCTCACGTTCGTCGACACGCCCGGCTTCCTCCCGGGCAAGGACCTCGAATGGCGGGGGATGATCCGCCACGGCGCGGAGCTCGCGTTCGCCTACGCGGAGGCGACCGTGCCCCGGCTCTGCGTCATCTTGCGGAAGGCGTTCGGCGGCGCGTACATCGTCATGGACTCCAAGGGCCTCGGCAACGACTTATGCCTCGCGTGGCCCCAGGCGGAGATCGCGGTCATGGGCGCGCCGGGCGCGGTCCAGATCCTCCATCGCAGGACATCGGACGACGATCGCCGCACGCGTGAAGAGGAGTACCGCGAGCGGTACCTCACGCCCTGGCCCGCGGCGGAACGGGGCTTCGTCGACGAGGTCATCGACCCCGCCGAGACGCGGCGTGCGCTCACCGCGGGGCTCCGGGCGCTCTTCACCAAGCGCGAGGTCCTGCGTCGCCGGAAGCACGACGCGGGCCCGCTGTGAACGACCGGAGCCTGAGAACGTGCTCGAGAGGGGCTCGGGCTGCTGCAACTGGGAGTATCTAGTTGACGCACCAGATCAGTCGGATCGGCTAATTTTGCGGGAATGACTGATCGGTCGCGCGGACCGACGAGACCCTCTCTTGCCCGCGATCATCCCTGCGCGGCCATGTTCCTCGATGAATCGGGTGCCATCTCGAACGACCGCTTCTTCGCCGTTGGAGTGTTGAAGGTGGAGACTCCCTCGCGCCTGCTCCGATCGATTCAGAAGCTCCGAGACCAGCAGCACTGGTATGAGGAGATCAAGTTCGCCCGACTGAGGGGTCATCGTGGTCTGGCTCTCCATAGGAGGGTGGTGGACATCTGTCTTGCACCCGGGGTGGCCAATTTCTTCTGTTTTGTCGCGGACCGACAAGTAGCTGACCCCATCGAGCGGTTCGGCTCCCAGTGGGCGGCTTACGCAAAGCTGGCCGAGCAACTTGTGGTCGCGGCTCTGAAGCCGGACGAGCTGGTCTCCGTGATGGCTGACAACTACTCCACGCCAGACACCGTGCTCTTCGAGGAGGACCTCCGATCAGCCGTCAACAAGCGAGTACGCCGCCTCGCTGTTGTGACCACTTGCAGGCTGGACTCCCGAAGTTCGGACGGCCTACAGGCGGCGGACCTCCTGACGTCTGCTGCCGCGTTCGAATTCCGCGTCCAAGCAGGCCTGGCTTCAGAGAAGTCCCCCAAGGCAGAGCTGGCAACGCACCTCAGGGCGGCGTTGGGGACCCCGACGTGCATCGGCGGTTGGCGTAACGCGGCGCACAGCGTCCAGGTGTACAAGCATGGCAGTTGGAGCAGGGAAACAAAACCCCAGGTCACCGGCGTTGAGCCGGGCAAAGAACCCTGGTAAGATCCAGATATCGGGTGTGGGCCCCAAGGGCCTATAGCCCGTGGATCTTCGGAACGGCCCGGCTTATCGGTCGGGCCGTTCCGCGTCGGCCAGCTTGTTGGCGTGCCGGTGCTTCCCGCTGAGGCCCTTCGGGTCGACCTTCAGGGCTGCGGCGACGAACTCCTCGAAGTCATCGGGCGTCGGTTCGCTCTGCTCGGGCTTGTCGCTCACGGGTCTCAGTCTACGAACGTGTTCGAGAGGCGCTGACCGCGTGCCTCGCGCCAACCACCTGGGCCGAGTCCGACGCCAATCCTTGCTACGGGCGGAAGATGCCGATGGTGTCCTCATGAGTGGGAACATGTCACCTGCCACGAGGTATCCACTTGGTCGTCGTGGTCACCTCCGCCAGCGTCCAAGACCGCGACGGCGGCGTTGGCCCGTTGGCCGTACTCTTCGCCCGCTTCGGCACCGTACGCCCGTCTTCGCCGATGGTGGCTACGCCGGCAAGCTCGTCGAGGCAGCCCGGTGGTTTCACGGCATCACGTTCGACATCGTGAAGAAGACGGAGGGCCAGCTCGGCTTCGAGGTCCCCCCGCGGCGTGGACCGTGGTCGAACGCACCTTCGCGTGGATCACAAAGTGCCGCCAACACGCCGCCTCGACCACGACTACGAGCGGCTCATCGCCACTTCCGAGGCCATGGTCAAGTGGGCGATGGTCGGCGTCATGGCCGGTCGCCTCGCCCCGTTGGGGTGCCGGCCCTGGGCCGACGCATCAGCCCGATGAGGCCCTCTCAAACAGGTAATCAGTGGCCGGTACGTGAGGCGCTTGCTGACGCTGCCGTCCACCATCGTCTGCACCCGCTCGGCGTTCGTCATCTTGGACGTGTTCCAGCGGTACTCGAGCTCGCTGGCGTAGCGGTGCAGGTGCTCCATGCTGACGTTGTGGTGGGTACCTGTTGTTGGCGGCCGCTTGAACTTGGAGAAGAAGGACTCGGCCGCGTTCGTGCTGATGCCGTCCCGCACGTACTCCCCGGCTGAGCAGTTGACGGCACCGTGCGAAGCGAGCGAGCGGCCGAGCTTCGTGTAGACGTTGGACTCGTCCGTGTTCAGGTGCGTCTCGGTTGGGACGCACGTCTCCGCGAGCACTCGCGTCAGGTTCTTCGCGTTCACGTTCGCCACCACACGGGCGCGAACCTTGCCCGTCTCCTGGTCCACGAGGGCGACCACCGGCGTCTTGTCCGTGAGCCCCTGCTTGCTGCCGACTCGGTGGTTGACCTGGCGGTTCTTCGGCGCCCCACCTACCCGCGTCTCAAGCAATTCGCGGTGTCCCTTGACACTCGTCGGAGACGATGGCGCCGGTGAGGAGTGTGGCCAATGGCTTGCGGGTCATCCCCTCGCGCAGCCGGTGGGCCATGAACCACGCCGACTGATAGGCGATCCCGAGGTGGCGTTGCAGCTCGAGCGCGCTGACACCGTTCTTGCCCGCGTTGGACATCCACATGGCGAGCAGCCACTTGGAGACGGGGATCTTGGACGACTCGAAGATGGTGCCGACGAGAACCGAGAACTGCTTCCGGCACTCACGGCACCGCCAGAGACGGCGGTAGGTGATGGCGCCGGTGCGCGTCTTGCGCTCACCGGAGCGGGCGCCGATGAAGTAGTGGGCCGCGTCGATCACGCCGCAGTGCGGACACACGATCTTGCCCTCGGGCCAGCGCAGGCGCTCCAGCAGCTCCCACGCCGCAGCCTCTTCGGAAAGGTACTTCGGGAGGGTTGCGGGATCCGGCGGCTTCACGCGGATAGTCTCCATGACGCAACATGGTGCGTCAACGAGATACTTCCCGATGCATCTGGCCAGGGCCGGCGCGCTGACAACTCCATGCGTTGCCTACCGCCGGGTACGAGCGCCGTCTGATTACGGGATCGGACGGGTGCAAGGAGTCAGCAAGTCAGCGACTTCGTGCTCGCTCCGAGTGCCGCCAGCGACGTCGAGCATCAGGCGCTCCGCCTGGCAGGTGACGAGGACCGCGATCACCGAGCGAGGCGCTCGAGCAGCTCCCGGTCCTCTCGAATGAGCCGAGGGACTCTGGCCTTGAAGGCGGGGTCGCCACGACGACGTTCGACCGCTTCGGCGAGCGCCCGGCGCAACGTCTCGTTGAGGCTCACGCCCTCGGCCCGGGCCAGAGCATCGGCGTCGGCTGCTCCCTCGTCGGGAAGCCGCACCGTGAAGTTCTTCGGTATGGTGTCATGATACCAACACACCAACTTGCCTCCCTGCCCGCCGTCGTCGACTCGGCTCAGGAATTGGTATGCTGGCATACCATGAAGCGCACGACCGTGAAGTTGCCAGACGACCTCGATGCACGTCTGCGCCATGAGGCCCAGCGCCGCGCCACGACTGTCTCGGCGCTGACCAGAGAGGCCATCGAGGAGCACCTCGGCGCTCGACGAGGCCGGCGCCGCCTGATCGCCGCGGGGGCCGGTCGGAGCGGAAGAGGGGATGTCTCGGAGCGGATCGAAGAGATCCTCCGGGCAGAGGTGCAGAAATAGCCCTGCTGGTCGACGCCGGCCCGCTCTATGCCTACGTCGACGCAGACGACCGTCACCACGACGAGTGCCTCCGGCTGCTGGAGGGCCACCCGGGACCGCTCGTCGTGCCCCTGCTCGTCGTCGCCGAGGTCGCCTACTTGCTCGCATCCCGCCTGAGTACGGACGCCGAGGTCCGCTTCCTCGGGGACTTCGCTGCTGGGAACCTTCTCGCTGAACCGGTCGCTGCCGCGGACTGGCTCCGTATCGCCGAGCTCGTCTCCACCTATCGGGATCTTCCCCTCGGCACCGTGGATGCCTCGGTCGTGGCCGTCGCCGAGCGCCGGAAGATCACCTCGGTGGCCACGTTCGACAGACGACACTTCTCCGTTGTACGGCCGGCGCACGCGCCGGCCTTCGACATCGTGCCTTGACTCTGACCCGATCGATCTCGTGCCATGGCTGTTACTGCTGTCCCCTGCCGGATCATGGCACTGGCGCGATCTCATGCCCACGGAGCGCCCGTCCAGAAGCCTGCTGCACTGTTGCCTGATCGTCACCGAACTGCAATCGGCGTCATAGCTAATCCATAGGCACTTCGGGAAAGATGGTCCGGTGATCCGACCAACGACTGACGCGCCGCTCGTCCTCGAGTCCTGCCACAGCACGTGGATCTTCGACACCGAGCGCATGCGCTTCCGCCGCATCCTGAAGGGCCTCGAGCTCGACGCCCGGCAGGCGTCGACGGCATGGCGGCCGTACTACGGGCTCGAGCTGGACTCGCTGTCGGAGTCCTTCGTCGTCCTGTTGAACCCCGAGGGCACGCGGCTGCTGCGATCCTGGCGGCACGTCGAGCACTGCCCGCAGTGCGGCGGCGAGGCGACCGCCGAGCTCTCGTTGGACGAGCTCCGGAGCGCAGCGCTCAGCTGACCACGCGGGCGGCCGCGTGTGCGGCCACGCGCGCGTCCCGGCATGAGTCCGGGCGTGCGTCCAGCATGAGTCCGGGCGTGCGTCCCGGCCAAAGCACGACGGTCTGGGTAGGCTCTCATGGCGTGGACCGACGCGACCTCGACCGCCTCTTGGGCTTGCTCGGCCAGTGGGGCGGATCCGACCTCCACCTGAAGGCCGGGGTCGTGCCGCGGGTGCGGATCGACGGCGAGCTGCGGCAGGTGACCAGCGAGCCCAGGTCCAGCCCCCCCGACACGCTGGGGGTCGCGCGGGCGATCATGCCGGCGGAGGTCGCGGCGCAGTTCGATCGTCATCGTGAAGCCGATTTCGCCTACTCGGTGTCCGGCCTCGGACGCTTCCGGGTGAACGCCTACTACCAGCGGGGCTCGGTGGCGCTCGCCTTCCGGGCGGTCCGGGCGAGCCCGGGCTCGATCGAGGAGCTCGGGCTCCCCCCTGCGGTCGCCAAGCTCGCGGAGGAGCGCCGAGGGCTCGTGCTCGTGACCGGGCCGACCGGATCGGGCAAGACGACGACGCTCGCCGCGATGATCGACCACATCAACCGCTTCCGGTCCTGCCACATCATCACGATCGAGGACCCGATCGAGTACCTCCACTCCGACGTGCTCGCCTCCGTCAGCCAGCGCGAGGTCGGTTTCGACACGGACTCCTTCCCCTCGGCGATGCGCGTCGTGCTCCGCCAGGACCCCGACGTCATCCTGGTCGGCGAGATGCGCGACGTGGAGACGGCCTCGGCCGCGCTGACCGCTTCGGAGACCGGCCACCTGGTGCTCTCGACCCTCCACACGATCGACGCCACCGAGACGATCGCCCGCGTCGTCGACTTCTTCCCGCCACACCACCAGCAGCAGATCCGCACCTCCCTCGCGGGTTCCTTGCGCGGCACGGTCGCGCAGCGCCTGGTGCGCCGGGCCGACGGCAACGGGCGCCTTCCCGCGGTGGAGGTGATGGTCGTGAACGGCCGGATCCGCCAGTGCATCGAAGACGCCGAGCACACGAGCGACATCGCCGACATCATCGCCGACGGCGCCTACTACGGGATGCAGAGCTTCGACCAGAGCCTCGCCGCGCACCTCGAGTCCGGGGTGATCTCGCTGGCCGACGCGCTCGAGATGGCGACCAACCCGCACGACTTGCGGGTCACGCTCGAGCGCCGGGGGCTCGTGCAGACCGGCAGAGGCTGATCGCGGGCGGCTCACGGGTCATGGGCGCCTCGCGCGTGATGCGCGGCTCGCGCGTCATGGGCGGCTGACCAGCGCCGAGGCGAGGACGCCGACGACCGCACCGCCGACGAGGATCACGAACGGCGCACGGCGGCGCGCTCCGAGGCGAGCGACCGCCGTCGTGAGCACGATCCACCCGGCGACGCACGCGCCGCCGGGTGACCACAGCCAGCCCGCCGTCCAGGCGAGGCAGGCGAGCAGGGCGATCCCGGCCCAGCGCTGCCGGCCGTCGGAGCGATCGGCCACGAAGCCCGAGCCCGTCCCGGCCGCCGCGCCGGCCAAGGCGCCGGCCGCCGCGCCGGACACCGCGCCGAGGGCCGCGCCGAGCGCCGCCCAGGCGAGCCGGTCGGCGTGCCCGAGGGCAATGGCGATGGGCAGGAGCGACGCCGCCGCGAGCGCGCCCACGAGCACGAACGCGAGCGGGACCGCGGCGCCGTCTGCGTCCACGACCGCCGCTCCGAGCGCGCAGACGACGATCACGGCGACCGAGGGAAGCGGCCAGAGCGACCCGAGCGCCCCGGCCGCAGCCGCGCAGAGCAGCCCCGTCCCGAGCTCGACCGCCGGGTAGCGCCACGAGATGCGCGCCCCGCAGTGGCGGCACCGGCCGCGCAGCAAGAGCCAGGAGAGCACCGGGACCAGATCAACGGCGGTCAGCCGGGTCGAGCACGCCGGGCAGTGCGAGGGCGGCTGCACCACCGACATCTGGAGAGGGAGCCGGTAGACGACGACGTTCAGGAACGATCCGACGACGAGGCCTGCCATCCCGCTCATGAGGACGGTGAGAAGCTGCGCCACCTCGCTGGGGCTCACCGCGACCGGACTGTAGCGCCGAGGTGCGCGTCCCTCCGCCATGGAGCGCGGCGCACGC
>JAJZMD010000202.1 GCA_021803085.1 Actinomycetes bacterium
GGCCACGACCAGGTTCTTCGTGCCGAGGCGGCCCGACGCCACCTTCGCCAGCGTGTGCGTCGGCGAGTCGGTCCTCGCCAGGGGCACCAGCGTGTCGGGGGAGCTCTCCGCCAGCGCAGTCTTCGTGTACCCGCAGGGTCCGGTGGTGCACGCCTCCGGCGTCGTCACCGCGGTCAACGGGACAGCGAAGGCGACCTCTTGCGGGGTCGCGGGCACGTCGGGGTTCTTCGTCGTCACCAACCCGAAGTCGACTGCGCCGAGCACGGTCGACGTGACGGCCACGACCAGGTTCTTCGAACCGCCGATGAAGCCCGGGGTGGCGCTCGGGCCGAAGGGGCCGAGACGTTCCAACGCCACCTTCGCCAGCGTCTGCGCCGGCGAGTCGGTCCTCGCCAGGGGCACCCTGGTGTCAGGGGCTCTCTCGGCCGTCGCCGTCTTCGTCTTCCCCCGGCATCCGGTGGTGCACGTCGCCGGCGTCGTCACCGCGGTCAACGGGGTGACGACGAAGACAACCTGCGGGGTCGCGGGTCCGGGGTTCTTCGTCGTCGCCAACCCGAAGTCGACTGCGCCGAGCACGGTCGACGTGACGGCGACGACCAGGTTCTTCGAGCCGCCGATGAAGCCCGGGGTGGCGCTCGGGCCGAAGGAGCCGAACCGTTCCAACGCCACCTTCGCCAGCGTGTGCGTCGGCGACTCGGTCCTGGCCAGGGGGACCATCGTGTCAGGGGTGTTCACCGCCACCGCCGTCTTCGTCTTCCCCCGAGGGAAGGCCGACCCGCCGGGTCACACGGGCATCCTTGCGTCGGGCTCCGGGCACTGACCGCTGACGAAGAGCGCGCCGCGACCGTTCGCGGCGCATGACCCCGTCGTCGATCACGCCGCTCCGGCGGAGGACGCCCCGTGGACCATCACCCCGTCCGCGAAGGTCATGTCCACCCGGATCGTGCCGATCTCGTCCGCGGGCGAGGCGAAGAGGTCGCGGTCGAGGACGGCGAGGTCCGCACGCTTTCCGGCGGTGATCGAGCCGGTCTCGCCCTCGAGGTGGTTCACGTAGGCAGATCCCAGGGTGAACGCCGCGACCGCCGTCTCGAGGTCGACGCGCTCTGCGGGCAGGAAGGGTTCGCCGGGAGCGCCGCCGCCGTAGAGGTGGCCGGGCGGCTCGGTCCTGTTCAGCGCGACGTGGATCTGCGCCATCACGTCGGGCGTCGACACCGGCCAGTCGCTGCCGAAGCACAGCTGCGCCCCTGAGCGGACCAGGCTGCCGAAGGGGTACTGCCACGACGACCGCTCGGGCCCGAGGAAGGGGAGCGTGAGCTCGACCATCTGCGGCTCGTTGCAGGCCCACAGCGGCTGGCCGTTCGCGACGAGCCCGTTCCTCGCGAAGCGGGCGAGGTCGTCTGGGTGCACCACCTGGATGTGCGCCGCGCAGTGCCGGTTGTCGTTGGGCCCGTTCTCCCTCCTCGCGACCTCTACGGCGTCGAGCACCTCGCGCACGGCGCGGTCGCCGATGGCGTGGAAGTGCGCCTGGAACCCGTGGGCGTCCACAAGGGTCACGTAGCGCGTCAGCTCCTCTGCGTCGAAGAAGCTCTTGCCACTGGTGTGGCCCGGGTGGCCTTCTGCGTCGAGGTACGGCTCGAGCATGGCGGCGGTGAAGTTCTCGCAGACGCCGTCCTGCATGAACTTGACCGTGCTCGTCGTGAACCGTGCGCAGCCGTCGGCCCGCTCCCGCAGGGAGAGCAGCGAGTCGAGCTGCCCCTCGCCGGCCCCGCGCTCCCACCACAGTGCCCCGACGACCTTGGCGGTCAGCTGCCCGCTCCCGTCGAGGGCGAGGTACGCGTCGAAGCAGTCGACGCGGGGCGGGCCCGCGCCGACGATCGCCTCCTGCCAGGCGGTGATGCCGAGGCCGTGCAGGTAGCGCTGCGCCTCGAGGATTCCCGCCGCGACTTCCGCGGCCGTGTCGGGGGGGCAGACGCGCCGCACGAGCTCCATCGCGCCCTCTTGCAGCGCGCCGAGCGGCTCACCGGCTCCGTCGCGCTCGATGCGCCCGTCTGCGGGGTCGGGCGTGCGCGCGTCGATGCCCGCGAGCTCGAGCGCTCTCGAGCTCACCCACGCCGAGTGGTGGTCCCGGCTCGGGAGGAAGACCGGTCGGTCCGGCACGACCCGGTCGAGGTCCTCCTTCGTCGGGATGCCCGAAGGGAAGACGTCCATCGCCCAGCCGCCCCCCAGGATCCACGGCGCGTCGGGGTGGCCGGCCGCGTACGCCGAGATGCATGCGAGGTAGCCCTCGCGGTCGTGCAGATGGGACAGGTCGCACCGGGAGCGCTCGAGGCCGGCCCCCGATGGATGGGCGTGCGCGTCCTGGAAGCCGGGGAGGACCGTGCGGCCACGGAGGTCGACCGTCTCGGTGCGCGGGCCGTGCAGGTCGCGCATGTCGTCGTCGCTGCCGACGGCCGCGATCAGGCCCCGTCGGATCGCGACGGCGGACGCTCGGGGCAGCGCCGGGTCCACGGTGTGCACGGCGCCGTTCACCAGCAGGAGATCTGCGTCTGCGGCGCTCATCTCGAGACGCCCGGCGTGCGATCGGAGGACATCTCTTCGACAACGTACTCCGCTCGCGCTCCGGCGTATCCACGCCAGCCACCCGGTCACCGCGCCGGGCGCGCCCCGGGGGCCGGTACCCTTGAGGACCATGTCGGCGCCCAAGGTGACGGCAGTCGCCGAGTCGTCGCCGGCCGAGCGCGCCGGCCTCGACGTCGGCGACGAGCTCCTCTCGCTCAACGGAAGGCGTCCGCGCGACGTCATCGAGTACCACGCTCTCGTCGACGACGAGGTGCTGGACCTGCGCGTCCGGCGGCCGGGGCCAGGCGGACGGCCAGACCGCGAGCTCGAGCTCCGGGTCGCCAAGGCCGCCGGCGAGCCGCTCGGGATCGCGGTCGAGTCGGCGGTGTTCGACCGGGTCCGGACGTGCGACAACCACTGCGCCTTCTGCTTCATCCACCAGCTCCCCAAGGGCATGCGCCGGAGCCTCTACCTGAAGGACGACGACTACCGCTTGTCCTTTCTCTACGGGAACTTCACGACGCTGACCCGCTTCACCGAGCTCGACGCCGAGCGGGTGCTGGAGGAGCGGCTGGGCCCGCTCTTCGTGTCCGTCCACGCCACCGACCCGGAGGTCCGGGCGCAGATGCTGCGGAACCCGAAGGGCGCGACGAGCCTGCGGTGGCTGCGCGTCCTCCTCGACGGCGGGATCGAGGTGCACGGGCAGGTGGTCGTGTGCCCCGGGGTGAACGACGGGGCGGTCCTCCAGGACACCCTGGTCACCGTGCTCGACCGCTACCCGAAGCTCGCGACGCTGGGCGTCGTGCCTCTGGGGCTCTCGCGCTACTCGCACGAGCCCGAGATGCGCGAGCACACCGTCGCCGAGGCCCGCGCTGTGTGCGACACGGTGGCCGAGTGGCAGGACACCTACCTCGGCGTGCTGGGCCGGCGCCTCGCCTACGCCGCCGACGAGTACTACCTGCTGGCCGGGCTCGACTTCCCTCCGGCCGAGTCCTACGACGGCTTCCCCCAGCACGAGAACGGGATCGGGATGGCCCGGGCCTTCGAGCGCGCGTTCCGCGGCGGCGACGGCGGTGACGCCGGAGAAGACGGCGACGCCGGAGAAGACGCCGACGGCAGCGGCGGAGCCCCGGGCGGGGTGCGCGCCGGGTTCTTCGCATGGGTGGAGGGCGCACCGGCTGCCGGGTACCGGGCGCCCCGCCACGCGGCCCAGCCCGGCCCTGCCCGCGACCTGGATCGGCGTCCCACGGCGGTGCTCACGGGTGCCTACGGCGCCCGGGTGCTCGCCCCGCTCGTGGCGGGCCTGGCCGGCGTCCGGGTCCTCCCGGTCGTGAACGACTTCTTCGGCGGCAACATCGCCGTCGCCGGGCTGCTCACCGGTCACGACCTCATCCAGGTGCTCGAGACCGCGCCGGAGGGTCACCGGTACCTGCTCGCGGACGCGTGCCTCTCGGAGGGCCGGTTCCTCGACGGGAAGACCCTCGCGGACCTGCCGCGCGCCGTCGAGGTGGTGCCGTCCGACGGACGGTCGCTCCGCGAGGCGCTGGCCGGACGGCTGTGAGCGCGTCGCGGCGCTCGCCCCCATCGCCATCGCGGCGCGGTCCGGTCGTGGTCGTCGCAGGACGCCCGAACGTCGGGAAGTCCTCGCTGGTGAACCGCATCGTGGGGCGGCGCGTGGCGGTGGTCGAGCGGGAGCCCGGGGTGACCAGGGATCGCAAGGAGCTGGACGCCGAGTGGGCGGGAATGCCCTTCGTGCTGGTCGACACGGGCGGATGGCTCGCAGCAGGCGGAGCGCTCGACGCGAAGGTGAGCGCGCAGGCGGAGCGGGCGTTCGCCGACGCCGATCTCGTGCTGCTCGTGGTCGACGTGACGGTGGGGGCGACCGAGGAGGACGCCGCGACGGTGCGAGCCGTGCGAAGGGCGGGCACGCCGATGCTGCTCGTCGCCAACAAGGTCGACGACGCCTCCAGGGAGCCGGCGGCCTGGGAGCTCCTCCGGCTCGGCGCGGGTGACCCGTGGCCGGTGAGCGCGCTCCACGGGCGCGGGACCGGCGACCTGCTCGACGAGGTGGTTCACCGGGTGGCGCACCTGGTGGCGGCCCCCGAGGGCGGTGTGCCGGGGTCGAGAGGGGAAGAAGAGGCCGCCAGCGCGACCGATGTCGAGGTCTGGCAGGAGCCGGCGAGAGAGGACGGCACGCCGCGCGTCGCACTGGTCGGGAGGCCGAACGCCGGCAAGTCGACGCTGTTCAACCGGCTGATCGGGGAGGAGCGGTCCATCGTCCACGACCTGCCCGGCACGACCCGTGACTCGATCGACACGGTGATCACGACCGACGAGGGCCCCTTGTGCTTCGTGGACACCGCAGGCATGCGGCGGCCCGCCCGCACCGACCGGGGGGTGGAGGCCTATTCGACGCTGCGCGCGCTCGAATCGCTCGACCGGTCCGACCTCGCGCTTCTGGTGATCGACGCGACCGTCGGCGCGACGCACCAGGACCAGCGGCTGGCGGAGCGGATCGGCGCGGCGGGTTGCCCTGCGGTGATCGTGCTGAACAAATGGGACCTCGTCGCCGCCGGCGACCGCGAGGACGTGCTGGCGAGCGTGGGGGAGCGGCTCGCCTTCCTGGGCATGGCGCCGGTGCTCCGGGTGAGCGCGGCGAGCGGGCGCGGGGTGCACAAGATCCTCCCCGCGCTCCACGCCGCGGTCGAGGCATACCACCGGCGCGTGCCGACGGGCGCGCTGAACCGGGCGTTGCGCGACATCCAGCAGGCGCACCCCGCGCCCGGAGCGCACATCCGCTATGGCGTGCAAGGTGCGGTGGACCCTCCCACGTTCACGCTGTTCGCGACCGGGCGTCTGCCGCAGACCTACCTCCGCTACGTCGAGCGGAGCCTCCGGGACCACTTCGAGCTGGGTCCCACGCCGATCAAGCTGCGCGTCCGGATCGGCGGGAAGTGACCGGCTGCGCCCACTGGCCCGCCACCCTCGCGCCCGCTGGTCGGCGCCGGCACCGGCTGGGCGGGCCCGGCCGGCCTGGCCGGTCCCACGAGCGATCCGGAGTGACACCGCCGGTGGCCGACTGGCATGCTGGCGACGCGCGGGCTGTCAACGGAGGCCGCCGTGCCCTGGTGTGAGGAGTGCGAACAGGTCGTCGAGGACGAGAACCTGACCGAGGACGGGGAGTGCCCCACGTGCGGGGCCGAGCTCCTCGAAGAGGTGAAGAAGCCCGTCCCCTGGTACTTCAAGTTCATGCTGGCGGCCTCGGTCGTCTACCTCGGCTACCGCGCCTACCAGGGCATCACCTGGGTCGCCCACCACATCTGAGCCCCTCCGGGCGCTGGGATCACGGCTCGCTGCAGCCCGGGTGCGAGGTTAGGATCGCGCACGACGGGATAGGGATGGAGCAGCGTCCGCGACTCGGGTTGGGCCGCGGCGTCCGCCGCCTTCGACCTCGTCATGTGCAGTCATCGGGGCTCGAGGGGAGCCGGTCGTGACCGCGGCCGGCGGGAGAGAAGGGAAAGACGAGATGACGCTGCGTGCTGGAGTACGAAGAATACGAGGTGGTGCGCCGCAGTCCGGCGAGATCGCCAGGGTGCAACGACCCCGCTCGTACAAGAGGCGGGTGCTGTGGGCAGGGGTGGCGGCGCTGCTCCCCCTCGTCTGGCTCGGGACGCCCGCGGGAGCGGACCACGGTCCGCACGGCCAGCACGGCCAGCAGGGGCAGCAGGGGCAGGGCTCCGACCAGTCGGGGGCGACCCTGTACGTGTCCACGACGGGCTCGTCCGCCAACTCGGACCAGGGCTGCACAGCCGCCGGGTACGACCACATCCAGACAGCCGTCGACGCCGCGCAGGCCGGCGACACGGTGCACGTCTGCGCCGGCACCTACCACGAGCAGGTGACGATCACGACCGACGGGCTGACGCTCACCGGGACAGGGACGACCTCGCTCATCGAGCCGACAAGCGCGCCGAACCTGGTCCACACGGCAGACACACCGTCGAGCTCACCGGGCATGGCGCCCGTCATCGACGTCGGCCCCGGCGTGGTAGGGGTGACGGTCCGGAACCTCGAGGTCGACGGCGCCGGCTGGGCGTCGGTCCTGACCGGTTGCGGGGTCGACCCGGTGGGCGTCCTGTTCCACGGGGCCTCGGGGACGGTCCGGACAGTCACGGTCTCCACAATGAAGCTCTCCGCCACCCTCGACGGGTGCCAGGCGGGACAGGGCATCTACGTCGACGAGACAGGGACGGCCGCCTCACCGACCGGCACCGCTCGGGTGACGATCGAGCACGACACAGTGGACGGCTTCCAGAAGGACGGCATCACCTGCGACGACCACGGCACCAGCTGCTCCATCATGCAGAACACGGTGACCGGTGTCGGGCCGACGAGCGGCGCCGCCGAGAACGGCATCCAGGTGCTCGCCGCGCGGGCGCACATTGCCGGCAACACCGTGGCCACAGTGGACTGGACCGGCATCGCCACACCGAAGTACCCGCGCGCGACATTCGCGTCGGGCATCCTCCTCTACGGCGCCGAGGGCGAGGTCCAGGTCCAGAAGAACACGCTGCGCAACGCCCAGCTGGCCGTGGCGGTCGTCGACAGCGACGCCACGGTCCAGAAGAACACCGTCACCGAGACGAGCTCGGGCATTCCCGGCAGCGTGGGCGTCTACGCGGTCGCGTGCACACGGTACTGCCACACACTGGGCTTCTCGCCGGGCACGATCCGGGTCGTCATCGTCCGCAACTCGATCGCGCTCGCCACAGCTGCGGGGACGACGGGGATCTGGGTGGGCGACCCGACCGCGACGAAGACAGGGTCGGTTGACGTGACCGCCGTGGGCAACACGATCACCGGCGCGACAGAGGACGTGGTCCTCGGACCCACCGCCTCGGGGACGGTCCAGACGTCGTCTGACGGCGCGGACGGTCACGGCTCGGCGTCGAAGGGTGGACACCACGGCCACTGAGTAGGGCTTCGTCCACGCACGAGCGGCGGGCCCCGGCCCGCTGCTCGTGCGTGCGGCGTGCGGGCGAGAATGGGGCGATGGTTGCCGTGGCGGCGGCTGTCCCGGGTCGGGGCCCGAGGCTGCTGCGGTGGCCCGGGAAGGCGCGTCAGCCCTCGAGGACGCCGCCGAGGCAACCGGAAGGGTCGCTCGTGCGTCTGTGGTGGACGTGGGTGAGGGAGCGCTGCTCGCCGTCCGGGTCCGACGGGGACCGCGAACGGCCGTGACCGCCGGACGCGACGCGGCCGTCGTCGCTCTCTTCGACGCGCACTACGCGGGGCTGTGCCGGCTGGCCGCCCTGCTCCTCGACGATCCCGGGCAGGCGGAGGAGGCCGTCCAGGAGGCGTTCCTGGCGACGTTCGTCGGGTGGCGGCGCCTCCGCCACCCCGAGCGCGCCCACGCGTACCTCCGCGCCGCGGTGGTCAACCAGTGCCGTTCGCGTGGCCGTCGCCGCACGACGGAGCAGCGCAAGAACCGCGTGGTCTGGGCCGAGTCTGCAACGGACACCGGAGTGGCCGACGTCGAGCGGACCGGAGACGTCTTGGCCGTACGGGGAGCCGTCCGGCGCCTCCCCGCCCGCCAGCGCGAGGCCGTCGTGCTCCGCTACTACGCCGATCTCTCCGAGTCCGACGTCGCCAAGGCGCTCGGCTGCTCCGTCGGCACGGTGAAGTCCCAGCTCTCGAAGGCGCGCGCGACGCTCTCGAGGCTGCTCGAGGTCGCCTGTGCCGCGCCGGGCGCGGAGGTGCGCGGTGAGTGAGCCGGCCGGCCTCGACGAGCGGCTCCGTGCCGCGCTCGGCGCGGGCCGTGGCCGCGAGGCGGGCGGTCTTCGCTCCGGCTCGGAGCTCGACGCGGCGAGAGCCCGGCTGCTCTCGGGCATCCGCCGCCGCCGGGTGCGCCGGATGCAGGTCATGGGGGTCGCCGCCGTCGTGTTCCTCGGGCTCGCCGTAGGTCTCTCCCAGGTGCTCGGGAGCGCGGCCCGGGTCGGGCCGGCGCTGACGTCCCCCGTGCCCTCGAGCGGCGCGGCTCCGGCGCACGGGCCGTCTGCGCACCGGAAGGCGACCACCGCGCCGGTCCCGTCGCTCAGGCCCAGTCTCCTCGTGGTGTGCCACTCGAGGGGGAGGACGCTCGACGGCTGCGGCTCGGTCGCGGTCGTCCGCGCCGCGCCGTCTCGCGCTGCGGCCGCCGCTGGCGAGAGCGGGTCGGAGGGCCCGGTCGCGGCCCTCCCGGCGCGCCTGGGTGCACCGCTCGAGGTGCGTCCAGGCGCGCGGGTCGTGATCGACCTCCCGCCGGTGGCGGGAGCGCGGCGGTGGAGCACGCCATCGGTCGTCGGTGCGCCCGGCCGCCACGGGTCGGCGCGGCCGGTCATCGTGCGGGCGCTGCGGTCACAAGGCGCGGTGCAACGGTTCGTCGTGTTCACGGAGGCGCCGGCCGCCGTCGTGCTCCAGTCGGACGACGCGCTCGCAGGGAAGGGGGCGCCGGCGGCGCCCGTCGCCGGGCCCACCGACGTGTGGACCCTCGAGCTGAAGGTGGAGGGAACGTGAGCGGGATGCGCAGGGAAGGGTGGACGCGCGTCGCGCTGGTCGCGACGGCGCTGGCCGTGGCGATCGGCGGCGCAGCGGCGGGAGCCGCGCTCGGCTCGGGCAGCCCGGCGCCGCCGCGAAGCGGTGCCGCGCACGGCGCGGTCGCCGCCCGGCCGGACTGTGGCGCCGGGGCGCCCAAGATCACCGAGACGGGCATCGGAACGGTGTCGATCACGCCCAACCTGCTCACCCTGAGCCTGGACGTCCACACGCACGCGCCCCAGGCGACCAGCGCGTTGTCCGAGAACAACAGGGCGACCGCAGCGGTGCTGCATGCATTGTCCTCCGGCGGCGTCGCCCGGCGCGACCTGCAGACCACCGACCTCACGATCCAGCCGACTTACGCAAGGACAGGGACAACCGTGACCGGCTACGGCGTCGACGACACGGTGGTGGCCAAGATCGAGAAGCTTTCCAGCGCCGGCAGGCTGATCGACGCCGCGGTCGCCGCCGGCGGCAACGCCACGAGGATCGACTCCCTCTCGTTCTCGACCACACGGCCGCTCCGCGCGCAGGCGCGTGCACGGGGCTTGGCGGTCCGTGAGGCGGTCGCCCACGCGAAAGCGATCGCCGCGTCTGCGGGCGAGAAGATCGGCGGGATCTGCTCGATCGACGACCAGACGTCGACATCGACAACAACGCCCCTTCCCTTCCACGGATTCGGGACTGCGGCGGCGCCGAGCGCGCCCGTGCCGGTCGAAGCGGGAACCGAGACGGTGACCGCCCGGCTGGCGGTCGTCCTCGCGCTCGGGTAGCCCCGAAGCCACGGCGGCGAGGCTGCCTCCCACAGCGGTCGGGGAGAAGCACTGCTCCCTGTTTGCGCGACGCCGGTCGCCGGGGTAGAAAGGACGCGGGGAAAGCGGTCGCTCGGCGGCCGACGGGAACACAGGGGAGATGAGAGTGGCGCGCGCTAGGGATGGGACCGCGCATGCCAGGGGTCCGCGCGGCTCTGCGTTGTTACGTCAGGACCCCGGCGAGGCGCGCAGCGGACACGCGCACGCTGCACCGGCCAGGAGGTCGGGTTCGTGCAGAGGGGGCTCGGAGACCCTCGGGGACGATCCGAGAGGCGGACCGATGAGGGCTCGGAGCGACCGATGAGCCGCGGTCACCGGCTCACCTACGAACGCCGGGAGCTCCCGCCGACCGCGCACCAACCCGGCACGCACACCGGGTTGGTGGCACGCGGCAGGGAGCTCGCCCACGTCGAGCAGCTGCTGTGGCGCACCCGCAGGGGGAAGGGCGGCACCGTGGCGCTGCGCGGCGAGTGCGGCGTCGGCAAGAGCTCGCTGATCGAGGCGGCCGTCGAGCGCGCGACCGAGTTCCGCACGGTCCAGGTGCGCGGGCGGGCTGAGGGGGCGTCCGCCCTGCAGCGGGCGGACTGGCCGGACCCGCTGGGCGAGCTCGCTCGCGCGTCGGACGATCAGGGGGCCGTCCGGCCGTCGATGCCGCAGTTCGCGTCGGTCGCGACCCTGCCGATCTCTGCGGTCGTGCCGACCCCTGCGCTCGTGGACTCGGCCGTCATGGCGCTGCAGCGCCTGGTGGCGGGGGGTGGACCGTGTCTCGTGACGGTCGACGACTGCCACCTGCTTCCTCCCGGCCTGGTGGCGGCCATGGCGATCGCAGTCGAGGTGCGGCTGGCGGACAAGCCCATCAGCCTCGTCCTGGCATGGAGGGACACGCCGCACCTCCAGTCGTTCGAGCTCGACCGGCCGGACGTCCCGGTCCACCGTCTCGGGGGCCTCACGGTCTCGCAGGCGCGCGAGCTGCTCAGCACGCGTGCCGAGCAGATGCCCGACGAGGCCGTGCTGAGCAGGCTCGTCGGCCGAACGGGCGGCAACCCGCTCGCGCTGATCGACGTGGTCGGGCAGCTGACCCCGGCCCAGCTTGCCGGCTGGCACCCGCTGCCCGATCCGCTGCCGGTCGGCGGGAACCTGACGGAGGCGTTCGACGTCGTCCGTTACCTGCCAGCCCCCACGCGCCGTGCGCTGGTGGTCGTCGCGGCCGGCGGCGCGTCGCGCGAGCACGTGGTGGCTGCGATGAAGCGCCTGACAGTGGAAGCCGCGGACCTCGCTCCTGCGCTGGAGGCCCAGGTGTGCTACGAGCGCGGCCCCAGGGTGGACTTCCGTCATCCGCTGGTGCGCAGCGTCGCCTTCTACCGCACGCCGGCAGAGGTGCGTCGGGCAGCGCGCAAGGCACTGAGCGACGTCTTGGCAGAGGCGCACGTGATCGAGGCGAGCGCATTCCACGCGTCGGCGGACCTGGTCGCGCCGGACGAGCTCGCTTCCCGCCGCCTGGCCGACGCGGCGCGGGTGGCGCTCGAGCGGGGCGATCCGGGCGCTGCGGCCCGCCACGAGGAGATGGCGGCCATGTGCACGGCCGACCCCGACGGCATCGGCCAGCACCTGGCGGACGCGTGCGGTCACTGGATCGCAGCGGGGGAGCGCCGCCGCGCCGAGCAGTGCGTGGAGCCGGCGCTCGAGCTCGAGCTCAGCCCGCCGGTGGCGGCCGAGCTCGCCTACCAGCGCGCCAGGCTCGGCGCCGGCCGGGACCAGGGGACAGCCGGCCAGCGGATGGTGGAGGCGGCGGGAGCCTGCCTGCGGACGCGTCCCCACCGCGCGCTCGCCATGCTCGTCGACGCGGCCGCGTGGTGGATCCTCACAAACCGTCCCGATGCCGCCGAGGCGGCGGCCGAGCGGGCCGTCGCCGTCGCGAGTGCGGTGAGCAGCCATTCCGAGGTCCTCGCCCGCACGGTCCGGGCCGCGGCGAGCCTGGCCCGGGGCGAGGTCATCGACGGCGTGGCCGAACGGAGCCGCGTCTCGCTCCTCATCGGTGCGACCGAGCGGTTCCCGTCCACTCCGGAGGTGGCGCTCGTCATCGGCGTGAGCCTGGCCCGGCAGGGACTTCGTCACCAGGCGCACCGCTGGGCGCAGTGGGTCGGCCGGTGCGCCGAGCGCAGCGGCGACGTCGGCCTGTCGGCGGTGTGCCCGCTCGTCGAAGGCTCGGTGCTCCTGGCCCAGGGCTCCATCGCCGAGGCGACCGGCACAGTGGTGCGCGGTGCGTCGGCAGCGGCGCGCGCTGGCAGCATCGCCGCAGCCGCGTGGGGCTCGCAGCTCGCCGTCTTGGTCCACGCGGTGGCCGGCGACTACGAGCTGGGCTTCTCCGAGGCGTCAAAGCTCTTCGCCATGACCGACCGCTCCGGCGGCCTGGCAAGAGTGAGGGCGTTGCCGGGGCTCGCGCTGTTGGAGCTGCAACGCGGCCGTGCCGGCCCGGCGGCGGCATGGGCGAGGGCGGTCGAGCACGACCTGCTCGCGTCCGCAGGGGGTCCGAACGGCGGGCCGGGGACCGACGTGGCGACGAAGGATGTCCACGCGATGGGCGCGCTCGCGGCCGAGCTCGCGGCCGGGGTCGGCGCCCTCCTTTTCCTCGCACGCGACCAGGGCCAGCTGCGTCAGTGGGCGAAGGTCTGCGCCGACGCCGCGCACGCGCAGAGCTCGATCGCCGGCGCGCCGGCCGGCTCGACATGGCTGGCCGGGCTGATGGAGCCGGACGGGCTGCGTGCCGCCGAGCTGCTCGCGGCGGCGGCCCGGACGTACCGTGAGCTCCCGCTCCACCGGGCCCTCGTCGACCTCTGCCGCGCCGTCCGGCTGGGCGAGGCCGGGCTTGCGTCCGAAGCGGCCGTCCTCCTCGGGGATCTGGACCGGCAGCTGGCCGACGCGGGTGCGACCGGGCTGGTCGCGCTGGCGGCGCGGGAGCGGCGCCTCCTGCCGCCCGATCCTGGCGAGAGGCTGGCGGCCGGCGGCGAACCGGGTGCTCCGGCGTCGCAGCGGCATCTTGCAGACGTGGTGCCGCTGGGGGAGTGGGAGGTCTCGGTGCTCGGCGGGTTCGCGGTCCGCCACCGCGGCAAGGACGTGGCGCTGCCGCCGAGCCTCGCCAGTCAGGCCGTGAAGATCGTGGCGCTCCAGCCGCGCGTGACGGTCGACGAGCTGATCGAGCATCTCTGGAAGTCGGCCGAGCCCGGGGTGGGGCAGCGACGGCTTCGCAACGTGCTGTGGAGGATCCGGTCGGCGTGCGGCGGGCTCTTGGTGCGCGAGGGAAATTCCCTCCGGCTCGCTACCGGGGCGGTGACCGACCTGAGCCGGTTTCGCGAGCTGGCCGACGAAGCCCTCGCGGGTCCCGAGGCCGGGACCCCTGCGGCGGCGGAGCTGGCGAGGTCGGCGCTCGAGCTCTATCGCGGCGAGCTGCTCCCCGGAGACCGCTACGAAGACTGGGCGGCGTCGGTTCGGGAGTCCGCCGCCCGCGTGCACCGTCGCCTGCTCGACCTGCTGGTCGAGGACGCGCTGTCCGGCGGCCGGCAGGCCGAGGCGCTCGCGATCCTCGAGCGCCTGGCCGAGGTCGACCCGTTCGACGAGCGCCACCATCTCCGCACCGCCGAGATCCACCTTCGCGCGGGCAACCGCGGGCGGGCGCTGGACGCACTGGAACGAGCCGAGCGGATGCTCGCAGAGCTCAACGTGGCCCCGTCGCCGGCCGCGCGCGAGCTCCGGAACTGCCTCGACCGTTCCTGATTCGTGAGACACGTCGCTGGCACGTCCCTCGCTTGCCGGGGACGAAGGAAGGTCGTGCCGCCCGCCAGACCGCGGGACCACCACGTGTCGTCCCAGAGACTCGATGGACGCTCGGGAGACGGCGCACGGCACGGGACGTCGTCGCCGGACGGCCGAGGGACGCTGGTGGGACTGGGGCGCCGTAGGTTCCCGATCGTGGCGACCGGCACGCCTGTCGACGAAAGCCTGCGACTCGCACGCGATCTGTGTCTCGGGGTCGGGGCGTTCTACGTGACGGAGGCGGGCTCGGTGTTCGCGAGCATGTCCGACGTGATGCGGCCCGACGACGCCGACGAGCGGGTGGCGGCGCTCGCGCGGAGCTGTCTGGTGCACCCGTCCGCCCGTGGTGCCGGCCTCTTCTGGAGCGCCGAGCCGACGGACGAGGGCAGCGCGCTGCAGCCGGAGTGGTCACTTGCGTGCGTGGTGGCACCGGTTTGGGAGGCCGACCGGTGGCTCGGGCTGCTGGGTGTCGTCGACGTCTGGCTGCCGGAGCTCGACGACGAGCAGGAGGCCGGTCTGCTGGCACTCGCCGGGGAGATCGCGCGGGCAGAGCACGAGGCCGCCTCGGCGGCGCCGGGACGCCGGGACGTTCCCGGCGAGTGGTGGGCGGCAGGCACGCTCGCCGAGCGCCACCCTCCCGGCACGTCGACCGAGCCGTTCCTCGGGGAGATCCTGGACCATCTGCCCGACGGGCTGCTGGTGGCTCGGAGCGACGGAACGATCGTGCTCGTGAACCAGACGTTCTCGCAGATGACCGGCCTGGCGCTCGACACCGTGCTGGGCGAGGACGTGACCCACGTCCTCGCGGCACCGGGGGAGCTCGGCGACGGCGCCGCAGGGAGCTGGTCCGAAGGCACCCGCGAGGCGTTCCTCCAGAGCATCCTCGGCGAGCCCGAGCCCGGCAGGACGGTGCTCGTCGGCCGGGAAGGTGAGGCCGGCGGCCTCCTGCTCGACGCCGCCGGGCGGCGGATCGAGAGCAGGTTCGCGGGGGACTGCTTCGTCACCCTGCTGCGGGCGCGGGGCGCCGCAGGCGCCGGACCGGAGGAGCGCCGCATCGAGCAGTCCGGGATCCAGGCTTTGCTCGACCACATCGAGGACGGCATCGTCTGCTGCGACTCCCAGGGGGTCGTCGTCATCGCCAACCGCGCTGCCCGCCGCCTCCAGGGGCTGTCGGAAGAGGAGCTGCAGGTGGGCGCGTCCGTGCCCTCGGTCGTGCGGCTGAAGACGCTCGAGGGCCATCAGCTCAGCGTGGACGAGCACCCGCTCGTGCGGTCCATGCTGGACGACCTCCCCGTGGCCGAGGAGCTCCTGCTTCGAGCCGATGATGTGGACCGGTACGTCTCGGTCTCCTCTCAGCCCCTGCGCGTCGATGGGGGCGACGGCGCGATCGCGGTCCTTCGCGACGTGACCAGGGAGCGGGAGCGCCAGGCGCACCTGACCCGCTACGCGCTGTACGACCCGCTCACCGGTGTGGCGAACCGGTACCTCCTGAACGACGCGTTGGGCCGGATGCTGGAGGGTCTCCACCGGAAGGGCGGATCCGTCTCCCTCATCTACCTCGACCTCGACCGGTTCAAGGAGATCAACGACGAGCACGGTCACGACATCGGCGACGAGCTGCTCCGAGCCGTCGCCCTGCGACTCGGACGGGCGGTCCGCGGCGAGGACATCGTCGCTCGCCTCGGCGGGGACGAATTCGTGGTCGCGCACGTGACGGCGGAGCGCCTGTCGGACGGAGACTCGGTGGTCGCCAGGGTGCGCAAGGTCCTCACCGCCCCCTACCGCTTCGGCGAACTCGTGCTCGACGTCGGTGCGTCGATCGGCTGGGTGAGCACCTCTTCGGGCGACGACTCGCCCGAGTCGCTCATCGCCCGAGCCGACCGGGCGATGTACGAGCAGAAGCACGAGCGCCGGGCCTCCATGCAAGGAGCGTCGGGGTGACGCCTCCCACCGCTTCCCTCAGCCATCCCGACGGCGTTCTCCCCGCCGACGGCGTTCTCCCCGCCGACGGCGTTCTCCCCCGGCACGGGGCCTCCCTCGGAGCAGGCCCCCGACCGGCTGCGGGATCGCCGGCTGTGGGACCCGATCTGCCGGAGCCATTGCCGGATGCCGCGTCTCCCCATCCCATCCCTGCGGTGTCCGGCTTGGCTCCGGCAGCACTTCTCTCGCTGCCCTTTGCATCGCTCGGGGTTCGACGCGGGGCCGACGGCAGCGGGACGGGCTCGCCGCACGGGCGCCGTGGATAGATGGGCGGCGTGGGAACGGGGAGCGGCCCGAGGATGGTGGACAACCTGAGCGGAGGAACGACCAACCTCCTTCGGATGGCGAGGAGCGGCTGCCAGAGCGCCGTCGCGTTCGTCGCCCTAGCCTCCGGCGACCACGTCGCCACCGCCAGCTATCCGGCCGAGCTCGGCGACGGCCCACCATCGGCCGAGCAGCTGGAGAGCCTGGCCCGCCAGCTCTGGCTGGAGCCGGGAATCGCCCAGGGCAAGGCTCTGGTGCGCACGGTGCAGCTGGGCGGACACCAGCAGGGACGACCGCCGGCCCGGCTCGCCGTGGCCGTCGTGCCCCTTGGCGCCGGCAGCGGGGGCCGTCCCTCGGGCATCCTCGGCGTCGCGGACCCAGAGGTGAAGTCCTTCGGCGTGCCCGAGCTCGAGCTGCTCTCGCGCATCGCCCAGCGCCTGAGCTCGTACGTGAAGGCCCGCCAAGCCGTCCGGACGCAGCTCGCCGCGAGCGCGACGACGCGTGCTGAGCCTTCCCCGCCGACCCCGTGGACGGCGTCGGCCGTGCCAGGCCCTGGCGCCGGCGCCCACCGCGCCCCGGAGCCACCCCTCGACGTGCCGACCGGGGCGGTCGACCCCCTCGGCGCCGTGCTCGGCGAGGGAGCGGTGCAGGGCCTCGTCCCTCTGGGCGCGCTGCTCGGGCGCGCCGGGAGGCTCATCGGGGCCGGGTGCAGCGCGCTCGGCTCCCTGGCGGTGATCGTGGTGACGGTCGACGGCGTGACGCAGCAGGCCCCCGGGGTGCTGGCAGACCTGGTTCGCTCGCTCCGCACCGACCTCCGCTTCGACGACCCCGTGGCCTCCATCGGCGGGCTCTCCCTCGTCGCCGTCGTCCCGTGCGCCCCTGGTGCCGCGAGCCCGGACCAGGTCGAGGCACGCCTCGTGGACCGGGCCAGAGAGGCGGTGGCCCCCTTCCCGGGCGCGGCGGTTCGCGCCGCCCACGTCGTGGCGCCGCTCAGGGCCGAGTGCGACGCGGACGAGCTTCTCCGGGCCGCGGTCCTGAAGCTCCGTGCGGGGTGAGGGCGCGCGACGCGCTGCGAGCGCCGACGCGGGCTTCGCCGGAGCTCCGCGCCGCCGTTGTTGAGCAAACGTTGACGCCCCATAGCGGCCCGTGTGGCAACGCCGTCCGACACTTGCGGTGGAACGATGGTTGGGCCATCACGGTGGAGGTGGTGATGTGCGATCCGGCAGGGGAGCATCCCGATCTGGTCGCAAGGTGGGCGGGAACGACGTGGCAGATCCCGAGGAAGGGGCGGTCGCGTGAGTGACGACCTCGCCGACTACCTCGATTCGATCGACGCCCACCTCGTGGGCTACCTGGACGAAGACCGGAACATCTCGGTGGGAGCGGTCCGCCATGTCCAGTGCTACGTGGTGGTGCTCCTCCAGGGCCTGCTCGTGCCCGAGCACGTGCACGAGGACTGGCCGGACTTCTTCCCGCTCGTGACCGCCTTCGTGCTCGCGTACGGCTCGCCTCGTCTGGGCCATCTCGCCAGGAGGGCGGCGATCTTCGAGGGCGACGGGGACGAGCCGCTGACCGACTACGACCGCGTGTTCCTCGCCAGGCTGCTGGCGGAGCTCCAGGGCCTGCTCTCGAGAAGAGAGCGATAGAGAGCGATAGGAAGAGCCGAAGAGGGGCAGGAGCGCTGCGGTAGCCTTGTCCCCTTGTGAGCGCCCGGAGGGTGCGGAACGAGGCCGAGGTGGTCGACCCCTTCGCGGCGACCGGGTCGACCGCCGGCACACGGCGCGGGCGGCTGTGGACGGCCGGGCTCCTCGGCGCCTGGGCGCTCCTCACCGCCGGTCTGTGCGATCTCATCGCGGTGCAGCTCCCCGACAAGCCCCTCCCCGTCGCCGCCGGGGCCGTCGTCCTCGCCGGGCTCGGCGCACTCCTCGGCCTGGCGGTGAACACGGAGCGTCGGGCAGCCGACCGGCGGCTCCGCTCCGAGCTCGGCAGGGCGTCGAAGATGCTCCGATCGGTCGAGGCGATCACCGACCCTGGGCTTGCGTTCCTGGGCATCGACGAGCTTCTCGGGGCGATGCTCGAGCGCACCAAGGAAGCGATCGGGGGCGACGTCGTCTCGGTGTTCCTGGCCGACGCGAACGGCACTCGGCTGCACGTGCGGGCATCGGCCGGCGTGACGGCGTTGTCCCCTGTCGGCAGCGAGGTGCTCGCCGGCGACGGGGTGCTCGGGACGACGGCGCAGGGGGCGCGTCCGGCCGTGGTCCCCGACGTCCGACGAAGCGACGTGGGCCGCCTGCCTGAGTGCCAGAGCTCGATCGCGTCGCTCATGGTGGTCCCGCTCATCGTCCAGGGCACCACGCTCGGGATCGTGGAGGTCGCGTCCGTCTCGCGACGGACATTCGGCGTCGCCGACCTCCGGCTCCTGCAGGTCGCCTCGGACCGACTGGCCGCGGCCTTCGAACGGGCCCGCCTGGACGACCTCGCCATGCGCGGCCGGTACGGCGTCGAGCACGCGAGCATGCACCTGCGGGTGCTCGCCCGCGGCGGCACCGTGCTCGGAAAGGCGCTCGAGAGCTACGACACCGCGCTCGACGAGCTCGCCGAGGTGGTCGTCCCGGAGCTCGCCGACTGGTTCGGCGTCCACGTCCTCCAAGACTCCGGGGAGCTGCGCTGCGTCGCCTCCCGAACGTGCGGCGAGGCCTTCGCCTCCCCCGCGCTCACGGCGGGGCGTCCGAGCCCGTGGATGGAGGAGGTCGTCCGCGAAGCCGTGGACGACCGTCGCCCTCAGTTCGCGATCCCGACGTCGCGGCTCGGCGCCTCGGACCTGGGCGCTGCGGTCCACGTGCTCGAGACCCTGCCGGAGCGGTCGGGCGTGAGCTCGATGCTCGTCGTGCCGGTCCACGTTCGCGGCAGCGTCGTGGCGGCCCTCTCGTTCGCCACGGGGCCGAAGAGCCGCGGCTTCCGGCCGTCGGACCTCGAGACCGCAAGGGAGCTCGCCGAGCGAGTCGGGGTCACGATCGACCGGGTGCGCTCGTGGTGGGAGAGCCAGCGGGCGGGGGAGACGGCGTCCCAGTACGCCGAGCGGCTCCGCCGGCTCATGGACGCGTCCCTGGTCGTGAACGCGCAGTTCAGCGAGGAGGAGGTGATCCAGCTCCTCGTCGAGCACACGCATCGTGTGCTCGAGGCTGACGTCGTGGTCGTGAGCGCGCAACCGAGCGGCGGCCCGCTCGCAGAGCGGGTGTGGCCACCCGACCGGGCCTTCGACCGGCCACCCGACCGGGCCGTCGACCGGGCTCCCGACCCGGACGGCGCCGGCACCGGCGAGGACCTGCGCCGCGTGGTGCTCGCCGCCGTGACCGCCGTTGCGGCCTCAGGGGAGGTCGTCCGGAGTCCCGAGGGCGGGCGCGGGGCGACAGCTCCGGCGGCAGCCAGGGGATGGGTCGCGGCCCCGATCACCGACGCGGGTGGTGAGGTCCGCCGCGTCGTCGTGGCCGTAAGGGAGCCCGGCACCTGGTTCAGCATCGAAGACGAGTCGGTGGTGACCCTCCTGGCACAGATGACCTCCGTGGCGCTGCGGAACGCGCGCCTGTACGCCGAGGTCCTCGGCAACGAGCAGCGCCTCCAGACCCTCGTCGACTCGTCCCCGCTCGCCATCGCCGAGCTGCAGTCCACCGGCGAGGCAGCGTGGTGGAACCGGGCTGCAGCCGATCTCTTCGGTTGGCCCGACCGCTCGGGACCTCGGAGGATGCCGGTGCGTGAGGGGTCCGAGCTCGTGCTGGCCGGCCTGCTCGACTCCGCCTTCGGGGGGAAGCCGATCATCGGCGTCGCCGTGCCAGTCACCGGAGCCGGCGGGGAGCTCCGGGAGCTGTCGGTCTCCGCATCGCCGCTCGGTGCGCTCGGCACGGTCAGCGGCGTCCTCGTCGTCGCAGAGGACGTGACCGAGCGCCAGCGGATGCTCGAGCAGTTCCACCAGGCCGAACGGTTGAACGCGATGTCCCGGATGGCAGGAGCGGTCGCGCACGACTTCAACAACCTGCTCACGGTGATCCTCGGTTGCAGCGACGTGCTGCTGCGGCGGCTGGGCGAGGACCAGGAACTTGCTCCCGACGTCGCGGCGATCCATCGAGCCGGGACGCGGGCGGCCGCTCTCACCAACCAGCTCGTGCGGATCGGGGGCAACCAGCAGCCCGTCCAGCCCGAGCTGGTGGTGGTCGACGAGGTCGTCGTCTCGATGCAGCCGATGCTGTCGAGCGCGCTCGGGTCCGGCGTGCGGCTCGAGATCGTGCCCGGGGCCGGCGCCACGGCAGTGCTCGTCGATCGGAGCGAGCTCGAGCGCTCCGTCCTCAACCTGGCCATCAACGCACGGGACGCGATGCCGGCCGGTGGCACCTTCACCATCGAGTCCGCATGCGCGGAGGACCCCTCCGACGGAGAGGAGCTTCTCGAGCTCTCGTTCACCGACACGGGCATCGGCATGGACGAAGAGACGCTCGCTCACTGCTTCGAGCCGTTCTTCACGAGGAAGGGGCGGGCCCGCGGGACGGGTCTCGGGCTCGCGGTGGTGCATGCGACGGTCTCCGAGGCGGGTGGCGAGGTGCGGGTGGAGAGCTCGCCTGGCATGGGGGCCCGTTTCACGTTGGTCTTCCCCGTCGGAACCGCCCGTACCGGGTCGGTTCCTCGTGACGAGACGTGCGAGGCCGCGCCGTTCTCAGAGCTGGAGAGCGGCGGGGAGACGGTGCTCGTCGTCGACGACGAGCTCGAGGTGCTCCGCCTGGAGGTACGGGAGCTGAAGGCCGCCGGCTACCAGGTGCTCGACGCGACCAACGCCAGTGAGGCGCTGCACCTGGTCGACGCGCGCGGCGGCCCTGTCCATCTCCTCGTCACCGACGTGGTGATGCCGGGCATGAACGGCATCGAGCTGGCCACGGCTGTCCGGTGGCGCTACCCCGAGGCGGGCGTGCTCTTCGTCTCCGGCCACCTCGACGACGCTGCAGCGACGAGCCCGCTCGGCGAGCGGGGCTCGTTGCTCACGAAGCCCTTCGGTCCCGACGAGCTCACCCGCCGGGTGCGCGACGAGCTGCGTCGGGCCCGCGCGTCGGGGCGGGAGCGCGGCGTTGCGAGAGACGTCCAGTCGGGCGCTGTCGCCCCCGCGACGGCCCTTCAGGGCTCGAAGCGGTAGCCGACGCCTCGCACGGTGCTGATCCAGCGGTCGCGTGCGGCTGTGGCGCGCAGCTTCTGGCGGATCCGCCGGATGTGCTCGGTCACGGTGCCGTCGTCCTGCCACGCCGAGGAGGACCCCCAGACATGGTCGAGCAGCTGCTCGCGGCTGAAGACCTGACGTGGCGATGCAGCGAGGAACGCGAGCAGGTCGAACTCCTTCATCGTCGTGTCGACGAGCTCGCCGCGGAGGCGGACCTCGCGCGCGACGCTGTCGATCATGAGGTCCCCGAAGTCCATCACCGTCGGGCCAGCGGGGGTGTGGGAGTAGCGCCGCAGCACCGACGCGACCCGCGCCGACAGCTCGGGCCCGGAGAACGGCTTGACGACGTAGTCGTCGGCGCCGAGGCGCAGCCCGAGCACGCGGTCGGACTCGCTCATCTTCGCCGAGAGGATGATCACCGGGACGTCGCTCGTGCGCCGGATGTCGGCCAGGAGCTCGAAGCCGTCCTCGCCCGAGAGCATCAGGTCCAAGAGGATCAGCTCGGGCGCGCCCACCTCGAGCGAGGCTTTCGCCTGGTCCCCGCCTTCGGCCTCCGTGGCGGTGTAGCCCTCTTCCTCGAGCATTCGGACGAGGACCCTCCGCACGTCCGGGTCGTCGTCCACCACGAGCAGGCGGCCCAGCGTCCCTTGCCGCCGTCGCCGCTGCTCCATCGTTGCTACGGTCATCCCCATACCGCCTTGCCCCGGGCTCTTGCGAGCGGTCCCGTTCGGACAGTGTAGCTGAAAAGTTGATGGTCCGTTGAGACGCCGTAGCGCGAACGGTGGTCTTCAGGCCGGGAGGTGGGTTCCCCGGCCCCGCCGGTCTTCGGCGGCCCCGCCGGCCCCGCCGGCCTTCGGCCTCGCTGGCCGCGCGCCGTCGGTCAGCCGGCGGCGAGATCGCCGAGCACCACCGTCACGGTGCGCTCCTGGCCGTTCGGCAGCGACAGCCTCACCGGCACCTTCGCACCGGGCCGGAGCGTGGCGAGGACCGCGGTGAGCTCTGTGAAGTCTCGCGTGGGCCCGCCTGCGACCGACTCGATGACGCTGCCCACGGTGATGCCTGCCTTGGCGGCCGCCCCGCCGGGGGTCACCGACGAGACGTAGACCCCGATCGGCGTGCCGTCCTGGGACGTGACCCCTTGGCCGATCACGCCGAGGGAGGCCCGGCCGGTGCTCGTGACCTTGCCTCTCGCGATGAGCTGGGGCGCGATCAGCTTCACCGTGTTGCTCGGGATGGCGAAGCCGATGCCGGCCGCCTCGGCGCCGGACTGGCTGATCGCGGCGGCGAGGGTCGGGATACCGATGACCTGTCCGGACAGGTCCACGAGCGCGCCGCCGCTGTTGCCCGGGTTGATGGCGGCGCTCGTCTGGATCGTGTCGGGGAGGAGGACCCCGTTCCCCTCGCTCACCGCCCGGCCGGTCGACGAGACGATGCCGTCGGTCACCGAGCCGGCGAGGCCGAGAGGGCTGCCGATGGCCAGGGCGAGGTCGCCCACCTGGAGCTTGCTCGAGTCGGCGAAGCTCGCGGGGCGCGCTCGCGAGGGGGACGCCAGGCGGATCACCGCCAGGTCGTCCGGGGTGAAGACCCCGACGAGGGTGGCGGCGACGCGCCGCCCGTCGGACAGCTGGACGGTGAAGGACCTGCTCGTCCCCACCACGTGGGCGTTCGTCACGACGTCGCCCTTGGCGTCGTAGACGACGCCGGAGCCGAGGCCTTCGTCGGTGGCGATCTCGACGACCGAGGGCGCCGCCGCGCGCAGGGCGTTCACGAGGGCGCTCTGCAGGGCGAGCGCGCCGGCAGGCGGCTTGACGCTCGCCGCCGGGCCCGCAGTCGCGGCGCGGGTGGCGGTGCCGGGCACGACGAGCGCGCCGATCCCGGTGCCGAGGCCAACGGCGACCGCGGCCGCGACCAGCCGGCGGACGGCATGCGCGCCGGGCCTCACGAGCACTTCTCGAATGCGCTCAGGTGCTGCACGGCGGCTTGGCGGAGGTTGCCGAACGCCTGGGTGACGTCGCGCCAGGAGGTGACCGAAGGCATGAGCTTCGTGTAGAGCGAGACCGTCGTCTGCTCGAGGCCGGCGGCGAGCTGGCAGGCGGCTCGCAGCGTCGCTGGCGACGCCTTGCCCGGGTACGGTCCCGCTCCGAGCGTCACGTGGTGGTTGGCCGCGAGCGTCGTCACGACCCCGACGTGCTGGTCCTCAGCGGTCACGATGTTGCGGAACGGCCCGACGCTGCCCAGGGCGGAGATCACGTTGCCGTAGGTGGCGGTGAGTGTCCGCTCCTGGGCGTAGGACTGGTTGAGCGCGCTCGCCAGCACCGGGGTCGTCGAATTGCCTGAAGATGTCGCGGGCGGCGCGAGCTGGAGCCAGTTGTAGAAGGCGCTCACGTTCCCGTTGAAGGAGTAGACGGCCCACGTCACGCTGGCGAACTGGGTCGCCGTTCGGTCGAGGGCTGCGAGCAGCGCCTGGGAGCCGCACGAGCTCGACGCGTTGGGGATCAGCGTCGAGAAGTTGGCGAAGTCGATCCGGGCGGTGCCGCTGGGGTCGACGTGCGCGTAGTTGAGCATGCCGGCGGTGGCCGAGGAGAAGAAGCTCGTATACCCCGCGGCCCGCTCGACGGCGGTCGGCCCGGCGAGCAGCGCGGTCATCGCGCCGGCGAGGACCTGGGGCGGCTGGACCAGCCGCGGGACCGGGTAGACGGCTGTGCAGGCCGCGACGCCGCTACGGGAGAAGTACACCGACACCCTGAGGGACGGCGGCGGGGTCACCCGCACCGGCGTCGTCGCCGCGACCAGCCAGTAGCCGTGCCCGCTCGGGGTCGCGGCCATGCCGACGAGGGGGGAGGCGCCACGCACGCCGCCCGTGGACCCGTAGTAGCTGGCGTCGCCGAACGAGTAGACGCTTGCCGGCCCGACCGGCCCTCCTGCCCGCGTGGCGGCCGGCGGTCCGGCCGGCCCCCTCGGCCCCTTTGCCGTTCCCGCACCTGCCGGCGCCGCCGCCAGCGCCGAAGCGAACAGCGCGGCGCCCGCCACGAGGACTGCCACAACGCGCCGAAGTCTCATCGAGCCGCCTCCGTCTTCTGGTGTCCCGTCCCCGTCCCGTGCGTCCGGATCCCGCGCTCCATGCCTCCCGGCCCCGACTTGTGTCCGGCCCGCGCCCTCCATCCCATCCGGGCGCGCCCGGCCACCACAGGGCTCTTGGTCCCGAAGTCCGCGCGCCGGTCCGACGGCAGCCAAAGCCGGGTCGGGACCCTTGGCCCTGGTCGCGCGGCGGCGCGCGGCGGATCCTGTTCCCGGGACTTCGAGACGGCGCAACCTGAGGCCGCGACAAGGGAGCACCATGTCGGTGACCGCCATCGCCGCGGCCCTCTCGGCGGCGTGCAGCTTCGCGACGGCTGCGATCCTGCAGCAGGAGGCGGCCCAGACCGTCGACCCGAGTGAGGCGCTGCACCTGCGCCTCCTGCTCGTCCTGCTGCGACGCCGCCGATGGGTCGCCGGCGTCTCCATGCTCGTCCTTGGGTTCTGCCTGCAGGCGGTCGCGCTCGCCAACGGGCCGGTCGCCCTCGTCCAGCCCATCGTCGCCACCGAGCTGGCCTTCGCGATTCCGATCGCAATCTGGCGCCGGCGCAAGCGGCCGGGCCGTCGCGAGTGGGTGGGTATCGCCTTCGTGCTGTGCGGGGTCTCCACCTTCCTGGTGGTCGCCTCGCCGGTGGCCGGCATCTCCCAGCCCGACCTCTCGGAGTGGCTGGAGACCCTGGTTCCTGCGGGGCTCGCCATCGTCGGCGCCACCTCGGTGGCGAGCTCGGGCAACGGCCCGCGGCGCGCCTCGCTGCTCGGGGGCGCGGCGGGTGTGTCCTTCGCCCTGCTCGCCGTGCTGACCAAGGCCGTCACCAGACAAATCGGCGCCGGGGTCGGGGCGACCTTCGCGAACTGGCCCATCTACCTCCTCGTCGTGCTGGGCATCTCGGCCCTCGTCATCTCGCAGAGCGCGTACCAGGCGGGGCCGCTCGCCCTGTCGATGCCGGCGATCGCCATCGTCGAGCCCGTCGTGGCCGTCGTGATCGGCGACACGCTCTTCGAGGAGCAAGCCCGCCTGGGCGGCCCGGCGCTCGCGCTCGAGGCGTGCGCGGCATTGGTCGCACTCGTCGGGCTCGCGTTGCTGGCGACGTCGCCCACCGTCCTGAGCGTCTACGAGCAGCCCGCCCACCCAGACGGTGCAGCCCGCCCTGGGACGCTCGGTGCGGCACCAGGGCGTCCCAGCACGACGGCTCCGTCGTCGGCGCCGCCACGACGGCGCGGCTCCTTGCGACGTGGCTCCTTGCGACGTGGCTCGCTACGGCGGCGCGGGAGGCCGGGAAGCGCTCGTCCTCGCTGAGGCTCGCCGGTGCGCGGGGACGGCGCGGCAGGGCTGCAGCTTGCGCCCCGCAGCTCAGGGTGACGAGCGCGTCAGCTGGGTGCCGGTGCGGTAGAGGGAGTGCGGGCGCTGGAAGTGCACGGTGCGGTAGTACTCGGTCAAGCGGGCGACGAGGCGTTCGGGCTCGGCGTCGAAGAGCACCTTGGCCCCCGTGTCCTTGGCCAGGCGCGCCACCAGCTCGTCGATCATGTCGGCGACGCCGCCGGTGCCGGTGAGCACGCCGATGAGGCGTCCCTCGTCGTAGGCGATGGCGAACTCGCCCAGCGTCCCCGAGTGGCCACCGATGACGACGACGATGTCGGAGGAGCGGATGTTGACCACCTCGCGCCCCATCAAGCCCGATCCGGTGTACACGAGCACGGAGTACCCCTCGACCGGTGAGTCGTAGCGCTCCACGTGCTCCTGCTCGGAGAGGGCCGGCGAGATCCCGATCACGAGCCCGCCCTGTGCCGCCGCGCCCCGCACCGCCTCCTGGGGCAGGCCCGGGCACGCGCCGGTGATGAGGGTGCAGCCCGCCTCGGCGACCGCCCGACCGACGGCGCGTGCACGGGCCGCGATCTCCGGGTCGATGAGCCCGCTGGCCGAGCCCATCACGCCGACCACGAGCGGACGCATGTCTCGATTGATGACGGGCCCGGGCTTCGGCCAACAGGGTCGAACGGCCCGAGGAGAAGGTGGCGTGAGGACGTCCGTCACGAGCTACGCGCGCTCGGGAACAACGGCGGCCTCCGGATGTTGAACCAATTGGGTTCCCCAGAGACCACCGAGGGCTCGAGAGAGACACCCTGGAGGGAGGCAAGGAGGCGTGACCGTCTGGTGACGTCCGGGCACATCCGGTGAGGGAGACCGGCGTCTCGGCGCCGGGCGGCGACAAGGCATGTGGCAGGCGGTCTGGGTGCGAGCCAGACGCTGCAGCGGCAAGGGGCTCGTAAGGCTCGTCGTCGTGATCCGCAGCCTTGGATGGACCGGACCTACAGTTGAAGAAGGCGCTCGGTTCCTGCGTTGGAGCGGGACGGGCGCCTTCGTTCGCGATCGGGAGGTGCTCCCCGGACGCGCTGTGGGACGAGATCGCGCCGAGCGAGCGCGTCGGGGTCTACCGGCGTCTCGGCGACCTGTGACTGTTCCTCCTCGGGGTCTTCCCGGACCACCCTCCGCTTCCGGCGGGCGCAGCCGCCGACCGGCTGCTGCGCCATGGCGGCGTCCGCCCGGACCACGTCGAGGATCTGGACGCCACCGCGCTGTTCGAGCTCCTCGACGCCACCTGGTACCGGGCGGCAGCCCGACTGGCGGCTGGCGGGCTCCCGGTGACGGGGACGTTCTCGGTCGTCGGCGAGGTCGCCGACCACTTTCGAGACGCACGGCGGGTGCTCGACGCCGTGACTGACCGCTAGCTGTTCCCTCTCCGCTCGAGGTCGTTCCCCGGCTGACGCCGCCATGCGCGCCTGGGCCGGGACCGCCAGGGCAGCGGACCGCCAGGGCAGCGGACCGCCAGGGCCCTACTGCGACGTTCAAGTCACGGGGCGAACCTGGGGTCGAAAGCTGCCACCGCGAGCTGCAGTGACGACCTCCGGTCACGACGCGGCAGCGGCCCCGTCCTCCCCCGAGACCTCTTCCAGGCTGCGCCCTGCCGGTTCAGGGATCAGGCGGGTCAACAGGAGACCGGCAGCGGATGCCGCGCCCGCGACGAAGAGCATTCCTCGGAGTCCGAAGGCGTTCTGCAACACCGGGACGAGGAACACCCCGATGAATGCTCCGAGCTTTCCGATGCCGGCCGCAGTCCCGTGGCCCGTGGTGCGGACCTGGGTCGGGAAGACCTCCGAGGGCAGGACGAACGTGGTCGTGTTGGGGCCGAACTCGATGAAGAAGTAGCTGATGCCGAAGACGGCGACGAACGCCCCGAGCACCGACGTCAGCGGACCGACCGCGCCGAGGGCGATGAACGCGGCCGCCATCACCGCGAAGCCGATGAATTGCAGGCGCCGGTGGCCGATCCGGTCCATGCGGTGGATCGCCAGGAAGTAGCCGGGGACGGCGAAGACCACGAACAGGGCGAGGCTCAGCGCGAGCTTGTCGATGAGCGTGGCCGACGCGTCCACTGCGTGGAGGATCGCCGGGAGCGAGAGGGTGTTGCCGTAGTACGCGTAGTCGAAGACGAACCACGAACCAGCGGTGCCGATCACGAGGCCGAGCATTCGCCGGTCCCTGAAGAAGTCCCGCAGCGTGAGTCGCGCGGTCGCGGCAGCTTCGTCTGCGGCGGCGCCCCGGCGCCACGCCGAGTGGGCCTGCCTGGCCGCCCCTCGGGATCCAACGATCCCTTGGGAGAACTGCTCGAGCTGCTTGGCCGCCTCCTCCACCCTGCCTGCCACCCGAGCTTGGAACCTCGGCGACTCGGGCATCTTGCTCCGCACGTAGATCACCGACGCTGCAGGGACTGCCCCGAACGCGAGCAGCAGGCGCCAGGTGAGCTCGTGGCTCAGGCCGGAGCCCAAGAGGGCCATCGCGATCAGAGGGCCCACCACCAGACCCACCGCCTGCATCGAGAAGACCAGCCCGACGAGGCGGCCGCGGTCGCGGCGGTTCGAGTACTCGCTCATGAGGACTGCCGAGACCGGGTAGTCGCCGCCGATGCCGAGCCCGAGGATGAGGCGGGAGCCGATGAGGAAGCCGACGTTCGGCGACGATGCGCCCGCGAGCGCTCCGGCGATCATCAGCACTGCGACGACCAGGTAGATGCGCCGGCGCCCGAAGCGGTCCGCAAGCCGCCCGAACACGAGGGCCCCCACGACAGCCCCCAGGATCGCCGATCCGCTGACCCAGCTCGTGAGCGCCGTGCTCAAATTCCACTGCGTCTGGACCAGGACCGCCACCGTGGAGATGACGAAGAGGTCGTACGCGTCCGTGAAGAAGCCCACGCCGGAAACAACAACCGCACGCCGGTGGAACCGGCTGATGGGTGCGTCGTCGAGCAGGCGCTCGATCGACCCGGCGGCGCGGGGCTGTTCGCCTACCGCATCCGGTCGCGTCGACCTCGCGGTCGATGGTTCATCGATGGTCGTCATCGGGCCGGGTGCCACTCTTGCTCGCCCAGGTGACGGTGGCCTTATCGGAAGGTGACCTGGAGGTGAACGCCAGGCGAACACTCTGTGAACGGCGATCGAAGCGTCGAGGCGTCTCTTCACAGACTCGCAGGCTGGAAGCGGCCGACCGCGCACGCGGTAGCATGCATGGCCGCCGCTTCCGAACCCGGGTGCAACGTGGCAGCGGGCTGTGGCGCAGCTTGGTTAGCGCGCTTGACTGGGGGTCAAGAGGTCGCCGGTTCAAATCCGGCCAGCCCGACCAAACAATCTTCAGGGAAGTTGCGACTTCTTGTCCCGAGAAGCCCCCGGGCGTGCACAACATCACCCGCTGCCCGGTCGACGGAAAGTGGACCCGGGGGCGGCGCTCGGGTTGTACGCCGAGCATGTCGTGCGGGCCCGGCTCGAACGACTGGCGGCTAGCCGGGGTCGGGGGGGCTGGACGGCGGTTGCCCGGCCTGCTCGAGGCGCATACGCCTGCGGCGGAGCTCGACCGCGAAGAACGCCGCGCCAGCGAGGACGACGACGCCACCCGCGGATGCCAGGGCGATGGGCAGCGCGGCCGAAGAGGCGGCCGCGGCCACGACGGGGGGCGGCGATCCATGCGGCGGGGACACGGGCACTGTGCTGTGCGGGGAGCCGGCGGGCCGTGTGCTGTGGGGGGAGCCGGGCGGCGGTGAGCCGACCGGCGGTGTGCTGTGCGGTGAGCCGACCGGCGGTGTGCTGTGCGGTGAGCCGACCGGAGGTGTGCCCGAGACGGCGGACGTCACTGCGGCTCTCGGGGTGTACAGCTCTGCACCGGGATCGAGGCTCACCGTCGGGTGCCCACCGCCCTGTGTGGCCGCCACGTCGCCACCGCCGGCCACCAGCACCTGGCCGTTCGAGAGCCCGGCGATCGCCGCGCCGCTCACGGCTGTCCGCATCGACCCGGCGGAGCGCCACGAGCCGGCGTCCGGCTCGTACAGCACCGCCGTGCGCGTCGAGCTTCCGTCGCTCTCGCCGCCGGTCACCAGCACCTGGCCGTCCGGGAGCGTCGAGATCATCGGCATGGTCACCGCTGCCGGCATGCCCGCCGTCGAGCTCCAGATCCCCGTGCTCGGGTTGTAGACGTCGCCGTCGGCCGCTCCCCCCACCACGAGCACGTCTCCGTTTTGGAGCGCCGTCCCTGCGGCCATCGCCCGCGGCTGGGTCATGAGGCCGGCAGGCGACCAGGTCCCCGACGATGGGTCGTAGCGCTCGGCTGTGGCAAGCGGTCCTGTGGCGTCCTCGCCGCCTGCCACGAGAACCTGCCCATTTGGCAGCGAAGCCGCGGCGCCGAAGGCGTGCGGGGTGGTCATCGAGCCGGTCGTGGTGAACCTCCCAGTGGCGGAGTGGTACACCTCTGCCGTCCGCAGCGGCGAATGGGCCGCACCCACGCCACCCCCCACGAGCACGTCTCCGCCTGGGAGCGGCACTGCGAACGCGAACGTCCGCGCTTCGTGCAAGGAGCCGGTCCGGGAGAACGTCCCCGTCTTCGGGTGGTAGATCTCGGCGGTGCGCAGCGGTCTCCGTGTGGAGCCGTAGCCGCCGACGACCAGCACGTCACCGTTGGCGAGCACGGTCGCAGAGGCGCCGGCCCTGGCCGTCGAGAGCGACCCCACGGACGACCACCTGCCGTCGGCCGGGTCGTAGACCTCGGCCGAGGAGAGGACCCGCATCCCCGTACCCACCCCGCCGGCCACCAGGATGTCACCGTTGTCGAGGGTTGCGGACGCCGGGAACGAGCGCGCGCGCGCCATCGACGCCGTTGCCTTCCAGCTGCCGAGAGGTGGGCCGACCGTCGGCGCCGCCGCCACTGGCGTCACCGACGTGCCGCCGTTGGCTCCGGACGGGTTCGCGGCTGTCGTCGACGCCGAGGGTGGTTTCGAGGTCGTGGGCGGCTGGGAGGCTGCTGGCTGGGTCGGGACGAGGACCGCCTTGCCGATGTTCTGGCGAGGCCCGGAGGGTGGCGGCACGGGCGCTGTCGCGGGGGGCAGCGGCTTGACGAACGCTGCGAGCGTCGCCAGGGTCGGCGAAGGCTGCGCGTGTCCGGTCCCATGACCGCCGGCGCCCTGGCTGCGGTGGCGTACGAGGCTCGCGAGGCTGGCTGAGACGTGGCCGTTGTAGTCGAAGGTCACCGAGTAGCCGTCGGCCTCGAGCGTCACGCCGCTGCTTGTGATGGAGAACCCGGTCTTGCCGAGGGTCGCGGAGAACCCGACGGTCCTCCACGCGTAGTTGCACGGGTACGGGAACACTGTGTCCGTGTAGCAGGTCTGCGTGGCGACCCACGCGGAGATTGTGAGGGAAAGCGAGCCGGAGATGAACGCGCTGAGCTTCGAGGTGGACAGATCGATCTGCACTGTCGCGCTGAGCTCGCCGCCGATCTTCAGTGTCGGCCCGATGTTGACCGATCCTGGCCCGAGCTGGGCGCTCCCTGTGAACTGGAACTCGAAGGTGGTCGGCGACGCCTTCAGCACGACCTTGATGGGCCCGATCGAGAGGCCGTGCAGTGTGATCTTCGAGATTGTGGCTGTGAATGTGATGCTCGGCGGAGAGAGCCCGACTGAGGCGAGGATCGACGTCTTGACGCCGAACAGTGTCGCTTGGAACCCGATGCTGAGTCCTGCGGGGTAGGTTGTCGGTCCGATCGTCGCGCCCGTCGGGGAGATGTAGAGCGAGGCGTAGTACACCTTGATGAGTGTCTTCTGGCCGAAGTACTCCAACGGCTCCAGAGCGGGCGTTGTCGAGCCCTTGGTCCCGATGCTGAGCTTCAACAGGAACGGGTCGAGATTGAACGCGAAGCTGATGGGCGCGCCTTCCTGGTAGCCGGTCGCGTTGGCGACCGACGACGGAAGCGAGGTGATCGTGCCCGAGAGCCCGACGTTCACGAAGGGGAACTCGTAGGTGATGCCGCCCGCCAGCGACGCGCACTGGACCGTGAGGCCCGAGGCGCCGAAGGCTGTGATCCAGGCTGTTGTTGTGCTGCCGCAGTGTCCCAGCGACAGCGACACGCTGATCCCGGTGTCGGAGATCGACAGCTCTCCGGTGAGCGCGACATGGGACGTGCCGCCGACCGCTCCGGGTGAAGGCAGGTCCAGGGTGGCGGTCAGTCCCAGGCCGAACGTGAAGCTCGTCGGGCTGAGCGTCAGCTGGAGGAACCCTGTGTCGAGGATGAGCTTCGCGCCGTTCGATGTGAAGAGCTGCGCCCCGCTCCCGAGGTTCACCGAGATTGTCAGCTTGTAGGTGTCGCTCGAGAATGTGGCGGTGCCCGTCGCCTTCAGGGTGGAGCCGGCGGGAATTGTGATGCCGATCTTGGCCAGCCCCTTCGCAACTGTCGCCGGGACGGTGACGGCGAGCGCGAAGGTGAGCCCCTGCGCGAGGTCGATCTTCTGGAGCGTCGGGTCCCCGGTTGTGAACCCCGTCACCTTCTTCGACGCGTAGTACAGGTACGCGAAGCTGCCGTCGCTCCCGAGCCACTTGGAGAGGTTCGCCTCGGCTCCGATGATGAACGTCCCGCCGGACTCGAACGCGAGGGTGGCCCGGACCACCAGGCTCCCGCCCGTCGGCATCGTGACCGTGAGTGTCGCTGTCGCCTGCACGTCGAAGGCGCCCGAAGCCCAGCTGAGCGTCACCGTGGGCGCACCGAGGACGACGTGACCTGTGAGGGCGCTGAAAGAGAGGGCGGCCAGCGTGGCCTTGATCGAGAAGGTCTTCGCCGTGAGGTCGAAGCAGCCTGTGGCTGTGACGGACTTGGTGTCTGTGCCGAGCGTCATCGCCAGCGAGCCACTCACCGCCAGCCAGAGGTCGCCGGTCTTCGAGACGCTGCACCCTGCCGGCGGAGCGGCGTTGCCGAGGCCCACCGAGTTGACGGCCAACGTCACCGGTCCTGGTGAGAGCGTGAGGAGCGGCGACCCGTTCGCACCAGAGGCGGCGAGCGAGAAGGTCACCGAACCGGCGGCGTCGGTGACCGTCCCCGAGAACGACGGCGAGAGGGTCACCCCCGGGAACGGCGTCCACGCCTTGGTCGCCGCGGCTTTCACCGTGAGCGACCATGTCTTGATCTTCTGGAGCGAACCTGTGACCGAGAGGGACCCGAGTGTGTCGAGGGACATCGTGGCGGCGACGGAGATGCCCTTGGTGCCGAGGGAGAATGTCACGTTCGACAGCGTGAAAGGCACGCCCGGGAAGGGGGTGATGGGCCCGGGCACCGAGCCCTTCACTGTGGCGGTGATCGCGCCTGTCGCGGCTCTGACGATCGAGCCGCTCAGTGTGACCACCTGACCGAAGATGGTGAGCTTGCTGACCGTCGCCTTTCCTGTGAAGGTCCCGGCTTTGCTCCCGGTGCCGATCGTGAGTGTGAGGGTCACCGGCGCGGGCTGGGCGCCGGGGTCCGGGATGGATCCCTTGACCGCCAGTCTGAGGGCTGTTGTGCCGTAGGACAGGACGATCGATGTCAGCTTGCCTGTGTCCGGCAGGGACAGGAAGGGGAACCCTGTGCCGCCGGAAAGGGTGAGGGAGAAGGTGGGCTTCGACCCGGGCGCCCAGTTGGCCTGGAAGTAGATGGCTGCGCCCGAGCCCAGGCTCGAGTCCACCTCGTGGAGGATCGCGGCCACCGCCCCTGTCGGGTGGTACACGGCGAACGCGTTGAATCCCTTCGCAAGCGTGACCCTTCCGCCCGAACCCACTGTCGGTGTGCCGGTTGCGAAGTTCGTGACCGCCCCGGTCGCGTAGGCGAACACTCCCGACAGCGGCACCCCGAGGCCCTTGAATGTCACCTTGCCCGCCACTGCGAGGACGCCTGTCTCGTCCTGGAAGGTGACCCCGACGGTGGTGCCGATGGCCGAGATCGTGGCGGTGGCGCTTCCCAAGACGCTCAGGCCCGACGCGTTGCCCGTGATCGAAAGCGAGTTCAGGGTGAGGGTGAGGCCGGTCACCGGGGAGGCCGAGAGCGGTCCGGCTGTGGCGTCGTAGGAGAAGTCGATCCCCCCCGTCCTCAGATCGATGGCACCCTTGAACCCTGCGGTGATCCCCGATCCTGTCGCTGCGCTCCCGAAGGCGACCGAGCCTTGTGCGAACAGGGTCGGATCCGTCGGAGACTTCGATGTCGAGCCACCCTCACAGGTGGGAACTTCCCCGAAGGCGAGCGCCACGCAGGAGATCTGGAGGACGACCCCGCCGCCCGGGCTCCACGACACGAGGCTCGTGCCCGCGGTGTGCCCGGTCGGGGGCTTGCCCGCCTGGATGTCGTAGGTGACGACCGCCGAGGAACCGGCGGTTGTGATGGTCACTGTCCCGGTCAATGTCAGGTTGAACTTCAGCCCTGTGATCGGGCTCCATGTCTTGACCGAGCCGGCTGTCACCTTGAGCGTCCACTTGCCGCGGTTGTAGTTGCCTGTGAGCGTGAGTGTGAACTGCTTCGTGCCGGCGCCGAGCACGGCCTTGCCCTTGATCGTGAGGCCCGTTGTCGTCGAGAGTGTCAAGGAGATGCCGCTCAGGGCGAGCCCTGGAACGGGCGAGTAGGAAGCGGTCGCCGGCAGCACTGTCAGCTTGACCGAGCCCTTGATCTTTCCTGTCGTCCCGGTGCCGACTTGGAAGGTGCCGTGGAGCGCCGACCCGAGGAACGGAAGGTTGAGCAGTGTCAGGGATCCGCTCGCTGTGAACGTTGTGCCGGTCTTCGTGACCGACACGGTGAGTGTGACGTAGGGGGACGCGGCAGGCGGAGTAGCCGGACCGAGGTGGACCGAGATCGTGGGCGGAGAAGCCGCGAAGCTGACGGTGAGCTGGTAGGTGGCTGAGGTCGCGACCGCCGCGTACGGGATGGTCGACGCGGCCACCGTGATGCTCCCGCTCGGGGGTCCGAGTGTGCCGGTCACGGTCGTACCGCTCGCTGTGATCGTGGTCAGGGCGAAGCAGAGCTTCTCGGTGCTGGAGAGCCCGAGCGAACCCATCGACCAACCCGACGGCAGCGCGAGGGTGCCGCCCGTCAGGCAGACCTGCGGCTTCCCGGTGCCGCCTTCGGAACCCACGACGTACCCACTCATCGAGGTGCTCGCGAGAGTCTTCCCGAAGAGGTCGAGCGACGCGCCGCTGAACGAGACGGTCCCTGTGGTCGCGCATGTGCCGCTCACCGAGTCGAGCTTCAAGCTCACCGAGCCGTAGTGCCCTGCGCCGTCGACGGAGAGCGAGAGTGTCTTCTCGGACTTGGCCGCAGTCCACACGGCTGTGAAGGTCGGTGTCGAGGTGCACGCCGCTCCCGGGGTGAACGTCAACGTCGCTGGTGCAGCGAGCTTCTGGAAGTCGGCGCTCGACGGGGAGTATGTGGCGCTGAAGGTGACGGGTGTCTTCGGCCGCGGCAGCGAGCACGTCGCAACCGCGGAAGGCCCTGACGACGGCGAGAGGGTTCCTGTGCAGGTGTGCGACCCTTCGGTCACCGTCACGGTCCCCGTCGGAGCGACGGTCGCGCCGGTTGCGGTGTTCGTCACGGTCACGGTGACGAGGTCTGCTGTGGCGCTTGTCGGGCCGATCGAGATCGAGGCGGAGGTCGGCGCCGCGGTCACCTTGAGTGTGGCGCTGCCCGAGCTCTTGGCATATGTGCCTCCCGCGTACGCGTAGTCCGCGGTGATCGTGACCGGAGCTGTGCCGGCTGGGAGCACGGAGGGAGAGATCGTGCACGCGGCCTTTCCTGTCGCGTTGACAGGCTGCGCGCTGCAGGAGGGCACGGGCGTCCCGCCGGCGAGGAAGGCCACGGTCCCCACGGGGACCGTGGCGCCTGTGGCGGTCACGGTGACCGCCGCGGTGGCGGGCGTCGGGACGCCGTACACCGCCGAGCTGGCGAGCAGCACGGCGGTGGACGTCCCCTTCCCGCTCACCTTCACGTACCACGGAGCAGAGGTCGACGCCGCGGTCAGGGTCCCGGCCGCGGGGGAGTAGGACGCGACCACTGTGTCCTCGTTGTTCGGGATCGGGACGAACGTGCACGTGGCCTTGCCTGTGGAGCCGACCGCCTTGCCGCCGCTGCCTCCGCATGTGCCGATCGCCTGCCCGTTCTCCTTGAAGGTGACCGTGCCTGTGACCGGCTCGTGGCCGGCGGTCGTGGAGACGGCTGCGGAGATCGTGACCGGCACGCCGCCGGCCACTGTGTACGGGTTCGTCTGGGTCGCTGTCGGGCTGAGCGTGACGGACGTCGGGTCCGGTCCGGTCTTCGCGGTGACCGAGTTGGATGTGCTCGGGCTCCAATCGGCGCAGTCGCCGGTGCTGCCAGCCGGGCAGTAGGTGGCCGAGAAGCTGAGCGTCACTGTGCTCGTCGCCGGCATGGTCACCGAGCACTTCGCGACTCCTCCTGCGACCTTCACCGCCGTGCATCCGCTCACCCCTGTGCCCGCGAAGGCCACGGTGCCGTCGACAGGGGTGCCCGGGTATGAGTTCCCGTCCGTCACCGCCGCCTCGAGTGTCACCTTCGCCCCTACGGGGATGGTGCCCGCCGACGTCGGTGTCACCGTGAGGGTCGTCGTCGCTGTCGCCTTCGCGACCGTGATGGTCAGTGTGGAGCTGACGGCGTTGGTCTGAGTATCGCCAGGGTATGTGGCCACCACCGTCTCGGACTGGAGTGTTCCTGTGCGTCCCGGGACGAAGGTGCATGCGCCGCCGCTCGCGCTGAGCGGGTTGGTCTGTGTCTTCCCGATGCAGTCGATGGCCGTGCCTGTCGCTTTGAGCGTGACGCCTGGGGGGCTCGTGTCGCTGGCGGGGATTGTCTTCACGGTCACGTCCACCGTGATCGATTGCCCGAAGACGGGAGTCTGTGTCGAGCCCGGGGACAGTGAGACGCTCACCGTCGGCGTCACCTTGCGCAGTGTGTAGGACACCGGCGTGGAGGGCCCTGCAGGGGTGTTCTCGCCGGCACCGGCGTACTTGGCGGTGAAGGAGTACTTCTTGCCTGGGACCGCTCTTGTGAACCTGCAGGTCGCGGGGGCAGCACCCCCGGCAGCGGCCTTTGTCGAGATCTCGACCGGTGTCGGGTTGCAGGTGAGCAACGTCGCTGCTCCACCTGTGGCGTAGAACGTCACCTTCCCTGTGCCTGTGCTCCGGGTGCCGAGCGACGTCGTGGCGTAGCCGGGCGTTGCGCTCGTCCGTGTGTACCCGGCCGGGTAGACGGTCACGCTCAGTGTCAGGGAGGGCGGGAACTTGCTGGCTGTCACCGAGACTGTGCCGATGGTCGTCGTGTCCTTCGCCACGCTGGCGGTCGCCGGCCCCGTGCTCGCCGCGTAGGTGTTGTTGGCGACGAACTCTGCGGAGAAGCTGGGCTTGGACACTGTCCCCAGCCGGTACGAGCACGACGCGGTGCTCTGTCCCTGCGTCGTGCTGTGCACGAGGGCGGTTGTGGCTGTGCAACCCGTCGCCTGGATGTGCGTGCCTGTGGCGTAGAACTGGACGACGCCTGTCGGGTCGGTCGTCCCTGTGGCAGTCACCGTGGCGTTCAAGGTGACCGTCTCGCCGAACTGGGGCGGTGTCGTCGGGGCCGTCACCGAGAGGGAGGTCGTCGTCGAGACGAGTGTCCATTCGAGCTCGACATACGCGTACCCCCCGCTGTTTGTCGCGCCGCTCCCTGTTGTGGTCACGGTGTTGCAGCTCGTGGTCCGGCTTGTGCACATGTAGCGCACTCTCGACACCCAGCCTGTGCCGTGGACGCCGCTCGAACCGCCGCCGCCGCCGCCGCCGCTGCCGTTGTCGCCACCGCCACCGCCACCGCCACCGCCGTACCAGCCCGCGCCTCCGCCGCCGCCCGCGCCGGCGCCGGTCCCGCCAGACGGATCGCCCCCGCCGAAGCCGCCGCCGCCGCCGCCGTGGCCCGACCCTCCGCTGCCGGCTCCGCCGGCTGTGCACTTCCCCGCGGCGCCGCCGCCGCCTGCGCCGCTCTGCGTGGCACCTCCCCCTCCGCCGCCGCCTGCGCAGATCGTCGAGTCCAGGACCGTCCCGGACGCGCCGCCGCTCCCCGTCTTGCCGGCGCTCCCGCCGTTGGACGGTGTCTGCGTGGCGCCCCACGAGCCCGCGCCCCCGCCGCCGCCGGCCATCGCCAGGGTTGCGCCTGTGGAGGTCGAGATCCCCGTCCAGCCACCGCCGCCGCCGCTACCCGCTCCGTCGTTGCCGTTGGCTCCCGAGCCGCCTCCGGGCGAGCCGCCGCTGCCCCCTGTCTTGCCGCTCGGCGTCGACCCGTTCGCGCCGCCGGTGATGTCCAGGGTCCGACTCGGCAATGTCGCCATGACGAGTGTCCCGGTGACCATCGCGCCGGCGCCGCCGGGCGCGCCGCCGACGTGGCCGCCGATCGCCCCGTTCAGCTGGAAGTGGACGGTCGGGATTCCTGCAGGGATCGTGACGGATCCCGTCTTTGTCTTGGTCGTGTCCGCTGCCGTTGTCCACTGGCACGTGACATGGACACCTGCCGCCGTGCATGCAGTTGGCAGCGGGGTCGACGTCGCGGTGGTCGAAGACTGAGTCTGGACGAGCGGCGACAGCATGGCGGCGCTGGCCGGCGGGGGAGCCTGGGTGTCGAGCCGGGCGGCCTGGCGCTCCGTCAGCACCGCGGGCACGACGAGCGCGCCGACCACGGCTGCGCACATGCCAGTGACCCCCACTCCGGGCATCGCGCGCAAGAACCGACGTGCTGCCCGCCAACACCACGTCGCCACCGCTTGCTCCGTTCTGTCCCGTGGCCCGTCCTGCTCGGCGGCGGCTGTTCACCGCCACCCGCAGGCGGCCATCGCCCGCACCGTCCGCCTCCGCAATTTCCCGGAAGTGGTTGGCGGACGGTACACGGCCGTAGCGGGTCGGTCAAGGACCTCGCGCGCTCATGGCACGCATGCACCGGGTGCACGTCCGCCCTCGCCCGTCCCGGCGCCACGCGGCCTCGCGCGCCTCGACGAGTCTCGAGGCCAACGTGACGTCGAGGTTCGAAGGACGCGCCGTCACCCCGGCGGCGAACGCCAGAATGGCAGTCCGTGCCCAGCTCTCTCGACCGCATCCGCGCGCGCACCCACGCGATCGCGGTCGTCTACGCCGTGGCGATGTTCGCGAGCGTCATGGACGCCCAGATCGTCAACGTGGCGCTCACGTCCCTCTCTCGCGACTTCCACGTCACGGACTCGAGCGTGCAGTGGGTGGTCACCGCCTACATGATGAGCCTTGCCGTCTGCATCCCGGCCTCGGGGTGGCTCGGCGACCGGCTCGGGACCAAGCGGGTCTTCCTCGTCGCGGTCGCCGTGTTCACCGCGGCCTCCGGGCTTTGCGCAGCCTCGGTCAGCCTCCCCGAGCTCGTCGCGGTGCGCGTGCTGCAGGGTGTAGGCGCCGGGATGATGGTCCCCGTCGGGATGGCGATCGTCTACCGTGCCTACCCCCACGAACGCCGGATCCAGGCGACGAGGCTCG
>JAJZMD010000060.1 GCA_021803085.1 Actinomycetes bacterium
GAGGCCTTCGGCGGTCCCGCAGGAGTCGACGGCCTGGTGCGCGGCGACGGCCCCGATGCCGACGGCGGCACAGAGGTGGTCGTGACCCCCGACCGTGACCACCGCTCCCGTGGCGCGCGTGAGCCCGAGCGAGGCGGGGACCCGACCGAGCGCAGAACCCGCGGCCCGCACCGGCGGGAAGAGATCGGCGCGGGCGCCAGCCCAAGAAAGCGCCTCCGGCCACCACGCGCGCCGGGCGACGTCGAGCGCCCCCGTGCGCGTCGCCAGCGATGCCTCGGCTGCGATCTCGCCGCCGAGACGGAACGCGACCCACTCCGCGACGCTGAGCGCGTGCACGGCACGGCGCGCCTCGGGCTCGCGCAGGAAGCGGTGGCGCAGCATCGGCAGGGTCGGCATCTGCGCGGTCGCCAAGCCGGTGATCGCCCCGATCCGCTCGTCGCCGAGCGCGTCCCTGTAGGCCGCCCAGTCCTCCCGCGCGCGTCGGTCGTGCCACGCCGGTGCGTGCCCGATCGCCTCCGCGCGCGCGTCGAGGAGGATCACGGTCTCGGCGATGCTCGTGATCCCGACGCCTGCGACGTCTCCCGGCGGGGCCTTCGCGAGCGCGCGGCCGGCGACGTCCACGACGATGGTGAGTAGCTCGTCCGCATCGAGATCGGTCCCTGCCGCCGTGTGGCGCCACGGCGTTGCCCCTTCGGCTCGGCACAGCTCGCGGCCGGCGTCGTCGACGACGCCGGCCTTGGTGAGCGTGGTCCCGACGTCGATGCCGAGAAGCAGGCAGCCCGCCGTCTTCATCGGGCCCGCTTCGCCTCCGTCCAGGGACGAGCGAGACCGGTCATGGTCTCGAGCGTGCGCTCGAGACGCGCGCGGCCCGTCGAGGCAAGGAACGCGCGGCGCGGCTCGCGGTCCATCGCGACGGCCTCTTTCCAGTAGACCCGTCCGGCGATGAAGCCCGAGGCGCCGCCTTCGGCACAGGCCGTGCGCACGGCATCGAGGAACGGCTCGAAGTCCATCCCCGCGGAGAGGAGCGCCCAGGGAACGTTGATCGCGTCGGCGACCGCCGAGCAATGGCGAGCATCGCCGGGGTACTCGAGCTTCAAGAGGTCCGGGCGCGCCACGTCGAGCAGGCGCGCCGACTCGACGATCAGCTCCCCGCGGCGCTGCGGGCTGAGTGGCTCCTCGTCGGGTAGCGAGTACAGGAGGGTCTCGACCACCGAGGGGACCCCCGCCGCCGCGGCGTCGGCGACGACGGCGGAGACCACGTCCACCACCTCCGCCACGAGGTCGGGATCGCCCGCGGCGCGAGGCCGGTCGGGGCGCAGCTGGACGAGAAGTTTCACCGCGTCGCCCCCCATCGCGCGTACCCACGCGCCGGTGCGCTCCGGGTCGCGGCGCGCGCGGGGCTCGCCGTTCCAGCTGTCGCGCTCGGGGGGCTCTACGGCAACGAGGGTCGCGCATCCCGGCGCGAGCGCCCCGGCGTCGGCGACCGCCGGCATGCCGAACTCGGGGTCGAGCAGGATGGCGCTCGCGGCGGGACTGAGCGACTCGGTGACGTCGACCTTGAACAGCCGGAGATCCTCTGGCTCGCTCGGGCGGTCCACCGCGGCGAACATGCGCCGCAGCGTGTTGCGCTGGTCCATGGCCACGATCGCGAGTGTCCCGTCGGGACGGGCGATCGACGCCAACCCAGCGCGGCCGGCGGTATCCGTGTTCGTCATCGCTGTTCCTGCTCTTTCTTGTTCGGGGACAGGGTTCTCACGCGGACGGCGGCGCGCCGCGACGACGGCGCCGCGACGACGGCGCCGTGGCGACGCACGCCGAAAGACCGGCAGGACGCGTGGGCGCAATCTCGCCCGAGCCGCGGGGAACGAGGGTCACGGGCAACAGGATCTCGGCCGGGGGAAAATCCTCGCCGGCGATGCGCCGCAGCAGAAGCTCGGTCGCGCTGCGCCCCATGAGCCCCGGATCCTGCCGGGCGACGGTAACCGGTGGCGTCAGCGCGTCGGCGGTCGGGAAGTCGTCGAAGCTCACGAACGCGATCTCCGACCGCCCGATCCGGTGGAGCGCGCGGACGACGGCGATCGACGCGACGGCGTTCGCCGCGAGCATGGCCGTCGCAGGGTCCTCGCCGGCGAGGACGGCTTCGAGGAGCCGGGCCTCGTTCGTGCGGTGGTGGGGAACGACGAGGTCTGGATCGAACGCGACGCCCGCGTCCTCGAGTGCGCGGCGATATCCCACGAGCCGCTCGCGCAGCGTGAAGCGCTCGGGTGCCGTCCCGATGAAGGCGATCCGCCGGTGTCCCTGGGCGAGCAGGTGTGCCGTCGCCTCGTAGCCGCCGCGCACGTTGTCGATGAGCACGGTATCGGCACGCACCCCGGCGGCGGGCCGGTCGACGAAGACGGCCGGGACGCCACCGATCCCGACCGAGAGGCCGGCCTCCCCGTAGGGGAGGAGGCAGGGCACGAGGACGAGGCCGCGCACCGAACGATGCAGGAGCCCCCGGACAACCGCGAGCTCCTCCTCGGCGGAGTCGCCCGCGCCCGCGTGGATGAGGAACAGGCCCGCCTCGCTCGCCGCCGCGGCGACCGCCTCGGTCATCTCCGCGAAGAACGGGTCACCGATCGACTCGACGACGAGGCCGATCGCGTCGTCACGTCCGGTGCGCAACGAGCGCGCGAATGGATTCGGCCGGTACCCGAGCGTCGCGATCGCCTCCTCGACGCGCGAGGCGGTCGACGCAGCGACATCGCCCGTGCCGTTCACGACGCGCGAGACGGTCTTGATGCTCACGCCCGCGAGTGCCGCGACCTCCCGCAGGGTCGGCACCGCCGGAACCCCGCTTCGTGCCGCGCTCACGAGGGCGGTGCGCCGAGAAAGTGCGTCGGCGTGGCGGGGACCGGCCGGAGGTGGGCAACGAGCTCGTCGACGCGCACGGGATCGATACCACCGGCAAGGGGGTCCTCGCACGACGCCGACGCGACGGCGATGGCAAAAGCGGCCGCGTCGGCCACGTCGCGACCGGCCTCGAGGGCGTGCACGAGGCCGCCGACGAGAGCGTCGCCGGCACCGATGGGGTTCACGACCGAGACCGCGGGCGACTCGCACCAAAGCAGAACGCCCGCGCCGCACAGCGCCGCGCCATGGCTGCCGGCGCTCACGATCGCGGCCCGCGCCCCAGCGGCCACGAGACCCTCGGCCGCGGCCGTCGCCCGGCCGACGATGTCGGGACCGGACGGCTCCACCACCTCGCCGGCCGTGCCCAAGACCAGCGCCTCGGCCTCCTGGAGGTTCGGGCTCACGACGTCCGGGCGGGCGCTCAGCACCTGACGGAGCGCCTCGCCGCTTGTGTCGACGACACTCCACAGGCCCGCAGCGCGCGCGACGGTGACGAGCGACGCGTAGGCATCCGCGGGAGAGCCGGGCGGGAGGCTGCCCGCACAGACCAGGGAGCGCGCTGAGCCGGTGCGCCCGGCGACGAAGGCGACGAGCGCCTCCCAGTCGACTGTCGAGACCTGCGGGCCTGGCTCGTTGAGCACGGTCACCCGTCCGGAGGACTCGATCAAGATCGTCGCCCCGCGCGCATTGCCGGGTACCGGCACGCCGACGAGGTCGGCACCCTCGCGTGCCGCGAGGAGAGCGAGGAACTCGGCGTCGGCCTGCGGAACAAAGCTGCACACTGTCGCTTGATGGCCGTAGCGGCGAGCAACACGGGCAACGTTGACGCCTTTGCCGCCGAGCGTCATCGCCCCCGAACCGGTGCGGATGACGCTGCCAGGCACAAGGAGGTCGAGACGGACCGTGTGGTCCGCCGTCACGTTCGGGTTGACGATCAGCATCGCGGGCTCCGCGTCGGGGTCGTCCGCATCGGACCGAGGTGTGCCAAGAGCTCCTCGATCTGGGCATCGACGGTGCGGGTGCCGTCGACGCGAAGGTGCGGCACACGCGGCACGCGGGAGACGGGCTGGTCGACCGCGGTGAGCTTCGCGCGATCGCGTGGCGCACCGCGCCGGGCGAGGCGTTCGCCGAGCAGCGACGGGGGGGCATCGAGGTAGACGAGCACGACGCGACGTCTGACATCCTGCCCGAGCGAGACGCCGAGTGCAGCGAAGGCGATCGGGTCCGCGCACTCCGCGGTAAAAGGTGCGACGACGACGACGCGGTGACCGGCATCGAGGTTCGCCGCCGCAGCACCCGTCAAGCACGCGTAACGCGCCGCCCGGAGGTCCCGGCCGGGCCCCGCGCGGTCCAGCGCATCGGGCGTCTCGCCGACGAGCGCGAGCGCCGCCTCGGTGAGCGGACCGGTCACCTGGTCGAGGTCGAGAAGGACATAGCCGGCGGCGCCGGCAAGTGCGGTCGCAAGGACGGTCTTGCCGGACGCTGCGGGTCCTGCAACCAATAGGACGTCGGGCCAGCCGGCGTCGGGCAGGTTCATCGCCACCACCCGGCGCCGAGGGCCCGGCGCATGGACGCGGGCAGGCGGAGCCCGCCCGCGTCCATGGCGCTTGCGGCCGCGGGCGCGTGAGCATAAATCGCTGTACTCACGCACATCGAGGTCACGGCCGCCGCTTTCCCGGGATCAGCCGGAGAACGACGTCTTGTAGAAGTACTTCGTGATGTTCGGGTTGTTGGCGGTCGCCGTCGTCGCCACGATGTTCGGCACGAGCACCGACTTCGGGATGAGGTTCTTGTGCCCGGTCAAGAGGTCGACAGCGAAGCGCACTGCGTCCGCGCCCTCCACTGCTGGCTGCTGGATGACGAGGACGTTGATCACGCCCTGTCGGAGCAGCTTCACGGTCGCCGGCTCGGCGTCGTAGGCCGCGACGAAGATCTTGCCCTTCTTGCCGGCCGCGGCGATCGCCTGGCCCGCGCCCTGGGCGCCGTAGAGGTTCGTCCCGAAGATGCCGACGAGCTTGGGGAACTTGAGCACCAGGTCCTTGGTCTGGGTCGCCGCCAGCGTCGGGCTGTCCTGGTTGTACTCGACGGCCGCAACCGACATGTGCGGGTACTTCTTGATCTGAGCGAGGAAGCCGGCTTGGCGAGCGTCGGTGGTCGAGATGCCCGGGTTGACGTTGTCGACCGCGACCTGGCCGTGGAAGTGGGCGAGCTTCGCAATCGTGGCCGCCGCCTGCTCACCGCCCTGGAAGTTGTTCGAGGTGATCCGGCTCACGAGCAGGCTCGTGTCGTTGATCGTCGTGTCGACGGAGATCACCGGGATGTGAGCGTTGACGAACTTCTGGATCGGGGGCTTCAGCGCCACGACGTCGGTCGGGGCGATGAGCAGCGCGCTCGGGTGCTCCGCGAGCAGTGAGTTGACGACGGGAAGCTGGCTGGTCGGCGAGAAGGTCGTCCCGCCTTGCCAGATGAGTTTGACACCGAGCTTCTTCGCCTCTTGCGCGGCACCGGCGTGCATCGTGATGTAGAAGGGATCGGTCGTGAGCCCTGGAACGAGCGCGATGGTGATGTTCTTGCGGGCCTTTACGACACCACGTGCCGTCGCGGCCGACGAAGTCCCGACTGCACCGAGCGACAGTGCAGTCGCCCCCGCGAGCGCCAGCGCGGGCAGCGCGACTCGCTTGCGCCGCACCACGCGGCCGAACGTCGACTTGTTGGACATGGACAATCCCCCTTCGGTTGTGCTCTTCCTCTTCTCCAAGAGGACCTGTGCGACGACGAGGTGATCACCTCAGTCGGTGCCGACCCGGGTGCGGACCCGGTCGACGGTGACGGCGCCGATGACGACGGCGCCGATCGCGACCTGTTGCCAGAAAGGCTGCACGTTGGCGAGGACGAGGCCCGTGGTGAGGACCGCGATGATCCCCGTGCCGATGACGGTGCCGAAAATCGTACCGCGACCGCCGAAGATGCTCGCCCCGCCGATCACGACGCCGGCGATCGCGTAGAGCTCGTCGTTCGCGCCCGCGATCGGAGAGGCCGCTGAGAAGTTCGCCGTGACGAGCAGCCCGGCGACGCCGGCGAGGAAGCCCGAGATCATGTACACCAAGATCAGGTGGCGGTCGACGTTGATGCCCGCGCGGCGCGCGGCGAGCTCGTTCGAGCCGATCGCATACGTCCGCAGACCAAAGCGTGTGCGGGCGAGAACCAGGCCGAAGACGAGCGCAAGTGCGAGCGTGATCAGCACCGGGATTGGTAGCCAGCCCGACAGCACGCTCGCGGTGCCGAGCGTCGAGACGAACGAGGGGAGGTTGGTGACCTCGGTTGCGTTGTTCAGCAGATCGGTCGCGCCCGTAATCGCGGTGAGCGTGCCAAGGGTGACGATGAAGGGGGGCAGCTTCACCCGGGTGATGATGAGCCCGTTCACCAGCCCGATCCCGGCCCCCGACGCGAGGATGAGGGCGACGCCGCCGACGTCGGTAAGCAGGGCCGGCGCGCGGCTCGCGAGCAGGTTCTGCATGAGGATGGAGCCGGCCATCGCCGAGAACCCGAGGGTCGCGCCATCGGCGAGGTCGATCCCCGCGGTCACGATGACAAAGGTCTGCCCGATCGCCAGCACCAGGTACTCGACGGCGTAGCTCGAGGTCGACAGCCACGCGGCCTTCGTGTAGAGGTCGGGGGCGACGGTGCCGAAGATGGCGATGATGGCGATCAGGACCCCGAGGGTCCACAGCGGTCCAATGCGCTCCATAAAGCGCTGGAACCAGGGGATGTAATCCTCGGCCGGTGGGGCGGCCTCGGTCTCCCCCGAGACGAGCAGGTTCGGGCCGGCGGTCACTTGGTCTCCCGGCCCGCGAGGAGCGCGGCGCCGGTGATCCAGCTCACGATCTCTTCGACGGGTGCCTCCGACGGCGCGAGCTCAGCGATCACACGCCCGTGGAAGAGCACGACGATTCGGTCGCAGATCGCGTGCACCTGGGGGAGGTTGTGGCTGATCAGCAGGACCGGAATGTCCTGGCTCGCGACGTTGCGGATCAGCTCGCCGACCCTTGCCTGCTGCTCGACTCCGAGCGCGGCGGTCGGCTCGTCCATGAGGACGACGCGCGACCCCCAGGCAACGGCCCGACCGACTGCGACCGCCTGGCGCTGACCGCCGGAGAGCCGCCCGACGCGGGCTGCCACCGACGAGATGCGGATGCGTGTGCGTTCGAGGTCCTCGATCGTCTCGCGCATCATCGTCTTGCGGTCGAGCCACCCGAGCCAGCCGAGCGGGCCCGAGCGGGTGCGCTCGCGGCCGAGGAAGATGTTCGCCCAGATGCTGAGGTCTGGCGCGAGCGCGAGGTCCTGGTAGACGGTCTCGATCCCCGCGGCACGCGCGTCGGTCGGGCTCTTCAGGTGTACCGGCCGCCCGTCGATGCGGAGCTCGCCGCTCGTCGCCTGGAGCGCGCCTGCGATGATGTTCACGAGTGTCGACTTGCCGGCGCCGTTGTCGCCGACAAGGCCGACAATTTCGCCCGGGTAGATCGACAGGCTCACGTCGCGCAGCGCCTGGACGCTGCCGTAGCGTTTGGAGATGTTGTGCACCTCGATGACCGGCGCGGTTCGGTCTGGGTGCTTCGCGGTCCCCTGGTCCTCCATGCTCGCTTCCCCCCTCGGCCGCTTTGACATCGTTGTCATTCGCGCCGCCAGTCTCCCTGGCCTGTTTTCGCCACGGCCCCCGACCCGTCTCGGATTTCACTCCGCGATGACAGCGTTGTCAAGAGCGTGCGGGAAGTCGCGCTCGACGCCCAGCGCAGCAACCGCACCATGGGGTGGATCGCAACGCAACGGCGCGCCATTGCCTCGCCTCAGCACGAACGGCGCTCGGGCGCGGAGCCGGCACGCGACGATCGATGGCGTGAACTCGGCCACCCACATGGCTGTCACCGCCCATCGGTAACCTGAGCGGTCGTGGCGGGCCCCAGCTTCTGTTTCATCCACGCGGCAGATCTCCACCTCGACACCCCCTTCAGCGGCATCGGCTCGGTCGCGCCACAGGTCGCCCATGAACTGCG
>JAJZMD010000048.1 GCA_021803085.1 Actinomycetes bacterium
GCCAGCGTCACCACCGCCCCGCAAAGCGCGGCCGCCGCGGCCACGAGCCAGGCATCCGCGTACGAGCCGTGGGCGACCACCACCCCGATGAGCACGGGCCCGAACACGCCGCCGAGCCTGCCGCCGACCTGGGTGACCCCCGTCGCGACGGCTGGGGTGTCGGCGTGCGAGCGGACCACGGCGAAGTTGAACAGCCCGTTCCACCCCCAGCCGATTCCGAGGGCCACGATCGCGCCCGCGGCGAACAGCAACCGGTCGTCGAGCGCCGCGCCTGCGGCCAAGGCCGCGAAACCCGCGACCCCGATCCCCATCATCGTCGAGATCACCCTGAAGTGACCCGCACCGCGCCGGTCTGCTCGGACCCCGCTCGCGATGCGGCAGACCACCGCGACGACGCTCGCGAGCGCCACGACCAGCCCTGCCGTCCCCTTCTGGTAGCCGATGTGCACGGCGGAGCTGACCAGGAAGGCGACGCACCCGCTCGTCGCGAGCAGCCCCAGCCCGAGTCCGGCTGCAAGCACGGCCAGCGCGGCCGTGTGAACCTCGGCTCGCGGCTGCAGACGGTGCCGGCGACGCCGCTCTGCGAGCGAGGTGCGGGACGCCGGAATCGCCCAGGACGCCCCGAACGCCACCGCTCCGCCAATCACGAACGCCCACCGCCACCCCACGCTGAGGGCGACGGCCGGAACCGCGAGCCCGCCGAGGAGCGAGGCGAACGGCACCGCCGACTGCTTGATCCCGAACGCGAGCCCTTGCCGGTCCACGGCGCTTCGCCGGGCGAGGAACAGGTTGGTCCCCGGGTTCATGATCCCGCTCAGCGCCCCTGCGAGGAACAGCAGCACGGTGAGAAGGGCCCACGAGGAGGCGACGGAGGCGATCGTGAGCTGGACGGCGCAGCCTGCGATCAGGATCGCCCTCATCACCCGCGCCCCGCCCACGGCTTCGGCGAGCCAGCTCCCGGGCACCGAGCTCAACGCCGCGCCCAGGTAGTAGGCGCCGATCGCCAGGCCCAGGTCCGCAGCTCCGAAGTGGAGCGAGTGGCGCATCTGGATGGCCATGGTCCCCACCAGGTACACGGGCAGCCCGCAGGCGACCGTTCCCAAGAGGACGGCTCCGAGGTCGCGACGGCTGCCTTTTGCACGCTCACGCTGGCGCCGCCCCTCGACCTGCCCGCTCGAGGGGCCACCGCGCGCTTGAAGCCGCACCGCTACCTTCTCGCCGACCGAAACGCCCTCACCACGGCCGACGGTACCGCGCTGGCGCGGCGGCGTCGCAGAGACCGAGCCGGCCCGGCCCGGCTCAGCTCGCGCTCGCCCGATCCTCGCCCGGCCCGGCCGGCGGGTCGAGCTGGCGCACGTAGCCCTGCTCGGCGCTGCCGTCGGCGAAGAACCCGGCGATCGAGTGGAAGCTGTTCCCGAACCTGATGATGCGCTCGGCCATCGCGAGCGCCCGAAGCAGGTCGGGGACGCCGAGGGCATCCAGCGCCTCCCGGGCGAGCCGGCGGTCCTCCTCGGTCACGTCAGGACCGCTCGACAGCCACTCTGCGAGGGTTTCGGCCATGGCGTCCACGTCACGGCGTCCCGTTGCCACACCCAGTCCGTACCCGAGGAGAGCCGGCGGATGCAACTCCGCCCGCATCCACGCGGCGGTCCACCAGCCCGTCACAGGGCAGCGGATCGATCCTTCTACGCGGCGTTCTCGAGACCGTCGTCGGACGCGTGCGGACGGCGGAGCAGGACGGCGAGCGGCGTGCGCTCGACGACGCCCGCCACCGAGTAGCCGAGCGGGCGGGCTGCGGACACGACCGACACGACGACCATGCCGAGCAGGAGGCCCGCGACGACGTCCCCGGGGTAGTGGGCGCCGACGTAGACCCGGGCGAAGCAGAGGAAGAGGCCGAGCACGGCCGACACCACGACGAGGGTGAGCATCGCACGCGTGACGCCGCGAGGACGCTCCACCGATGCGGCCCTGCGGCTCGTCCGCACGCCGTACGGCCAGCTCTCGGGCTTCGCTCGGCGAACCACGAGACCGAGGGACATGACCAAGGCGCCGGCGACGACCGCGTGGTCCGACGGGAAGGCATAGTCGTTGGCCTTCGCGACGAGCACCAGCGCGTGCGGGAAGGTGTCGTAGGGGCGTGCCTCCTGCGCCGCGTGGCCCACGAGCTGGTTCAGCCCGAGGGCGACGAGGGAGCCCGCGCCGCCCAGGAACATGAGGACTGCCGCACGCGTGTCGCGGCGCCACCACACGACTGCGTACCCGAGGACGTACACCGCAGTGAGGAGCGTGAGCCCGAGCCACAGGGCGTAGTCGTGCATGAACCCGTGGGCCCAGGCCGTGTGCCGGGAGAAGCTGTTGAGATCCAGGTAGTAGCCGGTGTTGAGACCCTCGGGCCAGAGCACCTTCACGACGACGAGGGTCGCACCGGCAACCGGCATCAGCGCGTCCACGCTCTCAGCGCGCCCATCGCGACGAAGCTACTGCGTGCGGGCTCCGCCGGTGAGAGGCTGGGTCCGTGGCGCGACCAGGCGGCCGGACGACGGCGGCGCGCGGATGAGCGGGCCGCTCCGACCGTCGGTGCCGGCTGCGGACGCCCTCGCCCATTCGCTCGCCCGCTCAGCAGGTGACCTGCTGATGGACCTGCGCCGGAGCGGCGCCTTGACGGGCAGGGCCCTCGGCGACGCGGGCGACGAGATCGCCAACGTGTTCTTGGCGCGGGCCCTCGCCGCACGGTGCCCCGCCCAGGCCGTCCTCTCGGAGGAGTCGCCGGACGATCCTTCCCGGCTCGGCCAGCGGGCCGTGTGGATCGTGGACCCCCTCGACGGCACGCGTGAGTACCGCGAGGGCCGTCGGGACTTCGCCGTGCACGTGGCGCTGTCCGTCGACGGCGAGGCGAGCGCCGGTGCCGTCGCGCTGCCGGCGCTCGGCACCACGTACTCGACGTGGCAGCCGCCCCGCTCCGCGCCGCTTCTTCGGGGGCGCCGTCTCATCGTGGTGAGCCGGAGCCGCCCGCCCCGCTTCGCGCACCGTCTGGCGGAGCTGCTCGGTGGGGAGCTGCGAGCGATGGGGTCCATGGGGGCGAAGGCGATGGCGGTGGTCCGTGGCGACGCCGCTGCCTACGTGCACACAGGTGGCCACCACGAGTGGGACGCAGCCGCGCCGGCTGCGGTCGCGGGCCACTTCGGCCTCCATGTGTCCCACCTCGACGGGACGCCGCTCCGTTTCAACCGGCCCGACACGGTCCAGCGCGATCTCCTCGTGTGCCGCCCCGAGCTCGCCTCGGAGATCCTGGCCGCGCTCTCGAAGGTCGCGCTCCTTGCGCCGCCCTGACCCGCACGTCGCGCCGAGCGGCGCCTCTCCGAGGACGGCTGCGGGCCGAGCCCTTCAGGCAGTGCCCGGCTACGCCGCGACCCGGGCTGCGGCGCCGGAGAGCACGCCGGCCGCGGCCCGGGCCCGGCCCTCCCACCACCTCCCGACGGGTTCGAGGGCGCCGCGGTGCCACCGGGGATGCATGCCGGCCCACTCCTCCGCCGCCCGGCCCAGCCAGGCGAGGATCCCAGCCGGGTCCTGGTCGAGCATCCCGTCGAGGGCGAAGCGCCGCTCGCCCCGTCGCACGCCGAGCCCGAGGTCGCTTCCGGCGCGGACGAGATCCGACCGGGTGACCACCATCCCGCTGCGGACCGGGGCGAGCACCGATTCGACGAGCTCCCTGCGAGAGGAGAGGGCGAGCGGAGCCGGCGCGGCGACGAGGGCGGTGGGCAGCTGGGCCCGAGGCGGCAGGCCGTCGGCCTCGGCCGCAAGGACGTCGGCCATGAGCCCTGCCCATGCACGGTGGAACCTCCCACCTGCCCGGTCGACGGCGGCCAGGTGCACGGGGACCCAGGACGCGAGGTGCTCCCACAAGAGCGCGGCGCGGGCGCTCATGAGCGCCGACCGGCGGCGGCTGGCGGGGGGCAGCGCCAGCTCGACTTCTCCCAGCCGCGCGTAGAGGTCGAGCAGGCTGCCGAGATGGTCCGGCTCAGGCGGCGGCACGACCCCCAGGACCCGCCAGAACCCGGCCACCCTGTCGCCGGCATCGCCTCCGATCATGCCCTCCTCACCGAGATGGACCGACGCGTAGGGATGGGTCTCGAGCACGAAGACGTCGGTGTGCGTCGCGGCGCCCGCCGGCGCGGGCAGCCCGAGGAGCCGGCACACGCCGGCGTCCGGCGAGGGCCCGCCGAGGCCGGCGAGGGCCCGCACCAGCTCGGGCCGGGTCGCGGCGTCGCTCACCGGGTCGCAGTCGGAAGGGTGAACGCGGTCGCCGTCGGGAGGGTGAACGCGGTCGCCGACGGCTTCAGGGGCCGCATGAGCCAGCTCGGGCGGCGGGTGCCGTCCGGCGAGACCTCGGCGGCGGGCCTCGTCTTCGCGAGCCATTCGGCGTAGACGGCTCCGGCCTTGTCGGTGTCGACGGCCACGTCGCCGGCGGCGTCGCCGGGCGCGGCGCGCCGGACCCGCACCGCCTGGTGCCAGCAGTGCATCCCCGAGATGGGATCGGGATGGACCGGGAACGTCAGGTTCTGGTGGACGCCGATCTCGGTCCACCACAGCCTGGCCGTGTCCGGATCCGAAGACGTGTAGGGACGCGGCCCGCTCCCGACGCGCAGGCTCCAGCTGCCTCCGTCGTGCTCCAGGGCGACCGTGGCCATGGCCAGCCCCTGCCCGCCGGTCTGGCCCTCGGGCTTCCACCGGCCCATGTGGTGGCTGCAGGCCACCACCCCGGGCCGGATGCCTTCGGTGACCCATGCCTTCGTCACGAAGTGGCCGATCGCGGTCTCCACCCGCACCAGGTCGCCCGTGACGAGCGGCCGGTTGCCGGAGGGAGCACTGGTCGGGTCCCCCGCGCCGAGCCGGGCGGCATCGACCGGGTGCACCCACAGAGGATTGGCGTGGGCGAGCTCGTCGAGCCACTTGGAATTGGCCGACCGGGTGTGGATCTGCGTCGGGAGCCGGAAGGTCGAGATGAGCACCAGCTCGTCCGGCCGCAGCGACGACGGGTGGACGTGGCTGCGGATGTACCCGGGGACCGCGTGCTCCGGCCACCCCCACGCCGCGAGCGTCGACGAGTAGAACTCCAGCCTGCCCGAGGGCGTCGGGAAGCCGCGGCGGACCACGGGGTCGCCGCCGACCACGACGCCGACCGCGCGTCTGCCTCCCGGACCTGCGTCCGGCGCGCCCGTCGGGACGATGTTCGCGGACGGCACGGCCGGCGCCGCGGTGTAGACGCGCCCGAACCCCTCGACTGCCACGTCGACGAGCTCATCGTCGGGCACCGCTTCTTCGTGGCGCGGCCCGACGCCGCGGCTGATCTCGAAGGCGCCGTGCCGGCGCATGTAGTCGAGCGGCGTGAGCCCTTCGGCCGCGGCGGCCGCGGGGAGCCCCGGGACGGAGTGCTCGAACATCCAGCCGTAGTACTCCTCCACCGTCAGCTTGGTCCCCGGCCGGGCCACCGACTCGTGGTAGCGGCGGATGCCGAGCGAGCCGTCCGGGTCGATGCGCCACGAGAGCTCGATCCACAGTTCGTTCTCCTCCCACACCTCCCCGGGGTTGGCCCCGCGGGTGTCGTCGAGCGGCTGGCCGAGCCGGCGCCTGGCTTCGCGCAGGACGGGCTGGCGGAAGCCGATCCACTGCCCGTCGTACTGCTCGTAGGAGTGGGCGTCGTGGCGCTCCGGCGCATGCCCGACCGGCAGCACGTAGTCGGCGAAGAACGCGGTCTCGCTCCAGGTCGGGGAGAGCGCCACGTGGCAGCCGACGAGGGACTCGTCGGTCAGCACCTCGACCCAGGACATGCCGTCCGGATTGGTCCACACCGGGTTGTAGACGCGCGTGAAGTAGACGTCGACCTTCCCCCGCCCGTCCTTCAGGAAGTGCGGCAGGAGGAAGGACAGCTCGTTCTGCGCGAGCGGGTACTCGGCCGGCCAGGTGAGCTCGTTCCAGCCTCGGGGGTGGGGAGGAAGGTGGATCGGTCTCGGCACGAACTTGTTCCATGCGTTGGGGAAGGTCCCGCCCACCGAGCCCACCGCGCCGAGGAGCGCCGAGATCATGAAGAGGGTGCGGCTCACCTGCCAGCCGCCGAGGTTGCCGGCGGCCGCGGACCGCCAGTTGTGTGCGGCGAACCGGGTGCCCGCCGAGGCGACCACCTCCGCGACCTCACGCAGGGTCGCGGCGTCGATGCCCGACTCGGCCGCGGCGTAGTCGAAGGTGAACGCCTCGTACTCCTCCCCCAACGCCTGCTCGAACGCCTCGAAGGTCACCTCGAGCTCGGGCCGGCAGGCGGTCAGGTACTCCTCCCAGTTCCACCAGCGGCGCACGAAGCCGGCGTCGTACGCCTTCGTCGCGATCAGGTGGCGGCAGATGGCGAGGTTGATCGCGGCTTCGCTGCCGGGCTGGGGTGCCAGCCAGTAGTCGGCGTGGGTGGCCGTGTTGGACATCCGGGTGTCGAGCACGATCACCTTCGCGCCCGCCGCCCGCGCCTCGACGATGCGCTGCGCGTGGGGATTGAAGTAATGACCGGTCTCGAGGTGCGCGCTGATGAGGTAGATGACCTTCGCGTGCGCGTGGTCCGGGCTCGGACGGTCGATCCCCATCCAGAACTGGTAGCCGGTGCGCCCGCCGCTCGAGCAGACGTTCGTGTGGGAGTTGTGGCCGTCGACGCCCCAGCTCGCCAGGACCCGCTCGGTGAACCCGTCCTCCCCGGGCCGCCCGAGGTGGACCATGATCTCGTTGCGGCGATCCTCCTCGATGGCACGGCGGATCCGGCCGGCGAGGTCGTCGAGCGCCTCGTCCCACGTCACCCGCTCCCAGCGCCCCCCGCCCCTCGCACCCACCCGCCGCAGCGGGTACAGCACCCGGTCGGGGTCGGTCACCTGGTTGATCGTGGCCGGTCCCTTGGCGCAGTTCCGTCCGCGCGAGCCGGGATGCTCGGGATTGCCCTCCAGCTTCCGGATCGAGAGGGTGTCCCTGTCGACGTAGGCGAGCAGCCCGCAGGCGGACTCGCAGTTGAAGCACGTGGTCGGGACCAGCAGGTAGCGGCGCTCCGACCGCTCGGGCCAGGACCGGGAGTCGAGCTCCACCCAGTCGTCCCATCGCTCCAGGGGCGGGAAGGCCGACAGCTGCCCGCCGCTCGGGCCCGGGTAGCGCGTCTTCCGGTCGGGGTCGGTCACCCGGGGAGCGGCGCGGGCCGCCCGGAGCCTGGCCTCCAGCCGGTCGAGGTCCGCCTGGCGGTCCCCGCCGTCCCGGCGGGCCCAGCGCACGACGCGGTCGGGTCTCACGCGAGCGGCACCGCCTGGCCGGCCTGGACGTAGGCGTGCTTATGGGCCGCCACTCCGAGGAGCGCCGCGACCGCGCCGAGGGCCGCCGTCCACGGCGCGCCGACGGCCAGCACCGAGAAGGCGAGGCCGGCCCAGAAGAAGACGGCGAACCGCCCCCGCACCATCTCGGCGACCGCCAGATGGGCGTGCGCGGTCGGGTGCTTCGGCATGGCCTCGCCCGCCACCATGACGAGGTGGAGGGCGGCGGTCGCCGCCAGGAGGTCGGCCAGGGAGGCTCCTGGCGTCCCCGTCGCGATGCCCGCCAGGAGCGAGGTTGCGGCCCCGAGCATCAGGGCCTGCACCAGAAGGTGCGGAGCGAGCAGCTGGCTCTGCCAGAGGTCACGTCCGCGCGCCTGGGCGAAGAGGTAGGCGGTGTACCCGGCGGTGAGCACGGCGAGGGGCAGGCCGAACCCTGCCACCACCTCCTCCGCCTTCACCGATCCGGCCGCCGAGGCCCCCATCGCGGCGACCAGCGCGGCGCCGTAGGCCGTGATGATGACACCGCCCCGCACGAGCCAGCTCCGCCACTGCGGGCGGACGAACAGCATCCAGAAGCGAAGAGGGTGCTTCAGGTCCCAGACCA
>JAJZMD010000257.1 GCA_021803085.1 Actinomycetes bacterium
TCCTCACCGAAACGTGAAGACCTCCTTGGTGGCGGGGGCGGGATTTGAACCCGCGACCTTCGGGTTATGAGCCCGACGAGCTACCAGACTGCTCCACCCCGCGGCGGAAGCCCGATGATACCAGCCACCACCACGCGAGGCGAGCCGAGGCGAGGCGGCGCCCGCTTGGATGGCCGTCGAGTCTTGTTGCGGTCCGCTCCGCTCGTAGCCGATCGAACCGGGCTCGCCCTCGTGAGGTTCGGCCAGAGCCGACAATCCTTTCGCCTCGGCGTTCGAGTCACGCCCCGGTAGGGCTGGCCCGCCGCCGCCTTCGGCCGGACCCACCTGTCCGGGTCGTCCACGACGATCGCGACGAAGGAGGGCTCAGGTCTCGTCCGCGCGCGTGGTCGTCGTCGTCGTGCGCGCTCCCGGCTTTTGCACGATCGAAGCGTGCGTGGTGCCGACCCCACCCGCGTTGGCCGCGCCCGCGGTCGAGCTGGGGGTGAGGCGCCCAGTCGGGGAGCTGGAGATCGTCGACGGCGAGCGCGCCGTCGAAGCCGAGGGCCTCGATTGAGCTGCCTTCGTCGCCCGCGAAGATGCGCCGCGAAGGTACTGGTAGGCCTTGGCCGTCGCGGCTTGCGCTGCAGACACCTCAGCCTGGTAGCCGCCGAGGTTGCCTGCCTTCAGATCGGACTGGGCCTTCGAGAAGTCGGAAGCAGCCTTCGAGAGCAGTGTCCTCGCCTCGGCAGCCGACGAAGACGCGGTGCCCGACGAAGGCGAGGTGCCCGACGAAGACGAGGTGCCCGACGAAGACGGCTTGGTCGATTTCGACTTCGACGATGGAGAGGACGACGGGGCGACCGTCGGTGAGTTGGGTGTTGTCGTGAGCACGCCTCCTGTGCTCTTCAAGGTGGTGTTCAGCAGGGCGTTCAGCGTCGCGCCAAGTGTCGGCTCCATTCGCACCTGCTGCCCGAGCACCGCGATGACGTACTTCAGCTGTGGCTGCGGGATCGTCTTCGACACGACGTAGAGCGGTCGCACGTAGAGCACCGACTTCCCGACGAGAACGGGAAGAATGTTGCCGAGCCGGACCTGGGACCCTTCCGTATTGAGGAGCGTGATCTTGCTCGACACTGTCTTTGTCTGCTCGATCTCGGTGTCCGCCTGGATCGGCCCGACCTTGCTCGCTCCTGGCGGAGTCTCGTACACGTGGAGCTGACCGAACCGTCTGGGATTGGAGTCACCGACCAACAGCGCGCGCAACAGCTGGGCGTCGCTCGCCCCGCCGCCCGCCGGTACGTACGCGTCGGTGACCGTGAACGACTGCGTGCGCTGTCCCGGCTGGGCCTCGACCTGGTATACGGGTGTCATTGGCTGGTACGAGCCGCTGACGACCTGACCCCTTGTCAGCACGTAGTTGTACTTGACCGGTTGGTTCGGCGAGCCCACGCCCGTCGTCGGGGACACGAGCCATGCGTCCGCCGCTGAGTAGAACTGCGCGGGAGAGGTGATGTGGTAACGGCCGTAGAAGGCTGCCTGCACCGCGAAGAGGTCTTGCCCGTACCGGAGCTGAGAGCGTACCGACAGCGGCATCTTCGCCTCGGGCGTGAACAACCCAGGAAACGCCGACTCGTAGGTGCGCAAGATCGGGTCCTGGCCCATCGCGTAGAACGTCATCTTCCCGCTGTACGCGTTGACCACGGCGACTACGGAATTCCGCACGTAGTTGTAGCTCGCCGGCAGATCGGAACCTGGTGGGAGATCCTGGGTGTTGGCGTTCTGGGAGTACGGGAAGTTCGCCGTCGTCGTGTACCCGTTCAGAATCCAGTCGACGTGACCGTCGACCAGCACCGGGTACGGCTGCGAGTCGAAGCTGAGGAACGGCGCCGCCTTCTCGACCATTGTGCGCACGTCGCGGATGAAGATGATCCTCGACTGCGGCGTGACCAGGTTCGAGAGCAGGAGGTTCAGGTCGCCGAGGCGAAGCGCAAAGGCGGCGCGGACGAAGAACGAGCTCAGCCGCACGCCACCGGTGCCGTGGTAGTGCCCTTCGATGTTGTCGCCTGTCGGGCGCTGACCGTCGAGCTCGGGTTGGCGGGTATTGGCGACCACGTAGCCCGGCTGGTTCACGCCGAAGTAGATGGCAGGCTGCTCCACCTTCGGGAAGCTCGTCGCGGACGTCGCCGGGACGTCCCTGATCGCGAACACCGGGTTCCCGCTCGCCGTCGCCTGGTTTGCCTCCGCGAGCACCAGACCCTCTCCATGCGTGAACTGGAGGTGCTCGTTCACCCAGCTCGACGACGGAAGGTTGGCCGGATCGATCTGCCGGACTCCGACGATGGCCGGCTTGATCGTCCCTCCTGCTGTGTAACGGTCGACCTGGACGGTCTGGAACGTGTAGTAGCTGCTGATGTCTTGCTTGGTGCGGAAGTCCGTGAGCGAGATTGTGGAGCTCGGATCCCACAGCCGGACGTTGCCGAGCGTTGTGAGATTCGCTTCGACTGTTGCGCTTGTCACCACTGTGGTGTCGGGGTAGCGGGACACCTTGACGTGATCGAGGCCGTACGCGTAGCGGGTCGCTTCGATGTTGCGCGCGATGTAAGGACTTTCGAGCTTGCTCTGCGCAGGGTTGACCTTGATCGCCTGAAGCACCGCTGGATAGATGACACCGATCACCAGAGCGACGAAGCCCCATACCCCTACCGCCAGAACGGGCATCGTCCATCCCTGCCGTCGGATGTTGTAGAGGAGGATCGCGGCGGCGAACAGCGAGACGAAGAACAAGATGTCGAGAGCAGGGAGCCTCGCGTGCACGTCGGTGTACCCGGCCCCCTCCACGTAGCCGTTCGTCGAGAGGTCGAGGCTGTAGCGCGACAGCGTGTACCCGCCCGCCTTCGCCAACGCGACGAGCGCGAGCAGGACGGAAAGGTGGACCTTCACCGCCGCGCTCACGTGCGGCGTCCCGCGCGGACGAATACCTCCGTTCAGATAGTGGAACAGCGCCGTGAGCACGAGGACGACCACGAGCGATGCGAGGATCCAGTCCACCACGAACTGAAGGAACGGAAGCCGGAAGACGAAGAACCCGTCGTTCAGCCCGAACTGGGGATCCTTCCGGGGAAACGAGGCGGCGTGCGTGAAGAGCAGCCAGTTGTTCCACTGTCCGATCGTCGTGGCCGCCGCGATCAACGCGACCGCCAGTGCGACCACCGCGCACACCCGTCCTGCGTAGGGGCGTACGACTCGCTGGTAGCGGCGGACGATGTCGTCGCCGGGGTCGGTGGGGAGCGAATGGGCGGCGATCCGGTCGCAGATCACCAGGTTGACCCAGAGGGTGACGAAGAACGCAGCCCCGAAGCTCGCGAACAACCCGACCTTCACCGCGAGGATGGTGGACCAGACACGCGGGAAGCCCACCGACGCGTACCAGAGCCTGTCGGTGTACAGCCCGGCGAGGGAGCGGAGCGAACCGAGCAGGATGATCAGGACGAGGACGCCGCCGACGATCCACCACCGCAGGTGGCGGGAGCGCGGTCTCGCAACGCGCGAAGGAACGTCCGGCGGGGTTCGCACCCCGAGAAGCCTAAGACGTGGACTGGCTCAAGTTGGGGTCGGGAGCACGAGGCACCTGCACCCCGCGTGCGCGGGGGGATGCTGGTGACCAGTCGGGAATTCGTTCCCTGCCGCCACGAGCCCAGCGAGCGCGTTGTCCTCGCAGTCGGCGCACCCCGGCCCGGCCTCGCTCCGGCTCCAACGAACACTGCGCTTCCCCGCGCCGGCAAGCACGCCCTTCGAGAACGCCTCGACTGCGCTGTCCTCTGCAAGGCGCTCGATCCGCTCGCCGCGCCACTCCCGGTAGGCAGCACCGATGCGCTCGGCGGCATCGGGCGACTCTCCGCGCTCGAGACGGCGCCGGATCAAGGTGACGACGGTGGAAGCAAGCTCGCTGGTCACCGCGGCGACCGCGCGCGGGTCGACGACCATCCGCTTCGGCTGTCGACCGCCGACGGCCGTCCGTGCGAACGCGGTGCCAGCCGAGACGGCGTCGCGCACCGATGTGGTGGCCGCCTCGGCGTACCTCGCCTGCTGCGACGCCTCGTCGACCAGCAACTCGTCGTTCCAATCGCCAGAACCCTGCCGGAGCCTGTCGAGGAGGAGATTCTGGTCGTCCTGCAGGGCACGCTTCAGCCGGCGCGCCAAGGTCATCACGATTGGGTCGAGGGCGCCGGCCCGCCGGACGAACGCCTCTGCGTCGGGAGAAGTGCCGGGCTCGGGTTCGACCGGCATCGGCTCGGGCTCGACCTCGGCGTCGCCGTCGACCTCGCGGACGACCTCGGCGTCGCCGGCGACCTCGACCTCGGCGTCGACCTCGACCTCGGCGTCGCCGGCGACCTCGGCGTCGACCTCGGCGTCGGCCACCCTGCCCGCCGCGTCGGCGCCGCCCTCCTGGGTCGCTCCGACATCCTGACGCGCCCGGAGCCTGGCGAAGAGCCCCTGGACGTCCGTCTTCGCCTGTGGTCGGGCACCGGTCGCGCCGGCCGCAGCGTCCTCTGGCAGGGGGCTCTCCTCGGGCACGGGCTCGACCTGCGGCCCGCCGGGCAGGGGTGCACCCGCGTCGGCGATCGAAGGATCGTCCTGCCAGTCGTGCACCGCGCCTGCGTGTGCCTCCCCGCTCCGCCCCTTCGTGCCCGCCGCGGGGCGCACGACGACCGCCGGGAGGGGCGGAACCTCCTCATGGGCCCGGTGCGGCCCGGGAACGCCGTCGCCGGTTTGGCCAGGTTCCGGCCTCTCGACCACGGTGGCGACGTCGTCGAACCGCAGCACGGCTTCCGACGCCCGGGTCCGGGCGGTCTCCTCGCCGGTGTGGTGCGACGACTGCGCCGCGCGAGGGCCGAGGTCCCGAGCGTCTTCACCGAGCGCGTCCAGCTCGGCGACGGCACGCTCGCCCTCAGCGACCAGGACCGGCTCGGCGACGTCGACGGCGTGCGTCCTCGCCGCTCCGGAAGCGGTCGCACGCGCGGCGTCCTCTGCACGCGAAAGATCCTCGACGATCCTGTCGATCGATCGCCGGACGCCCACGACGGAACCCGCGATCTCGTCGCGTGCGGCACGGAACAGCTCGATCTGCTCGGTCATGAGCCTGCGACGGTGCGCCATGTCCGCCAGCACGCGCCGGCGGGCCTCTTGTGCTTGGTCGAGCATCGCTCTGCCGTGCTCGCGGGCTCGCTCGACGACGGCTTCGCCTTCCTCGCGCGCCGCCTCGAGGACAGCCGCCGCCTCCTCACGGGTCTGCTGGCGGAGCGAGCCCGCCTCGAGCTCCGCCTCGGCGATGCGCTCAGCCGAGGACGACTCGGCGTTCACCTGGATGTCGGTCGCCTGCTGCTGCGCGTCACGCACCATCGCGGCGGCCGTCTCCTCAGCCTGAGAGAGGATGCGCGCAGCCTCCTCGTGAGCACCGCGCAACACCGCGGCGCTGCGCTGCCCGAGAGAGGAGGTGAGCACGCTCTCGTCGATCACCGGATGGCGTGCCCGCTCCTCGGCTTCTTGCAGCTCGTGCAGGAGCTCCTGCTCCCGCTCGCCTGCGCGCTCCAGCGCCCTGGCGAGAAGCTCGAGCTGCGCACGCACCTCCTTCGGATCGAACCCGCGCCGGACCGTGCCGAAGGGGTGCCGAGCGATCTCGCCTGCGTCCAAGCGGGGGGTGGAACCGGAGAAACGGTCGTCAGCCACTACGCAAAGACTACGACCCGTCACGCGCGAGGCGGCGGAACCGTTCCACCCAGCCGGCGGAGGTCTGTCAGCACCTGGGCCAGCGAGCGGACTCCGTAGACCTCGAGCGGGGGGGTCGCCTTCGACCTGGCTGTCGCCACTTGCGCGGCCGGCACGAAGAACGCCGTCACGCCCGCCCGTTCCACGGCCACCGTCTTCTCGGGGATGCCGCCGACTTCCCCGACCGCTCCTGTCGCGGCGATCGTCCCGGTCGCCGCGATCGATCTGCCGCCCGTCAGGTTCCCTCCCGAGAGGGTGTCGATGATCCCGAGCGTCAATGCGAGCCCTGCCGACGGCCCGCCGATGGATGTGGTCCGCAGCGCCACGGGGAACGGGAAGTCGAACGCCTCCAGCGTCTCGGTCTCGACGCCGAGGTAGCCCTGTCCGTGCCATCCCGACCCCACGCAGTCGGGTGTCGCCGTCGGGTGGGGCACCGTCGACGGCCAGCGGCCGAGCCGGACGTTCACCTGGACGACCGGTCCCCGCACCATGTCCGCGCGGGTGTTCACGTGGGAGCGTTCGACCGCGAGACGCACCCGCTGTCCGGCACGGTGCGTGCCGAGAGCTCGGGCGAACGCGCAGGCGTCGGGGGTTGCTCGGCCGTCCACCGCGGTGACGACCTGCCCGACCGCCAACTCGCTCGACGCCGGCGAGCTCGTGACGACGGCGAAGACCACCACCCCGGTGTCGCGTCGTGCGACGTGGTAGCCGAGGCTGGTGAACGCGGCGGCCTTCGCGGCGGACTGGGACTGCTCCATCTCGAGGTACCCCTGGGCGACCAGCTGCGACGCCGGCGTTGCCGGGCCGAGCACTGTCTCGGACGGCAGGATCTGGGCGTCACCCCTCAGCTCGTCGTAGAGGTAGCTCAGCGCGGTCACCCGTGTGATGTACACGTCGGTGAGGAAGATGCTCCCGCGCACCCGGTGCGCACGCCGCGTCGGAACCTTCACGAGCGGCGCGACCGACTGCGCGACGCCCGGGGTGAGGACGTACTCGTTCAGGTCGACGTGATCGGCGACGACGCCGGCCACGACGAGCACAGCGGCGACCGCGACAGCGAGCCGTGCCCACAAAGGGCCGCGCCGCCACGCCCGGCCCCCCCGGTCGGCCGGCCGAGGGGCGGCGACGGCACGACCCTGGGCGACGGGCTCCTCGGCGGCGTCGCTCGGCGCCGTGCGGTCGGGGTCGTGCTCGGACATACTCGGTCGGTGAGGGACGATCCTGCCACGCACGGACCGACCCGCCTGGTCGACGTGGTCGTGGCGGGGCACCGCGGCGACGTCGAGACCGCCCGTCGGGCTGCTCGTTCGGACGACCCCCGGTTGCGGGAGGCCGCCCTCGGCGCCTTGGCACGCGCGGGCGCGCTGGAGACCGCCATGGTCGAGCGCGCCCTTCGCGACCCGGAACCCGCCGTCCGCCGCCGCGCGTGCGACCTCGCCGCGATGTTCCAGCTCTCGGGCCCGCTCCTCGCCACCGTGCGTGCCGCGCTCTCCGACCCGGACGCGCTGGTGGTCGAGGCGGCGTGCTGGGCGCTCGGAGAGTCGTCGTCCGCCCCGGTGGACGAGCTGATGAGCACGGCGCGCTCGCATGCCGACGCGAGGGCGCGCGAAGCGGCCGTCGCCGCGATCGGCAGCATCGGCGATCCACGAGGCTTGCCCGCCGTCCTCGACGCGCTGGGGGACCGCCCGACGGTGCGCCGCCGGGCGGTGGTCGCGCTCGCCGCGTTCGACGGCGAGGAGGTGCGGGCAGCGCTCCGCCGCAGCGCCGCCGATCGCGACTGGCAGGTCCGCGAGGTCGCCGAGATCCTCCTCGACGCGGGGGGCACGACCCTGGAGTGAGGAACGGGCGGCGGCGCGCCGGGCGTCCGAGTCAGCGTTCGGCGGCAGCGAAGAGCGGCTGGAGCCGGTCGAACGACTCGATGCACCGGCCAGCGCCCAGGACGACGCACTCGAGCGGCATCTCGACGAGGTGGACCGGGACCCCCGTCACCTCCGCCAACCGCTGCGAGAGCCCGCGCAGCAGCGCACCTCCCCCGGTCAGATGAACGCCGCCGAAGATGATGTCCTGGGCGAGCTCGGGGGGTGCTTCCCCGAGGCAGGTCGTGGACGCAGCGAGGATCTGGGACACCTCCTCGGCCACCGCGTCGCGCACCTCGGCAGCGCTCAGCGAGACGGTCCGCGGCATCCCGGTGGAGACCTCCCTGCCACGCACCTGCGCGTCCGGCTCGTCTGCGTAGGGGGCCGCCGAGCCGATCGCGAGCTTGACCGCCTCGGCCGTCCGCTCGCCGATCGCCACGCCGAAGGTGGTCCGCACGTACGACTGGATCGCGGCGTCGAGGTCGAACCCTCCGCAGCGGATCGCCCGGGTGGCGACGATGCCGCCGAGGGAGATCACCGCCGTCTCGGAGGTGCCGCCTCCGACGTCGACGACCATCGAACCGACGGGCTCGTGGACCGAGATTCCTGCGCCGATGGCCGCCGCGAGGGGCTGCTCGATGAGGAAGCAGGAGGAGGCGCCGGCACTCCGCGTCGCCTCGATCACGGCCCTTCTCTCCACAGCGGTGATCGCGGACGGCACGCACACCAGCGCCTTCGGCCTGCTGATCCTGCTCACTCCGACGCGCCGCAAGAGGACGTGGAGCATCCGCTCGGTGATCTCGAAGTCGGTGATCGCGCCCTGGCGCATCGGCCGCACCGCCACGATGTAGCCGGGGGTCCGTCCGATCATCTGCCACGCCTCGTCGCCCATGGCAAGGACGCTCTTCGTGCGGGTGTCCATCGCGATCACGGTCGGCTCGTTGAGGACGATGCCCTTCCCCTTCACGTACACCAGGGTGTTGGCCGTGCCCAGATCGATCGCGAGGTCATGCGGCATCGGCCGCCATGGTACGCAGGCGGGGGCGATGCCAACCCACGAGACCCGCTCGGTAACCTCGCTGCGTGCACTGGGGTCCCTCCGAGGACGATCCCGAGGATCCGGGTGTCGGCACAGGCGGATGGGTGCCGCCAGAGGCACGCAGCTGGCGCCACCCCTCGGAGCTCCACGCCGCGGGCGTGGCGGCCGTCCTCACGGCCGCGCACGGCTGGCGGCGCGGCGCGGCGATCGCCGTCGGCACCACCGCCCTCTTGGCGATCGTCGCGGGCGCGCTCCTGCTCGCCAACACCGGAGCTTCCCGAGGGACCCCGACGCTCGACACGATCTCGGTCGGTACCGCCGTCACGCCGTGCTGCTCGCTCTCGCCCCTCACCCGCGCCGCCGAGCAGGCGGTCGTCTCCATCGAGCCCACCGTCGCCGGCCCCGGCGAGACGGGCTGCGGGGTCGTGGTCGGCCCCGGGCTCGTCGCCACGACCGTGGCCGCGCTCGCCGGCGCGAACAGGGTCAGCGTCGTCGCGGCGACAGGCCGGCTCCTCGCCGGTGACCTGATCGCAGAGGACGCCGTGACGGGCATCGTCCTGCTGCGCCTCAGCGCGTCGCTGCCCGCCGCGCAGATGGACCTGGGCGACACCCTCGGCACTGGGACACCCGTGCTGGCCGTCGCCATGCGACCTGCACTGGGAAGCCGCAGCCCGAAGCCGCTCTGGACGGCGGCAAGGGTCCTGGCAGTCGGCGTGCCCTCCCCCGGCGCCCCGTCCACGTCCGTTGCGCAGATCACGGTCCGGGGCCCGTCCGTCCCCGCGATGCCCGGCGAGGCGCTGGTCGACACGCACGGGCGGGTGGAGGGCATCCTCGACGCCGCGAGCGGCTCGCAGCGGTCGTTCCTGCCGATGTCGCTCGTCGTCGGCGTCAGCAACGACCTCGCGACCATGGGCAGGGTCCGGCACGGCTGGCTGGGCATCACCGACACGACACCGCGCGGCACGACAGGTGCGGAGATCAAGTGGGTGGACCCGAACGGCGCCGCGGCGCAGGCGCTGCGTGCCGGCGACGTGATCGTGCGCATCGACGGGTGGCGCGTCCATTCGGCCGCCGACCTTCGCTCGATGCTCTACGTGATGGCGCCGGGCATGAAGGTGTCCGTCGAGGCGATCCGAGGAACACGGCTCATCCGGGCGGTCGTCGAGCTCGCCACCTCGCCGTAGCATCATCTTCGTGGCGACGAACGACCCGTTCCAGGGCCTGCTGCAGGACCTCCTGAAAGTCATCGGCGGCGCACCTGGCGCCCAGCAGGCGTGGCTCGACGCCGCGCGCTCGCTCGCTCACGGGGTCGCCACCGAAGGGCAGCCGGAGACCAACACCGATCCGATCGTGCGGATCCGCTTCGAGGAGCTGGGGCGGGTGGCGGAGCTCCACGTCGCGGACGCCACCGGCTTCACGTTCGACCGTTCGCCTGCCTTCGAGCCGGTGGGTCGCGGGACGTGGGCGTTGCGCGCCCTGGACGCGTGGGCCCCGACGGTCGGCCGCATCGTCGAGGCACAGCGAGCGAACCCCCCGACGCCGGCTCCCTTCGAGGATCCCGGTGACGTCGAAGCGCTGCTCGCACGTTTCGCCGGCACGCTCGGACCGGTGCTCGTGGGGATGCAGTTCGGCTCCGCCGCCGGCCACCTCGCGCAACGGGCACTCGGCCAGTTCGCGTTGCCGCTCCCGTGGCCGGAGTCGACGGGCATCCTGGTGGTCCCGGACAACGTGCACCGCTTCGCCGAGGAGTGGAGCCTCCCCGAGGACGAGACGCGGCTGTGGGTGTGCCTCCGGGAGCTGACGGCGCAGACGGTCCTCGGGCGCCCGCACGTGGCGGCGCGCATCCGCGAGCTCGTCGACTCGCTCACCCTCGACATGGCCGAGACCCACCAGAGCCTCGCCGAGCGTCTCGGGGACCAAGCCGGCGACCCCGAGGCGCTGCAGCGCATCCTCTCGGACCCCGAGGCGCTGCTGGCGGACCTCCTCACCCCAGGTCAGCGACGCACGTCCGAGGACCTGGTCGCGCTCACCACGGTGGTCGCCTCCTACGTCGACCACACGACCCGCACGCTCGCGACCACCCTCGTCGGCGCCGCCGCCCCGCTCGGCGAGGCGTGGTACCGCTACCGCATCGAGGAGTCCGCGGCCGAGGAGGCCGCGGCCGTGCTCTTCGGGCTCGACCTCTCCCGCCGCCAGGTCGACCGCGGCGCAGCGTTCATCAGGGGCGTGATCGAGCGTGCCGGGGAGGGGGGCCTGCAGAAGCTCTGGAGCGACCCCCGCCACCTGCCGACCCCGGCCGAGGTCGATGCACCCGGGCTGTGGCTCGAGCGGATCTCGCTGCCCGACCTGGAGGACCTGGAGGACCTGGAGGACCTGGAGGACCTGGACGAACTGGACGAACTGGACGGCGAGGACGACCTGGACGGCGATTGACGCCGGCGAGCCCTGGCCGCCTCTGGCACGTCGCCTACTCGGCGGCCTCCTCCTCGGGGAAGCCGAGGTCCCACTCGAGCGCGAGGTTCTCGCGCTCTGCGTCCCGCACGACGCGTTCTCGGTTTCGGCGGAACTGGGGGTCGTGCGGCGGGAGCAGCACCAGGCGGGCGAGCACCCGCTCCCGGAAGGCCTCGATCGCCCCGGGGTCCCCGTAGTCGGACTGCACGTCCCAGTGGGGCGCGACCGGTCCCAGGTAGACGATGCGGACGTGCCCAACCGGTTCAGGGACGGGCTCGGTGGTGGGATCCAGCATAGGACCAGCGTAACCGCGACGTTCGTGCCTTCGGGCTGTGCGGACGAGAACGGCTGGCGTCGTCGCCGAACCGCCTCCGCGCCGACCGTGTCAATTCCGTTGCGTCGCGGCTAGTGTGGGCCCGGACAAGGGAGCATGCCCATGAACACGGAATGGATGGCACGAGGAAAGTGCCGCGACATCCCGCCAGCGGTCTTCTTCCCGAGCGACGGCCTTGGTGTGCAGGCAGCGCAGAAGATCTGCGAGGGGTGCCCCGTCGCGCGGACATGCTTGGAATACGCGCTGGTCAACCGCGTCGACCATGGGGTGTGGGGCGGCTGCTCCGAACGTGAACGCCGCCGGATCCTTCGCCGCCGCCGCCTGCCCGTCTCCGTCACCGCAGGCTCCTAACCCAGGACGAAGGGCGGGCGCCGCCCGCCGGCGGCGCGCGGGAGAACCGGGTCAGCCGACCGCAGCCTCGGTTCGCCGGGACATCGAGCGGGACCGGCGCACCCGACGCCGCTCTCGCTCGCTCATGCCGCCCCAGATGCCGAACTTCTCACCATTGGCCAGGGCGTACTCGAGGCAGTCTTCCTGGACGACGCAGCCGCGGCACACCTCCTTGGCCTCCCTGGTGGACGCCCCCCGCTCGGGGAAGAACAGGTCCGGGTCCACCCCCATGCAGTTGGCCCGCGCCTGCCAGCTGCGCTCTTGGCGACCGTAGAGCAACGTCACGAGGTCCACCGGCTCGCCTCCCCTCGCCACACCACGTGGCACCGCTGTAATTACAACGATGTCATACTGATCCAGGGAATGCAAGGGCGACATCGAGCTCCGAGACGCCGACCCCCTCGCGCCCCCTGAGCCGCCGACCACGACCGGGGGAACCATAGCCACCCAAGGCGCCCCGCGTCGTCCCTCGTCTTTCGGAGACCCGGTCAGCCCGAATGGCGGATCGCGCGCCGGTGCCGGAGGAAGTCGACGAGCACGTAGCTGCCGAGGGCCTCGGGCGTGGTGGACAAGGTCCGGCCGCCGTTCACACGGGCGATCTGCTCGACGAAGGGGAACCGGGTCCGCTCGATGTCGAGCGCGAACACGTTGATCGTGATGCCCGCCTTCGTGCATCGGACGACCTCCGCCATGGTCCTGCGGAGCGTCTCGGGCACGGGCGGGTAGTTGAACTGGACCTCGCCGTCGGCGTCGATGTGGGCGGTCGGCTCCCCGTCGGTGACCACGATGACCTGCCTCGTCCCGTGCTGGCGGGCGAGCATCGTGCGGGCGAGGTACAGCGCGTGCTGGAGATTCGTGCCGTACACGTAGTCCCACATCGCGGTGGGGAGCTCTTCGGGCAGGATCTCGCGCGCGAGTGCCGAGAAGCCCACGATGCCGAGGTAGTCGCGCGGGAAGCTCGTCGAGATGAGCGCGTGCAACGCCATCGCCATCTTCTTCGCCGGGACGAAGTTCTCGCGCATCGGCATCGACATGGAGAGGTCGACTGCGACCACGGTCGCCGAGCGGCTCAGGGCCTCGGTCTCCACGATCTCGAAGTCCGACGCAGCGAGGCGGACTGGGATGCCCGCCCCGGACCGCCGCAGCGCGTTGTGGACGGTCCGGGTCAGGTCGAGCCTGAAGGGGTCGCCGTGCTCGTAGGGCCGCGACGTCTCCTCCGAGTCGTGACCCGCACCCGACCACGCCGACCGGTGCTCCCCCACCCGCTCCCTGTGCAACCGGGTGAACAGGTCGGCGAGGACGCGCTGCCCGAGGCGGCGGACCCCCCGGGGGGTCAGCTCGGTCCGGCCCTCGCGGTGCTCGACGTAGCCCGCGTCCTCGAGCTCACGCGCGAGCCGCGCGAGCCGCTCCATCGATCGGGCGACGTCCTCGCCCACGAGCCTGCCGACCTCTTCGAGGTCGATCTCCCCCAAGCTCGCCGGCGAGGCGGCCGAGCGCAGCACCCCCTCGGCGCGTTCGATCGACGCGACCTGCTCGGCGAGGTCGGTCGCCGCTCCCAGCCCGATGGAGACCTCGCCGGTGAAGCGGTGACGGTCGCCCCACCCGGCGCCGGGCACCGCCAGCTGCAGGTTGTGCATCAGCCGCTCCACCTGCCAACGGAGGTCCAGGTCCTCGAGCAGCGACTCGGCGAGGGAACGCAGCTCGTCGCGCTGCTCACGCGACATGGACCGCCATACGGCGTCCGCCGCGGCCATCCGCGCGGCGAGCTCTCCGAGGAGCTGGTCGAGCGTGGTGGCGCCGGGAAAGAGGTCGCCGAACTCGTCCATGAACGCATCGAAGCTCGGGTCGAGCTCCTCTCCGCGGGCGCGCTGCTCGATCATGCGGTTGATCCGGTCGAAGGCGGCGCGCAGGCGCGCGAGCTGCTCGGGGTCCGGCGAGCGCAACGCGTTCGACATGCCGGCGAAGTAGGCGTCGGCGACCTCCTGGCGCAGCCCCTCGACGAGCGCCTGGAAGCGCTCGCGCGCTCGGGACGAGACGAATTCGTAGTGCTCGAGCTCGCGCACGAGCGAGGACACGTCGCGCGGCAGGAGATCGAGCGCGATCCGACGCTCGGCCGCGACCTCCGAGGTAACCGACGCCCGCCGCTCGTCTCCCGAAGCGCGCGCATCGTCTTCGAGCTCGTCGATCGCGGCGCGCTCCTCGCGCACGATGTCGTCGAGCGTCGCTGCGACATCGGCGAGCCTGCCATCAGGGTCACCCTGCGCGAGGAGCTCGGCACGGCGGCGCCGGAGCCGTTCGAGCATCTCCCGCATGCCCATGATGCGCCCGCCGTCGCGAGTCTCCACGCCGCTGCGCAGGAGCCGCCGGAGCGCAGCGTCGAGGTCGCCCCCGGCGAGCAGCTCGTCGGTCAGCTCCCCGAGCAACGCGTCGGGGTCGACCCCCGAGCCCTCCTGGGACCCGTCCCATGCGGCGTAGGCGTAGCGGACTGCCAACTCAGCGCCTGGCGCGGTAGAGGGTGCGGCTGCCCGACGAGTCCTTGTTCAGCCGCTTGGTGAGGTGAAGTCCCTCGAGCACGAGCTCGACCGCTGCTGCCAGGGCCGCGGGCGACTCGCATCGCCCGCCCGCGAGCGCACGTGCGGGCGCGTCCAGGCCGGGCACCTGGCGCAGCGCCGCCAAGTAGTCGGCCGAGGGGAGGTCGTCGCCGGTGTGGAAGACCTTGCCGGCCTCGAAGTCCGCGACGACCCCCGCGGGGTCCGAGAGGACGACGCGGCGCCGGAAGACCACGAGCACCGCCGCGGCGACCAGCTGCGCGACGACCTCGTCTTCCCTCCCCTCTTCGAGCGCCTCCACCTCGACCTTGCCCTGGGTCGAGCTCACCAGCGCCGCCAGGTCGCTCACCCGTGGCACCGCTTCGGGCTCGCCCGAGCGCAGGGCCCGGCGCCGGGCGTTCGCCACCAGGGTCTCGAAGTTGGCGATGCTCAGGCGGACCGACACGCCGCTGCGCTGGTTCACGTGCGGGTGGCGGCGCGCCTGCTGGCTGATCTCCGCCACCACCTCTTCGATGTACTCCGGGACGAAGACCGGCACGCCCTCGGAGGGGATGGACGCCTCGGCACGCACGACCGCCATCTCGGTCGCCGCGTCCCGCGGGTAGTGGGTGCGGATCTGGGCGCCGAAGCGGTCCTTCAGCGGGGTGATGATCCGGCCGCGGTTCGTGTAGTCCTCTGGGTTCGCGGTCGCGACGAGGACGACGTCGAGCGGGAGCCGGACGCGGTGGCCGCGGATCTGGACGTCGCGCTCTTCGAGCACGTTCAACAGGCCCACCTGGATCCGCTCGGCGAGGTCCGGCAGCTCGTTGACGGCGAAGATGCCACGGTTCACCCGCGGCACGAGGCCGTAGTGGAGCGTGAGCTCGTCCGAGAGGTACCGGCCTTCGGCGACCTTGATGGGGTCGACCTCGCCGATCAGGTCGGCGATGGAGGTGTCGGGCGTCGCCAGCTTCTCGCCGTAGCGGTCGGAACGGTGCACCCAGTCGACCGGCGTCCCGTCGGCTTCGTCAGCGACCCGGAGCCGGGCGTAGCGCGACGTCGGGGAGTAGGGGTCGTCGTTGATCTCCGAGCCCTGGACGACCGGCAGCCACTCGTCGAGAAGTGTGACGAGGGCCCGGATGAGCCGGGTCTTCGCCTGGCCCCGCTCGCCGAGAAAGATCATGTCGTGCCCGGCGAGCAAGGCGTTCTCGAGCTGGGGCACGACCGTGTCGTCGAAGCCCAGCACCCCTTCCACCACCTGCTGCCCCGCGGCGATCCGAGCGGCCGCGTTGCGGCGGAGCTCGACGGCGACCGGGACCGAGCACCAGCCCGACTCGCGCAGCTCGCCGATCGTGCGCGCCAGGTCCGCCGGCGGCGGCTGCCCGCCGGCCGGTCCGGGCTGGTCCGTCCGAGCGGCGGCGGCACCCGCGGAGGAAAGAGGATCGGGAGCGGACCGGGGCGGCGGAACTTCAGCGGCAGGCACCCGTCCGAGCCTATGCCCGCACCCCCTCCCGACCCGCTCGCCGGCGACGCCAGCTGGCCGGGGGACGGCGGGCCGGCCCGCTCGCCGGCGACGCCAGGACGCCAGCTGGTCGGGGGACCGCAGGCAGCAATAAGGTGCCGTCTGCGGCATAGCGAGGAGGAGGCATGTGACGACGTTCGACAACCCCACCGTCACCCCTGTGGCGATCGGGGGCACGAGAGGCGGACCGGACGCTCCGACGCTCAGGCAGGATCGCTGGTGGGTGCAGCCGCTCGTGACGGTGACGGCCCTGACCGCCTTCGTCGTCTACTCGGCCTGGGCGGTCTTCGTGAACAAGGACTACTACGTCGGCGTCGCGATGCACCGGGACCTGATCTCGCCCTTCTACTCCCCGTGCATCGCGGCGAGCTGCGTCCCGGGGGCGAGGGGCACAGCCGTCGTCGCCGGCTGGTGGCACATCACGCCGGCCCTCATCGTGATGGGCGGCCCTCTCGGCTTCCGCCTGACCTGCTACTACTACCGCCGCGCGTACTACCGCGGCTTCTGGCAGTCGCCGCCGAACTGCGCGGTGGCCGACGGCCACCGCCGCTACACGGGGGAGTCCCGCTTCCCGCTCATCCTCCAGAACATCCACCGGTACTTCTTCTTCATCGGCCTGCTCTTCAACGTGATCCTGACGATCGACGCGGTGATGGCCTTCCGGATGCCCGGCGCAGGAGGAATCGGCTTCAGCGCTGGCACCCTCGTCCTGTGCGTGAACGCGGTCCTCCTGTGGCTCTACAGCCTCTCGTGCCACGCGGCGCGCCACCTGTGCGGAGGCGGGGTCCGGAAGTTCTCGGCCCACCCGATCCGCCACCGGGTCTGGAGGGTCCTCACGCCGCTGAACGCGCACCACATGCAGCTGGCATGGGCGAGCCTCCTGTTCGTCGCCTTCGCCGATCTGTACGTCCGCCTGGTCGCCAGCGGCGTCATCACCGACCCGAAGCTCTTCTGAGACGGACCGTGCACACATGAACGAGTACGAGACCCACCGCTACGACGTCATCGTCATCGGGGCGGGCGGCGCGGGGCTCCGTGCCGCCGTGGAGGCGAAGTCACGCGGGCTGTCGACCGCCATCGTCTGCAAGTCGCTCCTCGGCAAGGCGCACACCGTCATGGCCGAGGGCGGCGTCGCCGCCGCGATGGGCAACGTCTATTCCGAGGACAGCTGGCAGGTCCACTTCCGGGACACCATGCGCGGCGGCAAGTACCTGAACCACTGGCGCATGGCACAGCTCCACGCTCAGGAGGCGCCCGATCGCGTCCACGAGATGGAGGCATGGGGAGCGCTCTTCGACCGAACGCCGGACGGCAGGATCAACCAGCGGGACTTCGGGGGCCACCGATACGCGCGCCTGGCACACGTGGGCGACCGCACGGGGCTCGAGCTCATCCGCACCCTCCAGCAGAAGGCCGTCAGCATGGACATCGACGTCTTCATGGAGTGCAAGATCCTCCGGCTCCTCCATGACCCGTCGGGTGCGGTGGCCGGAGCGGTCGGCTACCGGCGCCCCTCGGGAGAGGTCGTCGTCTTCGAGGCGAAGGCCGTCGTGCTCGCGACCGGCTCGATCGGCCGCTGCTACCTGTACACGTCCAACTCGTGGGAGTCGACCGGTGACGGCCACGCCATGGCGATCTGGGCGGGAGCCGACGTGATCGAGATGGAGTGCGTGCAATTCCATCCCACCGGGATGGTCTGGCCCCTGTCGGTCCGGGGCCTGCTCGTGACCGAAGGCGTGCGCGGTGACGGCGGGGCGCTCAAGAACAGCGACGGCCGCCGTTTCATGTTCGACTACATCCCCGAGATGTTCCGCGCGGAGACCGCCGAGACCGAGGAGGAGGCGGACGCGTGGTACGAGGACCACGCCAACCACCGGCGCACGCCGGACCTCCTTCCCCGCGACGAGGTGGCGCGCGCCATCAACGCGGAGGTGAAGGCCGGGCGCGGCAGCCCCCACGGCGGCGTGTACCTCGACATCGCGAGCCGCCGCTCGCCCGAGTACATCCGCCGGCGCCTGCCCTCCATGTACCACCAGTTCCTCGAGCTCGCCGGCGTCGACATCACGGTCGAGCCCATGGAGGTGGGCCCGACGTGCCACTACATGATGGGCGGGGTGCGCGTGGACCCGGAGACCCAGGCGGCGACCGTCCCGGGGCTCTTCGCGGCGGGCGAGGTCGCGGGCGGCATGCACGGCGCCAACCGTCTCGGCGGGAACTCGCTCTCGGACCTCCTCGTGTTCGGGCGGCGAGCAGGCCAGGGCGCGTCCGACTTCGCCGAGGCGAACGACCGGCCGCCTACGGTGGACGTCGCACAGGTCGACGCGGTCGTCTCCGACGCGCTGGCGCCCTTCGGTCGTGAAGGCGGCGACAGCCCTTACGCGGTCCACGAGGAGCTCCAGGCGACGATGCAGTCGCTCGTCGGCATCATCCGCACCGGTTCCGAGCTCTCCGAGGCGCTCGAGAAGCTCGACGAGCTGCGCGACCGCGCCGCCAAGGTCTCCGTCGGCGGTGGCCGCGAGTACAACCCCGGGTGGAACCTCGCCACCGACCTGCCGTCCCTGCTCACGGTGTCCACGGCCGTCACGCAGGGCGCGCTCGCGCGGCGCGAGAGCCGCGGCGCCCACACCCGCGACGACTTTCCGAGCGCCGACCCCGCCCTCGGCAAGGTGAACTTCGTCCAGCGCCAGACCGACCGCCGCGGCTTCGACGCCCCGATCCAGATCGGCCCAGAGCCGTTGCCCGAGATGCCGCCGGAGCTGAGGGAGCTCCTCGAGGAAGGACACTGATGACCGACGGGACTGCGGATCCGGGGTTCGTCTCGGAGACCGAGGAGGCCGAGGCGACGGAGGAGGCCGAGGCGGCGGAGGAGGCGACCGTCACCTTGCGGGTGTGGCGCGGCGACGCGGCCGGCGGCGACCTCGTCGACTACACGTTGCCGGCCAACGAGGGCGAGGTCGTGCTCGACGTCGTGCACCGGATCCAGGCGACCCTGGCGCCGGACCTCGCGTGCCGCTGGAACTGCAAGGCCGGCAAGTGCGGTTCGTGCTCCTCGGAGATCAACGGCAAGCCAGGGCTCATGTGCATGACTCGCGTGGACGAGCTCCCCGAAGGCCCCATCACCGTCACCCCGATGCGGACGTTCCCGATCCTGCGCGATCTCGTGACCGACGTCAGCTTCAACTACGAAGTCGCCAAGAGAGTGCCCGCCTTCGCACCTCTACCCGCCGGTCCCGAGGGCTACCGGATGCAGCAGGTGGACGTCGAGCGGGGCCAGGAGTTCCGCAAGTGCATCGAGTGCTTTCTCTGCCAGGACGTCTGCCACGTGATCCGCGACCACGAAGACAACAAGCAGCATTACGCGGGACCGCGGTTCTTCATCCGGTTGGCTGAGCTCGAGATGCACCCACTCGACACGAACGACCGCCGGGAGCTCGTCCGCCAGCGCATGGGAATCGGGCTGTGCAACATCACGAAGTGCTGCACCGAGGTGTGCCCCGAGCACATCAAGATCACCGACAACGCGATCATCCCGCTCAAAGAGCGTGTGGTCGACTCGTCCTACGACCCGGTCGCATGGCTCGGCCGCAAGATCCTCGGCCGCCACAAGCGCACCGCCGAGGAAGCGGCCGCCGCAGCGCCGCATTGAGGGAGGCGCGATCGGTGCGCCTCTACTCCGATGAGTGGATCGCAGCCTTCAACGAGGCCGTGGCCGAGCTCGAGCCCGACCCGGACGTGTCGTTCCGGCTCCACCAGATCGTGGACGACGGGCCCGAGGGGACCGTGCGCGTCACGCTCGTGGCCCACGAGGGCCGGGTCACGATGGCGCGGGAGCCGGCGCGGGACGGGGCGCGGGACGGGGCGCGGGAGCCGGCGCGGGACGGGGTCGGCGACGCGCCGGTGCCCGACGCGACCATCTCGGTCCAATTCGACGACGCGGTCGCGCTGGCCCGCGGCGAGCTGGACCCTTCGGGGCTCCTCGCCGCCGGACGGGTGAGGGTCCGAGGCAACCTGTCGGTCCTGGTCAGGGGCCAGTCGCTCCTCGCTGCGGCGGCGTCTCGCCTCGGACCTCTGTCCGAGCAGACCACCCCGTAGGTAGTCTTGGCGCGAGCGGCCCGTGACCGGCGGGCCCATGACACGGGAGGCGCCCGGTGCACCAGCCGATCGACGACCACTTCCTCCTCCGGTACCGCCAGCTCCTGGACGCCGAGGACGCGGCGTTCGACGAAGTGGAGCACGCGTGCGAGGAAGGGAACCGCTCGCAATTCGACGCGGAGATGGTCGTCTGGCAGGACTCGGTCGCCAGGAAGCTGAGCTTTCTCACGAGCGTGGGGATCGAGATCCCCCAGCGCGGGGCGACCGCCTGAACCAGCGCGGGGCGACCGCCTGAACCAGCGCGGGGCGACCGCCTGAACCAGCGGCACGCGCCGGGAGCTCAGCCGAGAAGGCCCATCTTCTCGACCTCCGCTCGCTCGGACAACAGCTCCTCGGTGGTGACCCGGATGCGCTCGTCCGCGAACTCGTCGTGCGCGAACCCCTCCACGACGGACCAGCCGCCCTGGCCGTCCGCGCGCACCGGGAAGCCGAACTGGAGGCCCTCGGGGATCCCGTACTCGCCGGAGCTCGCCACCGAGACCGAGGTGCAGTCCCCTTCGGGAGTCGCGCCGCGCAACGCGGCCACGGTGTCGATGGCCGCGTTCGCTGCCGACGCGGCGGAGGACGCGCCGCGTGCGTCGATGATGGCGGCCCCGCGCTTCTGCACCGTGGTGAGGAACTCGCCCTCCAGCCACCCGCGGTCCGCGATCACCTCCGTCGCCGGGCTGCCGCCGATCCGGGCGTTCTCGAAGTCGGGGTACTGCGTCGCCGAGTGGTTGCCCCAGATCGCGAGGCTCGTGACCGCCGAGACCGGCACCCCGGCGCGGCGTGCGAGCTGGCTCTTCGCGCGGTTCTCGTCGAGGCGCGTCATCGAGAACCAACGGTCGGCGGGCACCTCGGGCGCGTTCGAACGGGCGATCAGGCAGTTCGTGTTGCAGGGGTTGCCGACGACGAGCACGCGGACGTCCGACGCCGCGTGCTCGGCGATCGCGCGGCCCTGCGGCTTGAAGATCCCGCCGTTGACCCCGAGGAGGTCGCCGCGCTCCATGCCTGCCTTGCGGGGGACGGAGCCGACCAGGAGGGCCCACGAGGCCCCGTCGAACGCGGTCTTCAGGTCGGACGTGGCGACCACGTCGCTCAGCAGCGGGAAGGCGCAGTCGTCGAGCTCCATGACCACCCCCTCGAGCGCGTGCATCGCCGGCTCGATCTCGAGCAGCCGGAGGACCAGGGGCTGGTCGTCGCCCAGCAGCTGGCCGGACGCGATCCGGAAGAGCAGCGAGTAGCCGATCTGCCCGGCAGCGCCGGTGACGGTGACGTGGAGGGGGGAATCTGAGGCCATGGCCTGCACGTTACCCCTACCCCCCGCGCTCTTCGAGGTGGCACCGGTTGGCACCGACGGCCGTGACGTGATGATCTTGGGTGACACGGTGATCTTGGGTGACGTGGTGATCTTGGTTGGAAGGGGTCACCACCCGACTACCCGAGACCACCGGACGCCACCGACGCGAAGCGGAGCACCGTGACCACACCGACCATCATCTACACCCACACCGACGAGGCGCCGGCGCTCGCGACGTACTCGCTCCTCCCGATCGTGCGCGCCTACGCGGCCACCGCCGGGGTCACGATCGAGACGAGGGACATCTCGCTCGCCGGGCGCGTCCTGGCCGCGTTCCCCGAGCGGCTCGGGGAGGACCAGCGAGTTCCCGATGCGCTGGCGGAGCTGCGGGCGCTCACCGCGAGCCCCGACGCCAACATCATCAAGCTGCCGAACATCTCCGCCTCGGTGCCGCAGCTGCGAGCGGCCGTCGCCGAGCTCCAGGCGCAGGGGTACGCCGTGCCCGACTATCCGGAGAACCCCTCTTCCGCAGAGGAGCGCGATGTCCGTTCCCGCTACGACGCCGTCAAGGGCAGCGCGGTCAACCCGGTGCTGCGCCAGGGCAATTCCGACCGCCGTGTCCCCCCTCCGGTCAAGAACTACGCCCGCGCGCACCCGCACTGGATGGGTGCGTGGTCGCCCGACTCCAAGACCGCAGTGGCCTCGATGGCCGACGACGACTTCCGCCACACCGAGAGGTCGGTGGTCGTGGCCGGCGCCGGGACGTTGCGCATCGTGCTCGAGACCGACGACGGGGAGTCGAGCGTCCTCGCGGACGGGGTCGCGGTGGAAGCCGGCGAGATCGTCGACGCGGCCGTGATGCGGGTCGACGCCCTGAAGCGGTTCGTCACCGCCCAGGTGGCGCGGGCGAAGGACGACGGCGTCTTGTTCTCGGTCCACCTGAAGGCGACGATGATGAAGGTCTCCGACCCGATCATCTTCGGCCACGTGATCCGGGCGTTCTTTCCTGCGACCTTCGCCCGCTACGGCGGGGCCCTCGCCGCGGCGGGCCTGGACCCCGCCGACGGGCTGGCCAGCATCTTCGACGGTCTCGCCTCGTCGCCCGGCGGCCAGGAGATCCGAGCCTCGTTCGACGACGAAGCGGCCAGGGGCCCCCGACTCGCCATGGTCGACTCGGCGCGGGGCATCACGAACCTCCACGTGCCGAACTCCGTCATCATCGACGCGTCGATGCCGCCGATGATCCGGAGCTCCGGGCACATGTGGGGCCCCGACGGCGAGGAGGCGGACACCCTCGCGGTGATCCCCGACAGCAGCTACGCCGACGTCTACCGGGTCTTCGTCGACGACTGCCGGGTGAACGGGGCGCTCGACCCGGCGACGATGGGCTCCGTGCCCAACGTCGGCCTCATGGCCCAGGCGGCCGAGGAGTACGGCAGCCACGACACCACCTTCGAGGTCCCCTCCGGCGGCGTTGTCCGAGTGGTCGACCCCTCGGGAGCCACGCTCCTCGAGCAGCCGGTGTCGCAAGGCGACATCTTCCGCGTCTGCCGGACCACCGACGTGGCGGTCCGCGACTGGGTGCGGCTTGCGGTCCGCCGGGCCCGGGCGACGGGCGACCCGGCCGTGTTCTGGCTCGACGAGACGCGGCCGCACGATGTCGAGCTGATCCGCAAGGTCGAGGCGGTGCTGGCGGGGGAGGACACCGGAGGCCTCACGCTCGAGATCATGGCGCCCGCCGCGGCCACCGCTACGTCACTCGAGCGGATCCGCCGCGGGGAGAACACCATCTCGGTGACCGGGAACGTCCTGCGGGACTACCTGACCGACCTCTTCCCCATCATGGAGGTGGGCACGAGCGCCAAGATGCTCTCGGTCGTGCCGCTCCTCGAGGGCGGCGCGCTCTTCGAGACGGGGGCCGGTGGCTCCGCGCCCAAGCACGTCCAGCAGCTCGTGGAGGAGAACTTCCTGCGCTGGGACAGCCTCGGCGAGTTCCTGGCCCTGGCGGCCAGCCTGGCGCTCCTGGCCGAGAAGGCGGGCAACCCGCGCGCCGCCGTGCTGGCCGCCGCCCTCGACCGGGCGACCGAGCGGGTCCTCGCCGAGATGAAGTCACCCGGCCGCCGCGTGGGCGGCATCGACAACCGGGGGAGCCACTTCTTCCTCGCGCGGTACTGGGCGCAGGAGCTCGCGGGCCAGACCGACGACCTGGCGCTGGCGGCCGCCTTCAGCGGGATCGCGAAGGCGCTCGCAGACGGCGAGGAGGCGATCGTGGACGAGCTCGGTTCCGTCCAGGGGTCTCCCGTCGAGCTCGGGGGCTACTACCGGCCCGACCCCGGCCGCGCCGTCGAGGTGATGCGCCCGTCGCCCACGTTCAACGCCATCCTCGAGACGCTCGGCACCGAGCCGGGCACCCCGCCGGCCTGACCGGCGCGCACGGCGAGGCGCGACCCGCGCACGGCGAGACGGCGGCTAGGAGCGCTCGGCCGCCAGGACGGCGTTGCGGAGCAGCATCGCGCGCGTCATTGGCCCCACACCCCCGATGCGTGGGGTGATCCAGCCGGCCACGTCGGCGACCGACGCCTCCACGTCCGAGAGGAGCCGCTTGCCCTCGAACGACGTCCCTGCGCCGACCACCGCTGCGCCGGGCTTCACCATGTCACGGGTGACCAGCCCCGCGTGCCCGGCGGCAGCGACGACGACGTCGCCGGACCGGACCAGGCCCGCCAGGTCGTCGACGCCGGTGTGCACGACCGTCACCGCCGCGTTGCAGCCGGGCCGCTTCGACGCGAGCAGCAGCGCGAGGGGGCGGCCGATCGTGAGGCCTCGTCCGATCACGACCGCGTGGCGGCCTTCGACGGGCACGTCGTGGGCGGCGAGCAGCTCGACGATGCCGAGCGGCGTGCACGGGAGGACGCCCGGATGGCTCGCCACGAGGCGCCCCAAGTTCACCGGGTGGAGCCCGTCCGCGTCCTTCGCCGGGTCGACGGCGAGGAGCACCCGCTGCTCGTCGATGTGGACGGGCAGGGGCAGCTGGACGATGTACGCGTGCACGTCGGGGTCCGCGTTGAAGCGGGCGACGACCGCTTCGACGTCCTGTTGCGTCGCGGAGGCGGGAAGGTGCTCGTGGACGCTGGCGATGCCGACCTCGGCAGAGTCCGCCATCTTCATCGACACGTAGCGCGCGCTCGCCGGGTCGTCCCCGACGAGCACCGTCCCGAGCCCCGGGCGGACGCCGCGCGCGACGAGCCGCTCTACGCGCCGCGCCACGTCGGCGCGGACCTGGGCCGCGAGCCGCTCGCCGTCGAGGAGGCGCGCCGTCAATGCCGGAAGTGCCGCTCGTTCGTGAGCACCATCGCGACGCCCGCGGCGTCCGCGGCCGCGACCACCTCGCCGTCGCGCACCGACCCCCCGGGCTGCACCACCGCGCCGACGCCCCGGCGGGCCAGCACCTCGAGACCGTCGGGGAACGGGAAGAACCCGTCGCTCGCCGCCGCCGCCCCGGCCGCCCTCTCCCCTGCCTTCTGCACGGCGAGCTCCGCAGCGACCACGCGCGACTGCTGACCGGCGCCCACGCCGATTGCCTGGCCGCCGGCGACGAGGACGATCGCGTTGGACATCGTGCGCGCGCACAGCCGCCAGGCGAGCACGAGGTCCGCCCATTCCTCCTTCGTCGGCTCGCGGGCGGTCGCCACCTGCCACCGCTCCGGGGACGCGGCGAAGGTGTCGGCGTCCTGGACGAGGGCCGCCGCGCCGAGCGTGCGCACCTGGCGCCCGGCCTCCTCCGGCGCGGGCGCGGACAGGATCCGCGTCGCCTTGCGCCGCGCCACGAGCCGCTCGATCGCGCCGGGCGTGTAGCCGCGGGCCACGACGACGTCGGCCTGCGGCCCCTGCGCGATCGCCTCTGCCACCTCGTCGCCGACCTCGCCGCTCAACGCGACGATCCCGCCGAACGCGGACACCGGGTCACCGTCGAGCGCCCGCGCGTAGGCAGTGAGGAGGTCGTCGGCGGTCGCGGCGCCGCAAGGGTTGGCGTGCTTCACGATGACGACCACCGGGTCGCCGCCGGCGTCCGCAGCGACCTCGTGGGCGAGCCGCCACGCCGCGTCCGCGTCGAAGACGTTCAGGTAGCTGAGTGCGGTGCCGGCGTGCTGCACCGCCGCGTCCCACCAGCTCGGCCCGGAGCGGTAGCGGGCGCCGTGCTGGTGGGGGTTCTCCCCGTAGCGGCAGATCTCGGCCCGCTCCAAGGTGAGGTGGAGGGTCGGAGGGAGGGGGTCGTCGGCGTCCAGCCACGACACGATGGCCGCGTCGTACGCGGCAGTGTGGGCGAACGCGCTGCGCGCGAGCCGCCGGCGCGTCGCGTCGGAGAGCGCACCGTCGGCTTGGAGCTCGCCGAGGACCGGTCCGTAGTCGCCGGGGGAGGTGACGACGGCGACGTGGGCGTGGTTCTTCGCCGCCGCACGCACGAGGGCCGGCCCGCCGATGTCGATCGTCTCGATCGACGGCGAGGACCGGAACGGGTAGAGGTTGCACACGACGAGGTCGATCGGCTCGATGCCCTGCGCGTCGAGGTCCGCGAGGTGCTCGGGAACGGAGCGGTCCGCGAGGATGCCGCCGTGGATGCGAGGGTGGAGCGTCTTCACGCGCCCGCCGAGCATCTCGGGGAAGCCCGTGACGGCGGCGACCTGGACGTGCACGACCCCGGCGCCCGCGAGCGCGTCGGAGGTGTGGCCGCTCGCGACGAGGTCCCACCCGAGGCTCCGAAGCCCGGCCGCGAGCTCGACGAGCCCGGTCTTGTCATAGACGGACAGCAGCGCCCTCATGCCGGGCTCGACCCCCTCCCTGACGGCTTGCCCGCCGGCGCGGGCGCGCCGGTCTCGCCGAGCACCCGAAAGATCGTGTCGGGGTACAGCCGCCGCTCCACCTGCTTGATCCGCTCGTGCAGGGTAGCTTCTGTGTCCCCCGGGTGCACGGGTACCTCTTCTTGGGCGAGCACCGGACCGGCATCGACGTCTGCGGTCGCCACGTGGACGGTGCAGCCCGTCGTGCGGACCCCGGCGGCCAGCGCGTCGGCGACCGCGTGCCAGCCGGGGAACGCCGGGAGCAGCGAGGGGTGCGTGTTCAGGATGCGGCCCGGGAAGGCGTCGTGGACTCGTCCGGTGAGCACCGTGCCGAAGCCGGCCATCGCGACGAGGTCGAGGCCCCGTGCCGAGAGGGCACGCGTGAGGGCTTCGGTGTACCGCTCCCGGTCGAACGCGGCGCCGTACCCGCCGAAGTCGCTCCGGTCGAGCAGCACCGCCTCCACCCCGGCCGCCGAGGCGAGCCCGAGCGCGCGGCACGGCCTGTCCGCGAGCACGACCGACACCGGGACGCCGGCGTCGAGCACCGCCTGGAGGACGGTCCCGGTGCCCGAGGCGAGCACCCCGACGCGCCGCCCGCTCAGCCCAGCCCCTTCACGATCTCGACCATGCGCACGCCGGCCTCGGTCGGGTTCTGCGCCACGACCGCTCCAGCCGCCGACAGCGCCTCCATCTTCGCCTGGGCGGTGCCCTGCGAGCCCGAGATGATCGCGCCCGCGTGGCCCATCCTGCGACCGGGCGGAGCGGTCACCCCTGCGACGTAGCAGACGACCGGCTTGGTGACGTGCTCGGAGATGAACTCGGCCGCGCGCTCCTCCTCGGAGCCGCCGATCTCACCGATCATCATGACCGCCAGCGTGTCGGGGTCCTCTTGGAACGCGGCCAGGCAGTCGATGAAGTTCGTCCCCGGGACCGGGTCCCCGCCGATGCCCACGCACGTCGTCTGGCCGACCCCCTGCTGGGAGAGCTCGTGGAGCGCCTGGTAGGTGAGGGTCCCCGAGCGGCTCACGATGCCCACCGGCCCGCCGGCGAGCGCGATGTCGCCCGACGTGATGCCGATGTTGCACTTGCCCGGCGAGATGATCCCCGGGCAGTTGGGCCCGAGGAGCCGCGTGCCCGGGTGGTCCTGGACCAGGCGGTTGTAGGTGCGGGCCTCGTCGTGGGCGGGAATGCCCTCGGTGATGCACACGATGAAGGAGATGCCCGCCTCGGCGGCCTCCAGGATCGCCGCGGCGGCGTACGCCGGCGGCACGGAGACGAACGACGCGCTCGCACCGGTCGCCTCGACGGCCTCGGCGACGGTGGCGAAGACCGGAATGCCCTCGATCACCTCCCCGCCGCGACCGGGGTTCGTTCCCGCGACGACCTTCGTCCCGTAGTCGCGGTTGCGCTTCCCGTGGTACATGCCCTGGCTGGTCGGGCTCAATCCCTGGACGACGACGGTCGTCGTCTCGTCGACGAAGATGCTCACGCTCGCTCCTCGCTCCCTCGCTCACCTGCAGCCGCCAGCGCCACGCTCCGGCGGGCCGCCTCCAGCATCGTCGCCTCCGCCATCAGCCCGTCCGAGAGGTGCGGCTGAAGGAGCGCCCGCCCCTCCTGCACGTTCGTGCCGTCGAGCCGCAGCACGATCGGCGATCGCAGGTCGACGCGGCCGAGCGCCTCGATCACGCCCTTCGCCACCTCGTCGACGCGGGTGATGCCGCCGAAGATGTTCACGAAGATCGCCCGCACGGACGGGTCGGCGTTGATCACCTCGAGCGCTGCCGACATCACGTCGGCGTTCGCGCCGCCGCCGATGTCGAGGAAGTTCGCGGGGGCACCGCCCACCTGGCTCACCACGTCGCAGGTGCTCATCGCGAGGCCGGCGCCGTTGGCGATGATCCCGACGTCCCCCGAGAGGCCGACGTAGTTGAGCCCCTTGTCCCTGGCCATCTGCTCGCGGGGGTCCTCGGTCTCGGTCGCCGCGAACTCCTCCCACTCGGGATGGCGGAACCTCGCGTTGTCGTCCAGCGTGACCTTCGCGTCGAGGGCGTGGACCCGGCCGCCGGTGGTGAGGATCAGCGGGTTGATCTCGGCGAGGTCGCAGTCGCCCTCCTCGTAGCAGCGGTAGAGGGCGACGAGCACCTCCGCGGCCTGGTCGCGCGCCGCGTCGGGGAGCCCCGCCTCCTCGGCCCACCGGTGCGCGGCCGCGACGTCGAGGCCGCGTACCGGGTCGACGTGGAGCCGCGCGATCGCGCCCGGGTTCGTGGCGGCGACCTCCTCGATCTCCACGCCGCCCTCGGCGGAGAGCATCCCGAGGTACGTCTTCGCGGGGCGGTCGAGGGTGAAGCTCGCGTAGTACTCCTCGGCGATGTCCGACGCGTGCTCGATCCACAGGCGGTGGACCACGTGACCCTTGATGTCCATCCCGAGGATGGCCCCGGCGTGGCGCCGGACCTCCTCGGCGTCGGCGGCGAGCTTGATCCCGCCCGCCTTGCCGCGCCCGCCGACCTTCACCTGCGCCTTCACCACCACCGGGTAGCCCGCGGCCTCCGCCTGGGCGACCGCCTCGTCGACGGTGCTCGCGACGCCACCCGGCGAGGTCGGGATCCCGTAGCGGGCGAAGTACTGCTTGCCTTGGTACTCGAACAGGTCCATCCGGCTCCTTCGGGGCTCTAGAGGGCTTGGCGTGCCTCGCGGCGGTCCAGCGCGGCCTCGAGCCACGCACCGATCGAGGGCAGCGGCGCACCCGGCGTGAACACGTGGGCGACGCCCTCGCGCTCGAGCTCGGGGACGTCGCGCTCGGGGATGATGCCGCCGACGACGACCAGCACGTCGCCCCTCCCCTGTGCGGCGAGCTGCGCCATGATCTTCGGGACGAGGGTCAGGTGGGCGCCCGAGAGGAGCGAAAGGCCGAGGGCGTCGGCATCTTCTTCGACCACCGCTCGGACGACCTGCTCGGGGGTCTGATGGAGGCCGGTGTAGACGACCTCGAAGCCGGCGTCGCGCAGCGCCCGGGCGATGACCTTGGCGCCCCGGTCGTGGCCGTCGAGACCGGGCTTGGCCACGACCACGCGGTAGGGGCGGTTCATCGACGGCGATGATAGGCGGCGGGGCGCGCGGCCCCGCCAGCCGGGCGGCGCATCAGGTCGCCCGTCGCAACGGCGACGCGCACAGGAGCAGCGTCTTGCGCCCGACGGACTCGAACCGCACGGTCGCCTGCGCGCGGTCCCCCTCGCCCTCAGCGCCGACCACCACCCCCGGGCCCCACCGCTCGTGCACGACCTGGTCGCCGGCGACGAGGCCGAGGACCTCCGCGCCGGTGGTCGCCCGCTGAGCCGGAGCATGGAGCCGCCTCCCCCCCGATCCGAGCAACGATCCGCCCCGGACGGGCGCGCCGGGCGTGTCACTCCCGGACGCGCCGAAGACGCGTCCCCCGCCCACCTCCCGGCGCAGCTCCTCGGGCACCTCCGCGAGAAAGCGGCTCGGCAGCCCCGGCATCGTGCGCCCCCAGAGGGTCCGGCTCCACGCGTGCGTGAGGTAGAGGAACCGGCGGGCGCGCGTGATGCCCACGTAGCAGAGCCGGCGCTCCTCTTCCAGCTCGAGCGGCTCCCCGAGGGTCCGAGAATGCGGGAAGACGCCCTCCTCCATGCCGACCAGGAAGACCGCGGGGAACTCGAGGCCCTTGGCGGTGTGCAGCGTCATGAGCGACACGCGCGACCCGCCGGCGTCGAGCTCGTCGGAGTCCGACACCAGCGCGACGGTCTCGAGCAGCTCCGACAGTCGCTCGTACTCCCCGGCGGCGTCGGCGAGCTCGGCGATGTTCTCGATGCGGCCCTCGGCTTCGTGGGTGCCCTCCGCCGCCAGCTCGTCGAGGTACCCGGACCGCTTCGCGACCAGCTCGACGAGGTCGCCGGGCGCGACCTCGGCGGCCGCGGCCCGCAGCTCCCGCAAGAGGGAGGAGAGCTCCTGGGCGCCCTTCAGCGCCTTGCCGGTCAGGCCCGCGGCCTCGGCCTGCTCGAGCATGCGGCCGACGGGCGCGCCCGCCGCCGCCGCGGCGGCCGAGAGGCGGACCACCGACATCTGGCCGATGCCGCGCTTGGGGACGTTCAGGATCCTGCGGAACGAGATCTCGTCGTCGGGGTTCGCGACCACGCGCAGGTAGGCGAGCACATCGCGCACCTCCCTGCGGTCGTAGAAGCGGGTGCCCCCCACGACCTTGTAGGGGATGCCCTGGTGGACCAGCTCCTCTTCGACGACGCGGCTCTGCGCGTTCGTTCGGTAGAAGACGGCCACGTCCCCGTAGGAGAGCCCCTCCGCCCCGTGCAGCGTCAGGAGCTCGTTCGCCACGAACGACGCCTCGTCGCGCTCGTCCTCTGCCCGGTAGACGCAGATCCGTGGCCCCGCACCCCCGTCGGTGAACAGGGCCTTCGGGCGTCGCGCCAGGTTGTTCGAGATGACGGCGTTGGCGGCGTCGAGGATCGTCTGGGTCGACCGGTAGTTCTGGTCGAGGACCACCGTCGTGGCGCGCTCGAACGCGGTCTCGAACTCCAAGATGTTGGCGATGTCCGCGCCGCGCCAGCGGTAGATGGACTGGTCCGAGTCGCCCACCACCGTCACGTTCCCGTGCTCGCGCGAGAGGAGGAGGACGATCTCGTGCTGCGCGTGGTTCGTGTCCTGGTACTCGTCGACGAGGACGTGGCGGAACCGCTGCCGGTACGCGAGAAGGACGTCCGGGCACGACTGGAGCAGGTGGACCGCCTGGAACAGCAGGTCGTCGAAGTCCATGGCGTTCGCGGCCCGGAGCCGGCGCTGGTACTCGGCGTACACCTCGCCGATCCGCCGGCGGAACGGGTCCGCGCCGAAGGACGCTTCCTCGGCGAAGCGCTCGGGCCCGACGAGCTCCGCCTTCGCCTGGGAGATCGCAGCCGCCACCGCGCGCGGCGGGAGGCGCTTCGTGTCGATGCCGAGCTCGTCCTCGGCGAGCTCGACCAGCCGGCGCGAGTCGGACTCGTCGTAGACGCTGAACGAGCTGGCGTAGCCGACGCGCCCGGCATGGGCTCGCAGCATGCGAAGGCACGCCGAGTGGAACGTCGAGACCCACATCCGCTCGGCACGCGCGCCGACCAGGTCGACGACCCGCCGGCGCATCTCGTCGGCCGCCTTGTTCGTGAAGGTGATGGCCAGGATCTCCCAAGGCGCCGCGTCGCCGCTCTGGAGCAGGTGCGCGATGCGCCGGGTGAGGACCCGCGTCTTGCCCGACCCCGCCCCCGCCACGACGAGCAACGGGCCGCCGCGGTGCTCCACCGCGGCGCGCTGCGCCGGGTTCAGGTCGGCCGTGAGGTCGCCGGTCGCGCTCAGTGGCCCATGCCCACGCCCTGGGACCGCTGGAGCTGCTTGCCCTCGGTCTGCAGCGCGGGGGCGATCATGACCTCGGCCTTCTGGAACTCCTTCACCGTCTCGTAGCCGCAGGTGGCCATCGCCGTGCGGAGTGCGCCGAAGAGGTTCATCCGCCCGTCGTTCTCGTGGGCGGGCCCGAGGAGGATCTCTGCGAGAGTGCCGCGGACCCCGGTCCGGACCCGGGTCCCGCGCGGAAGCGTGGGATGGAAGGTGGCCATCCCCCAGTGGAAGCCGCTTGCGGGCGCCTCGACGGCAGACGAGAGCGGGGAGCCGAGCATCACGGCGTCCGCGCCGCACGCGATCGCCTTGGCCACGTCGCCACCCTTCGACATCCCGCCGTCGGCGATCACGTGCACGTACACGCCCGTCTCGTCGAGGTGGCGCATCCTCGCGCCGGCGACGTCCGCGATCGCGGTCGCCTGCGGCACGCCGAGGCCCAGCACCGCCCTGGTGGTGCACGCGTTGCCAGGCCCGACCCCGACGAGGACGCCCACGGCGCCGGTGCGCATCAGGTGCAGGCCGGCCTGGTACGACGCGCAACCTCCGACGACGACGGGGAGCTCGAACTCGCGGATGAAGCGCTTCAGGTTCAGGGGCTCGGTCTTCTTGGACACGTGCTCGGCCGACACGACGGTGCCTTGGACGACGAGCACGTCGAGCTCCGCCGCCAGGCAGGCGGCCGCGAGCTCCTCGGTCCGCTGCGGGGTCACCGACGCGGCCGCCACGACGCCGGACTCCTTGATCTGGCGGATGCGCTCGGTGACGAGCTCGAGCTTGACGGGCTCCTGGTACATCTGCTGCATCCGCGGGGTCGCCTTGTCGTCGTCGAGCTCGCGGATCTCCTCGAACAGCGGCATCGGGTCCTCGTAGCGGGTCCAGAGCCCTTCGAGGTTCAAGACCCCGAGCCCTCCGAGCCGGCCGAGCTCGATCGCGGTGCGCGGGCTCGTGACGCCGTCCATCGCGGCCCCGAGGAGCGGCAGGCGGAAGCGCCAGGCGTCGATCTCCCACGAGACGTCGACGTCCTCGGGGTCACGGGTACGCCGGCTGGGCACGATGGCGATGTCGTCGAAACCGTATGCCCGGCGCCCCGACTTGAAGATCCCGATCTCTGTGTCTGCCACGATCGCCTCCAGTGGTGTGCGCCGACGCCCGAGCGCGTCCCACTGTACCGGTCGCATCGCGGCGGTCAGCGACCGCGCGATCGGCGGTCAGGAGCCGCGCCGGCCGTCGACCAGGACCGTCGTCAGCAGGTCGAAGAGCATCCGGCCCGTCGCGCCCCAGACGGTCTCCCCTTCGACCGAGAAGAAGTACATGGCGGACCGAGGCTGCCCTGGCGAGCTCCACCACTCCTGCTCGAAGCTCGCGGAGAGGTCTGCGAGGGAGGCGTCGAACGCGCGGTCCACCTCGGCCGGGTTGGGCACGAGGTCGGGGCGCGCGGGGAGCCATGCGACCACAGGGGTGATCGGCACGCCGGTGACGAAGGCGAACGCCCGCGCGAGGTACCCGACTGGCCGGACCAGCGCCGGGTCCAGGCCGATCTCCTCGTGGGCCTCGCGCACCGCGGCGGCGAGCGCGTCCTCCCCGGGGTCGATGCGGCCGCCGGGGAAGCTCACCTGGCCGCGATGGGTACGCAGGAGCGTCGAGCGCCTGGTCAGCAGGACCCGCGCTTCGCCTCCCTCCTCGAACAGGGCGACCAGCACCGCGGAGGGGGCGGCAGCGACGTCTGCGGCCTCGACGCCGGTGACGCCGGCAGGGCTCGGTGGCGGCCCCTGGGCGAGGCTGCGACCGGCACGGGCCAAGGCGTCGAGCACGAAGGAGAGCGTGATCCCCCGCCGCGGGCTCCACGGCGGGGGGCCACCAGGCTCGGCCGTGGCGGGACGGGGGATCACGTCAGGTCCACGTCACGGTCTCGTGGCGTGGACTACATCATCCCGCCCATGCCGCCCATCCCGCCCATGCCGCCGCCGGCGCCTGCAGGGGCAGCCTGCGGCTTCTCGGGCTTGTCGGCCACGAGCGCCTCGGTGGTGAGCAGCAGCGCGGCGATGGACGCGGCGTTCTGCAGCGCGGAGCGGGTCACCTTCGCGGGGTCGATGATCCCGGCCTTCACGAGGTCGACGATCTCGCCGGTGGCCGCGTCGAGCCCCGTGCCGGCAGACTCTGACTCGACCTGGCGCACGTAGACCGCCCCCTCGAGGCCCGCGTTCTGCGCGATCCAGCGGAGCGGCTCGGAGAGGGCCTTCGCCACGACGCGGGCGCCCGTCGCCTCGTCGCCGTCGAGCTCGGCCGCCACCTTCTCGACGGCTGCACGGCTGCGCAGGAGCGCGGTGCCCCCGCCGGCCACGATGCCCTCCTCGATGGCTGCCCGGGTGGCGGAGAGCGCGTCTTCGATGCGGTGCTTCTTCTCCTTCAGCTCCACCTCGGTGGCGGCACCGACCTTCACGACGGCGACGCCGCCCGCGAGCTTGGCGAGACGCTCCTGGAGCTTCTCGCGGTCCCAGTCGGAGTCGGTCTCCTCGATCTCCCGCTTGATCTGGGCGATGCGGCCCGACACGTCCGCCTCGGGGCCGGCACCCTCCACGATCGTGGTGTCGTCCTTCGTCACGATCACCCGGCGCGCGCGCCCGAGGAGGTCGAGCGTCGCGCTCTCGAGCTTGAGCCCGATCTCCTCGGAGATGACCTGGCCGCCCGTCAGGATCGCCATGTCCTGGAGCATCGCCTTGCGGCGCTCCCCGAACCCCGGTGCCTTCACCGCGACCGACGTGAACGTGCCGCGGATCTTGTTCACCACGAGCGTCGCGAGCGCCTCGCCCTCGACGTCCTCGGCGACGATGAGGAGGGGCCTGCCGGCCTGCATCACCTTCTCGAGCACCGGCACGAGGTCGTGGACGGCGCCGATCTTCCCGTTGAAGAACAGGACGTAGGGATCCTCGAGCACCGACTCCTGGCGCTCGGGGTCGGTGACGAAGTACGGGGAGAGGAAGCCCTTGTCGAACTGCATCCCCTCGGTGAGCTCGAGCTCCATCCCGAAGGTGTTGGACTCCTCGACGGTCACCGTGCCGTCCTTGCCGACCTTGTCGATCGCCTCGGCGAGCACGTCCCCGATCGACGGGTCGGCCGCAGAGATGGACGCCACCTGGGCGATCTCGGTCCTTCCCTCCACGTCCCTCGCCTGCTCGGCGATGGACTTCACGGCAGCGGCCACGCCCCGCTCGATGCCGCGCTTCAAGGAGGAGGGGCTCGCGCCGGCCGCGACGTTCCGGAGGCCCTCGGAGATGAGCGCCTGCGCAAGCACGGTGGCCGTGGTGGTGCCGTCACCGGCGACGTCGTTGGTCTTCGTGGCGACCTCCTTCACGAGCTGGGCGCCCATGTTCTCGAAGGGGTCCTCGAGCTCCACCTCGCGGGCGATGGAGACGCCGTCGTTCGTGATGGTCGGCGCGCCGAACTTCTTCTCGATCACCACGTTCCGGCCCTTCGGGCCGAGGGTGACCTTCACGGTGTCGGCCAGCTTGTTCACGCCGGCCTCGAGGCCGCGGCGCGCGGCCTCGTCGTACTTCAGGATCTTGGGCATGGGGGAACCTCTCAGTGAGAGGGGGCCGCACCGCGCGGGCAGAGCCCTGCGCGGTGCGGCCCCCCTGTGCGGATGGTCGCGCTACTTGTCCAGCTTGGCGAGGACGTCCCGGCCGGAGAGGATCAGCAGGTCCTCGCCGTCGACGGTGATCTCGGTGCCGCCGTACTTCGAGTAGACGACGGTGTCCCCGACCTTCACGTCGAGAGGGATGATCTCGCCGGTGTTGTCGGCACGGCGACCGGGCCCTACGGCCAGGACCTCGCCCTGCTGGGGCTTCTCCTTGGCGGTGTCGGGGATCACCAGCCCCGAGGCGGTGGTCTCCTCCGACTCACCCGGCCGGACCACGATCCGGTCATCGAGGGGGTGGAGCTTCATCGAAGCGGCCTCCTTCGGCACGTTGTTAGCACTCGAACCTTGCGACTGCTAATGCTAGCGGACCCGGAGCGCCCTCACAACATGCCCAGGGCGCGTGCCGGCATCGGGCGCGCGGGCGGCGAGCGCCCGGGCGGCGAGCTGGCCGCAGGCCGCGTCGATCTCCGCGCCCCGGGTGGAGCGGATCGTGGTCCTCACCCCCAGCCGCTCGAGCTCCTGGCGTGCCCCTGCGACCCGCAGCGGCGGGCTGCCCCGCACCGGGTAGCCGGGGGTCGCATTCAGCGGGATCAGGTTCACGTGGGCGCCGAGGGGCCGGGCGAAGCGGGCGAGCTCGGCCATGTCCGAGGGCCGGTCGTTCGTCCCGTCGATCATCGCCCACTCGATGGAGAGCCGCCGCCCGGTCGCGCCCACGTACGCCGCACACGCCTCTGCCAGCTCCCCGAGCGGGTAGCGGCGGTTGATCGGCACCAGCCGGTCGCGCAGCGCGTCGTTGGCGGCGTGCAACGAGACCGCGAGGTTCACGGGAAGCGGCTCGGCCGCCAACCGGCGGATGCCGGGCACGAGCCCCACGGTCGAGACCGTGAGGTGCCGGGCGGAGATGCCGACGTCGCCGTGGATGCGCTCGACGGCCGCCCACGTGCGCTCGTAGTTGGCGAGAGGCTCACCCATCCCCATGAAGACGACGTTCGACACGCGCCGCGGCCTGGCGGCCCTCACCGCCGCGACGACCTGCTCCACGATCTCGCCGGCGGTGAGCTGGCGGTCGAACCCCGCCTGGCCCGTCGCACAGAACGCGCAGCCCATCGCACAGCCCGCCTGCGTCGACACGCACACGGTGACGCGCCCGGGGTACGCCATCAGCACCGTCTCCACCCGTCGACCGTCGTGGAGCCCGAAGAGCCACTTGACCGTGCCGCCGCCGTCGGAGGTGCGCCGCTCGACCTCGCTGAGCGCCGCCGGAAGCAGCTCGTCGAGCTCGGCTCTGAGCTCGAGCGGGAGGTCGGACATCTCGGCCGGGCGGAGCGCCCTGCGGTGCAGACCGTCCCAGACCTGGCGCGCCCGGTAGGCGGGCTGGCCGTCGAGCAGCGCGGCGAGCTCGTCCGCCGAGACGTCGTAGGCCGCCCGGGCCCTCACCGCTCGAGCTCCAAGAAGAGACCCGGTTCGGGGGCGAGCGACAGCGGGCTCGGCCCGTCCTGCACCAGTCGGAACGAGCCCGCCGCCGCCACCATCGCCGCATTGTCGGTGCACATGGCCATGCTCGGGAGATAGGTCGGCACGTCGACGGCCTCTGGAGCGCGGCGCCGCAACAGCGAGTTCGCGGCGACGCCGCCGCCCAGGCAGAGCCCTTTCGCGCCGACGGCGCCCACCGCGCGGGCGGCCTTGGTCGTGAGCACGTCGACCACGGCATCCTGGAACGCCGCCGCGACGTCCGGAGTCGCCGCCTCCGGCCGGCGCTCCACGGCGCGGACGACCGCGGTCTTCAATCCCGAGAACGAGAAGTCGTAGCCGTCGCCCAGCATCGCCCGGGGGAACGCGAACGCGCCGGGGTCCCCCTCCTTCGCGACGCGGTCGATCGCGGGGCCGCCCGGGTAGCCGAGCCCGAGGAAGCGCGCCACCTTGTCGAACGCCTCTCCTGCCGCGTCGTCGAGCGTCTGGCCGAGCAGCCGGTAGCGCCCCGGCGCGGCCGCGTGGACGAGCAGCGTGTGGCCGCCGGACACGAGCAGCACCACGAGCGGCCAGCGCAGCGATGGCTCCTCGATCACCGGGGCGAAGAGGTGGCCCTCCAGATGGTTCACGCCGACGAAGGGCACGCCCCAGCTCATCGCGAGCCCCTTGGCCGCCGAGAGCCCGACGAGCAAGGACCCGACGAGGCCGGGGCCGTAGGTCGCGGCCACCGCGTCGGGGCGCTGGATGCCGGCACGCGCCATGGCCTCCTCGATCACCGGGACGATCAGCTCGACGTGGGCTCGTCCCGCGATCTCCGGGACGACGCCGCCGTAGCGCGCGTGGAGATCTACCTGGCTGGACACGACCGACGACGCGACGACGCGCCCGTCGGACACGACCGCGGCGGCGGTCTCGTCGCAGGAGGTCTCGATCCCGAGCACGTTCACGCGCGCGCGGCCTCCTCCGCCTCGATCCGCTCGAGCCGCTCGCGGTACGCGGCCGAGTCGACGTCGTAGGCCCACATCACCAATGCGTCCTCCCCGGTCAGCTGGTAGTAGCCCTTCCGGACCCCGACCGGCACGAAGCCGAAGCGGCGGTACAGGGCCTGCGCCCGCTCGTTGCCGACCGCGACCTCGAGGGAGACGCTGCGCGCCCCCGCCTCCTGGGCGATGCGCACCGCCCCGAGCATGATCTGGGTGCCGATGCCTCGCCGCTGGTGCTCGGGCGCCACGGCCACCGTCGTCACGTGCGCCTCCTCCTCCACGAACATGAGGCCGACGTAGCCGACCGTCTCCTTGCCGACGCGGGCGACCCGGTAGGCCCGGCCCCTCCGCAGCGACAGCTCCGAGACGAAGACGCCGTGGCTCCACGGCTCGGGGAAGACCACCTGCTCGATGGCCATCACCCGCCGCAGGTCGCGTCTGCGCATGCGGACGAGCTCGATCACCGCTGCACCCAGTTGATCCGTGCGTCGGCTTCGCGCAGGTACACGGGCCGTACCGACGCAGGCGGCACCGGCGCCGCGCCGGCCGCCAGCCTACCGGCGGCGATCGAGACGAGGACGCGGGGGGAGGGTTCGCGGATGGCGGCGACGCGCAGGCCCGCGCCGCGGAAGAGCGCGGCGTAGCGGTGTGCGCCGGTCCCCACGAGCAGCGTTCCCGGCGCCCCGGCGAGCTTTCCGGCCAGCGCCTCGGGGCTCTGGCGCGAGGGCCCTTCGGTCTGTACGCCCGGCCCCTCGTAGCTCGCGACGAACACCTCCTGGCGGCGCGCGTCGACCAACGCCGCGACCGGGCCCTCCCACCCCCCGTCGTACACCTCTTGTGCGAGGACGTCCACGCTCGTCACCTCGACGACCCCGAGACCGAGCCCGGCGGCGAGCCCCTGCGCCGTCGCAACGCCCACCCGCAAGCCGGTGAAGAGCCCCGGGCCGACGTCGACCGCGATCGCGTCCACGTCTGCGAGCGAGACGCCAGCCTGCGCGAGGACGTGCTCGACGGCCGGCGCGAGCGTCTCGGCATGCCGTCGGTCGCCGCGCAGCCACACTCCGGCCAGCGGGCCGTCGGCGTCGGCGAGCGCGACACCGACCAGCCCGGCTGCCGTCTCGATGCCGAGCAGCATCAGGCGGCTCCTCCGACCTGGCCCGCCCATGCGGACGCCACCTCGCCGCGGCGGGCGTCGTCCTCGCCGTGCACGGTGAGGAGCCGCTCGTCGTCGGCTGCGGCGGTGCCCGTGGCGGCGGTGCCCGTGGCGGCGGTGCCCGTGGCGGTACCCGT
>JAJZMD010000037.1 GCA_021803085.1 Actinomycetes bacterium
GCCATGCAAGGCATCGCGTCTCGGGTGATCGAAGGCGAACGCTTGGAAGCGATCATCTTCGACATCGGCGGTACGCTCGTCGTCGAGGCGGCACCCGGCACTCCGACGGATGATCTCGTACCGATCTTGCTCCCCGGCGTTGCCGCCGATCTCGACGCCCTCTCGCACTGGTATCACCTCGGTGCTGCAACGAACACGGCGGTCATGTGGGAGCCAGAGGTTCGAGCGCTGCTCGCTCGGGCCGAAATCGACCACTACTTCCAGGCGGTAGTTACTTCGAGCGACGTCGGCGCCTCGAAGCCCGATCCTCGAGTACTTCTCGTCGCGTGCCAGAAGCTCGCGGTCGACCCCGCGAGAGCCCTCTACGTGGGCGATCGGTCGATCGATGAAGAAGCGGCGTCGGCTGCCGGCATGTTCTTCGTCAATGTGGGCGTGGGCGGACTGCTCGATGCGGTGCACGAGTTCACGGCGAGAGCGCAGCACCAATCCTTCCCCCACGCCGGCTCCAGCCACTGAGAAGCGCGCGCGATGTACCCCAGCGCATCTGAACGACCCGCTTATGGCCGAACCGGAGAACCCCGTTCCCGTCGCCTGCGCGACAGGTGCGCCATGGATCAGTCCATTGAGGAGGCTTGGGGTTTCGACGAGGAGAGACCGGCGTCCCACCTGGCTTCGACGCTTCCCCATCGCCAGTAGGCGAAAGCGATGGCCCAGACGACGACGAACAGGCCGGCGATGCAGAAGCCGGCGACGTTGATGTTGAAGTTGGCCATCGTGTCCCAGAAGGCCCCGTGGAGGTGGACCTCGTTGGTGAGGACGCCGAGGATCTCGATGGTGCCGATGATGAACGCCGCGCCGATGGACAGGCCGGTGATGACGAGGTTGTAGTACACCTTGCGCACCGGTTTGGCGAACGCCCATCCGTAGGCGAAGTTCATGAAGCAGCCGTCGAGGGTGTCGAAGAGCATCATGCCGCCCGAGAAGAGGAACGGCAGGGCCAGCACGGCGTAGTACGGAAGGCCCTGGATGGCAGCGTAGGCGGTGGCTGCCAGGAGCACGACTTCGGTGGCGGTGTCGAAGCCGATACCGAAGACCATTCCCACGAAGTACAGCTGCCAGGTGTGGTTGATGGAGCGCATGAACCTTCCGAAGAACCGGTACATGAGCCCTCGGGACTGGAGCTGGGCCTCGAGCTCGGACTCGTCATAGGCGCCGCGGCGCATCTCCCGGAAGACCTTCAAGATCCCCGACAGCACGACGAGGTTGAGCACGGCGATCAGGTAGAGGAACGACGCCGACAACACGGTGCCGGCCGCTCCTCCTGCCGTCTCGTAGGTGGACGAGGGGTTGACGACGGCACCAAACACGGCTCGCGCGGCGAACGTGAGGCCGACGCCCACGCCGACGACGATGGTCGAGTGCCCGAGGGAGAAGAAGTAGCCCGTGGCCAAGGGCCGTTTGCCGTCGGCCATGAGCTTGCGGGTGGTGTTGTCGATGCACGAGATGTGGTCGGCGTCGAACGCGTGCCGGAAGCCCAGGAACCAGGCGGTGACGGCCACGCCGAGCCCGATGCCGAGGCCCCTGGTGCCGCCGTAGCCGCGGTAGTCGATGTGCTGGGGCAGGACCACGGCAAGGTAGATGAGCCATCCGAGTGCGTTGACGGCCAGGATGGACACGAACATGAGGGTCAGTCGGCCCCAATCCCCGCCCGACAGCGTCCCACGGAGCCTGCCGAGGGGTGCATGTGGCCCCGGGCTCTGACCGGCTGCGTCTGCTCGGTGGGTCATCCCGGTGGTGTCTCGCGTGCTCCGGGAGCGACGTCGACGACTGGTCCGACCACGATGACGGCGGGAGCGCCGAGGTCGACGTCGGGGAGCCCGGCGAGCGTGGTGCGGACCATGCGCTGCGCCGGCGTGGTGCCATCTTGGATGACGGCGACGGGGGTGTCGGCGGCGCAGCCGGCGTCGATGAGGGCAGCGGCGATGGCGGCGCGCGAGGCCATCCCCATGAGAATGACGAGGGTTCCCCCGGTATGGGCCAGCGCCTCCCAGTCGGGTTCGTGCCCGGGCTTGGGAGCCTTGCCCCGGTCGAGGGTGTGGCCGGTGACGATCGTGACGGACGAGGCGAGGCCACGGTGGGTCACCGGGATGCCGGCTGCGCCGGCCACGCCGAGCGCTGAGGTCACTCCGGGGACGATCTGCCAGGGGATCCCGGCCTCCTCGAGGATCTCGATCTCCTCGCCGCCGCGGCCGAACACGAAGGGGTCCCCGCCCTTGAGCCGGACGACGACCTCCGACGTGCGGCCGTGCTCGACGAGCAGGCGGCCGATCACTTGCTGTCGGCGATCGGCGCCGGGGGTGTCGGTGCCTGGCCGCTTTCCGACGTCGATGCACAGCGCGTCAGCGTGAACAAGGGTCAGGACGTCGGGTGTGACCAGTCGGTCGTAGAGGACGACGTCGGCGCGGCGCAACAGCTCTGCTCCCCTGAGGGTGAGCAGGCCGGGGTCACCGGGTCCGGCGCCGACCAGGTACACGGTCATGGCGCGGCGCGCCTCGTGTCCGCGTCCGGTGCACCGGTTCGCGGTTCGCTCCCAGTCTCCCAGTGGCGCCCCAGGGCGCGTTCGAGGCGATCGAACTGGTCCAGTCGGGGTATGGCGATGCGGACGGTGCCGTCCAGGCCGAAGCTGGCGCAGTCGCGCACGACGATCCCTTCGGTCAAGAGCTTCGCCCGCAGCGATCCGGACCGGTCGACGAGGACCCATGGGCCGTGGCCAGCGCGCACGGCGAGCTCGTGCGAACGCAGAAGGTGGACCAACTGGTCACGAAGGGCGGCGGTCTGGCTCGACCACGTGGGCAGGTCGACCGGGCGCAGCAGGTCCCCAAGGGCGTCGGCCGCCAGCCCGTTGACGGACCATTCGGGCTGGCGTCGGCGGATCCGCCACATCAGGGCGTCGTCGGCGCACAGCACGTAGCCGAGGCGCAGTCCCGGGCAGGCGAGGAGCTTGGTCAGCGAGCCGACCACGATGGAGCCCTGCAGGTGGTCGCCTCGGGTCCACGTGCCGGTGGCGAGGGGCCAGAAGGCCTCGTCCCACACTCCGGCCACTGCACCCGCCGATGCGAGCGTCCCAAGCGGATTGTTGGGGTTGGACCTCCATAGCGGCCCGCCGGAGCGCGGGTACAGGGAGAAGTCGGGCTCCTCGACCGTCCCGCCGAGGACGGCCCCGGTCAGCGCGATGGCCTCTGCCCCCCCGTTGGTGAGCAGGAGGTGGTCGGGCTCTACTCCCATGGCTTCGGCGAGGGCGGCGGTGGCCCGCTCGGGGTCGGGGTAGCGGCCAACCGCGCCGAGGTGGCGCTGCACGGTGGCCGTGGGGTCGGGCGCCACGGGGCAGAGGCTGGCAGAAAGGTCGAGCACGGACGCCGGGTTGAGCCCCAGCGCTTCGGCGAGACGTGCGCCGTTGCCCCCGTGGGCTCGACGCTCGCTGGACGTCCCCGTCAACGGACGCCTCGATGGAAGCAGCCAGACCTCGGGCCTCGCCACAGCTCGCACAGGAATGGGGACACCAGGGCGACGGCCGCGACGGCGGTGACCCGGCGGGCCAGCAGCCGGACATGGACGATGTCGCCTGGCGCGGCGGCACGTCCCTCGCCGAGCTCCACCCGCTGCTCGACCACCTCGCCGTAGCGGTTGGTGCCGCCGAGGCGGAGACCGAGCGCGGCGGCGAACGCCGCTTCGATCACCCCGGCGTTGGGCGAGGGGTGGCCGGGGGCCTGTCGGCGCACCGCCCTCACGATGCCCGGAGCGCTGCTCGGCGAGCACAGCGCGACGATCACCGCCGCGACCCGTGCCGGCACGAAGTTGGCGACGTCGTCGGCACGCGCCGATGCCCAGCCGAAGCGGCGGTAGCGGTCGTTTCGGTAGCCGACCATGGCGTCCAGCGTGTTCACGGCGCGGTAGGCCGCTGCCGCGACCGGTCCTCCGACGGCCGCCCAGAAGAGCGGCGCCACGCCAGCGTCCACGGTGTTCTCGGCCACCGACTCGACCACTGCTCGGGCGATCTCCGCCTCGTCGAGGCCGGCTGGGTCGCGCCCGACGAGCGCCGGGAGCAACCGCCGCGCCTCGTCGATCCGCCCCGCGGCGAGCGCCTCGCCGATCTCGGCAGCACGACGGTCGAGGCTGCGAGCGCCGAGCGTCGCCGTCACCACCGCGACGGACAAGGCGCCGTCGGCGGCACCGCCCATCCGTCGGGCCCCGGAGCGAAGCAGGACGGTAGGAACAGCGGCGGCGGCGATTCCCGCCAACAGGTGGCGGGCGCCGCTCAGCCGGTGGTCGCTCCATGCGCGTTGTTCGCGTCGGGTCATGGCCCGGCCGAACCACGCCACCGGGTGGAGCCGGTCCGGCGGGTCTGCGACGAGGCGGTCCGCCACCACGGCCGCGGCAGCCGAGGCAGCCCGCAGCTGCCAACCCGTCACCAGCGGACCCCTGCGATGAGGAGCGCTGCCGTCTCAGACACGACCACGGCCGCCCCGAGGACGTCGCCGGTGAAGCCTCCCAGACGTCGGTGCGCGACCCACAGGAGGGCCGCCACCGCCGCCACCGCAGCGCCGACGCCCGCGGCCGCAGGAGCACCCCCAGCCCAGATGGCGAGCGACGCACCTGCCGCTACCCCCGCCGACGCGGCCAGCGCGGAGCCGGCGACCCCTCCTCCGAGGAACGCCGTCGCCAGACCTCCCGTCGCCCTTGCGTAGGGGAGCACGAGCATGGCGGCCACCATGAGTGAGCGCGAGACGCACCAGATGCCGACCACCAACACGATGTCGGGGCGCAGGGCGCCGAAAGCCGCGAAGCGCAGGAGGAGCACGGCCGCCGTCGCCGCCAATCCGAACGCACCGATGTCGGGCTCCGACATCACCTGGAGCCTGCGTTCCCGGCTCAGGTGGGGCAGCAGACCGTCGGCGCTGTCGGCGAGCCCGTCAACGTGCAGCATCCCGGTCAGAGCCAAGTCGGTGACGACGGCCAGCGCGGCGGGCACCAGCGGCCCGTGCCACCCCTTGGAGGCCGCCCACCAGACGAGGCCCACGATCGCGCCGGCTGCCGCCCCGACGAGGGGGAACCAGCGCAGGGTCGCCGGGTTGGGTGCCCGGGCGGGCCCGAAGGGGGTGAGGAACCCGAGCGCGGCGAGCACTACAGCTCCAGCGTGCGGCCGGCGACCACGAGGAGCACGCGCTGCGCGACGGTTGCCACCGCCTGGTTCAGGTCCCCGAGGGCGTCCACGAACGCTCTCCCGACGGCAGTGGCGGGGTGCACGGCCAACCCGACCTCCTCGGAGACGAGCACGGTGCTCCCCGAGCGCACCTGGAGGGCGTGGACCAACGCCTGCGCGTCGACCTCGAGATCCGGTGCCGACGCCACCCAGGTGCCGAGGCTGTCCACCAGCACGCTCCCGTCGAGGTGCGCCAGGACTGCGGGCAGCTCGGTGCTCGACGCCAGCTCGACGGTGCTCCATGCCGCCGGCCGGCGTGCCTGGTGGGCGGCGACACGGCGTGCCATCTCCTCGTCGGTGACCGACGCCGTCGCCACGTAGGTCACGGTCCCGCCACCCCTCGAGGCGAGCTCGGTTGCGAGCTGCTCGGCGACCGTCGACTTGCCCGAGCGGGTGCCGCCGAGCACCAGGGTGACCCTCGGGTCGCGGTGGGCGCTCATCAGGCCTCCGCTCCCGACGCCAGCACCCGAGCGCGGATGGCGCCGGCGAGCGCCGCTCCCCCCGCCGGCTGCTCGATGTCCTCGAGCAGCACGTAGTCGGCAGAAAGGGTCGCTGCGAGCGACCGGGCCAGACCGAGGCGGGCTGGTCCCGTCTCGGCGTCGACGACGAGGCATGCCACCCCGGTCGTCGCCAGCTCGGCCGCGGCCGCGTCGGCCGCGGCGAGCGGCTCGGCACCACCTGCGGTCGCTCGCCCGTCGGTGACGAGCACGACCGCCGGTCGTGGCCCACCGGGTCGCTGGGCTGCCCGCACCATCGACGTGACCTGGGCCAGCCCAGCGGCCAGCGGCGTCCTGCCGCCAGTTTGCAGCTCCGCCAGGCGCGCCCGCGCCACTTCGACCGACCCGGTCGGACGAAGGACCACCTCGGCCGACTCGCCCCTGAAGGCGACCATCGCCACCCGGTCGCGGCGCCGGTAGACGTCACCGAGGAGCGACATCACGGCGGCGCGGGCGGCTTCGAGCCTCCTGCGCCCGGCGATCGAGCCTGAGGTGTCGACAGCGATGATGACCAGCGTCGCTTGGGGCTCGGCCGTCACGGCGGCCCTGAGGTCCCCCGCATCCAGATGCTCGCCAGGTCCGCGATCCTCGCCGACGGTCCGGGTGACGTAGGACAGCGCCGTGGCGGCCCCGTCGACGCGCTGGCCGGGGTCGCTGAGGGGCACGTGGCCGATGCGACGCCCCCGGGCACCGCCGGCGACCGCCGCGCCGTTCCTGCCTGAGCCCCGGGCCCTCGTCACGCCGCTCCGCGGCCGCGGGACCGTCAGCTGCCCTGCGTCGACCTGGACGTCGGGTGGACCGACCGGGTCGGGGGCCGGCGCGTGTTGGTCGCTCAGCTGGTCGTGGCCACCCGGTGCCCCGCTCTCGCCGCCTTCCCCAGCTCCACCAGGCCGCCGGCCATCGGGGAGTGCTGAACCCGGCTCCGGCGTGGTGTCAGGCAGCGCGCCTTGCTCTGTCGGCGAAGTGTCGACGGCCTCCTCGGCGCCGAGCACCCGGTCGAGCGCTGAGGCGAGCTCGTCGGACGCGACGCCGGGCGCCTCGAACGGGTCGCGTCGGCGGCGATGCCCGAGGACGAGCGGGGCCACCCGACGCAGGTGCGCCGCGCCAGCGCGGCGCACGCCGTCGAGCCCGGCCAGGGCGCCGGCGGCGCGGCACAGCGCGAGGTCGGCTCGCAGACCCTGGGCGCCGACCGCCACCGCCAGCTCGGCTGCAGCCACGACGACGGCGTCGTCGCAGGGCACCGGCGCGGCGGACGCCAGCGACCGGCGGACCTGCTCGTCGAGTGACGGGTCCTCGGGGAAGCCCCCGGCGTCGAACGCGAGCTGGCGGCGCACGATCTCGGCCCGCAGGGCCGCATCCTGTGGTGCCCTGACCTCGACGGCCAGGCCAAAGCGGTCGAGCAGCTGGGGGCGCAGCTCCCCCTCCTCGGGGTTCATCGACCCGACCAGGACGAACCGTGCGGGATGGGTCTCGGAGAACCCGTCGCGCTCGACGCGGTTCACACCGGAGACGGCCACGTCGAGCAGGACGTCCACCAGATGGTCGGCCAGGAGGTTCACCTCGTCCACGTAGAGGACCCCCCCGTGGGCGGCGGCGAGCAGCCCCGGGCGGAAGGCGTGCGCTCGGGAGTCGAGCAGCGCGGCCACGTCGAGCGCGCCCACGACCCGGTCCTCGGCGGCACCGAGGGGGAGCTCGACGAACGGCGCGCCAGCGGGCAACAGGTCTGCCAGCCCCCGGGCCAGGGTCGTCTTGGCCGAGCCCTTGTCACCTCGCAGCAGCACCCCGCCCAGGCGTGGCTCGACGGCCGCCAAGAGCAGCGCCAGCTTGGCGTCGTCCTGGCCGACGACGGACGAGAACGGGAGGTGCGCGCTCATCGGGCCTCCTCCCACCCGTCGGCCTCGAGCAGCGCCCGCCGCAGCACGTCGGCGGTCTCGTCGTCAGGCTTCCACCGGCCTCGCTCCTCGGCCTCAAGGAGCCGCTCCACGATGGACCGCAGCGCCCAGGGGTTCGACTGCTCGAAGAACGCTCGGTTCTCGGGGTCTGCGACGTAGGCCTGCGCCACGCGTTCGTACATCCATGGCGCTGCGACATGCGCGGTGACGTCATAGCCGAACAGGTAGTCGACGGTGGCGGCC
>JAJZMD010000166.1 GCA_021803085.1 Actinomycetes bacterium
CGGGCGCTTAGCTCAGTTGGTTAGAGCGCAGCCTTCACACGGCTGAGGTCGAGGGTTCGAGTCCCCCAGCGCCCACCGCATCGTCGTATTCGAACTTCGGCACGGTGAAGAGCAGATCGAAGGGTTCTTTGTAGGTGGCTTCGACGACGTGTCCATCGCGCACGTGGACCTCGTCCAAGATGGCGGTGTTGAAGAGCTTTCTCGTCCGGTCTCCACCCCGCCGATAGGCGGTGGCGCAGCGGGTGGAGAACCGCAGGGCGAGGTCCATGACCTCCTGCCAGTCTTCGAGGCTCGCGTCCAGGACGCCCTGGCGCGATTCGATGGAGCGAACTTCGGCGCCGATGCGCTCCTGCTCGCGCCGGAGCATCTGCACGTCGATGGCGTTCGCGTAGTAGGCCTCCATCAGCTTGAACCGTTCTGCCTCGGCGTGCTCGCGCCGGTGGGCGAGCAGCTCTCGTTCGGCGGTGGTGTCTTCGTGGTGGGTGGCCACCTCGGCGGCGATCGCCTCTCGGAGACCCGCGGCCCAGTCGTCAGGGACTTCGATGCGTTGGTACAGGTCCTCGACTTCTGCTTCGAGTTGGTCGGCGGCGACGTAGCGCTCCTGGCAACCGCTGGGGTTGCGGCGGTCCTTTTGGCCGAGGCAGTAGAAGTAGGTGTAGGTGCCCTTCGAGAATTGGATCGAAAGGCGCCTCCCGCACACGCCGCAGACGAGGAGGCCCTTCAGGTAGTGGTGGTGCCGGCGCTCCCGGGTGCCGCGCATGGCCCGGGCGGCGAGCAGCTCCTGGACCTTGTCGAAGGTGGCCCGCTCGACGATCGGCTCGTGGCTGGCGGGGTACTCGACGCCGTCCCACTCGACGACGCCGACATAGGCGCGATGGGCGAGCAGGTGGGCGAGGCCCGAGACGGTGAGCGCCTTGGTGCTGTAGTGGCCGTCGCGGCCGCGGTTGTGAAGCCCGCGGTGAGCCATCTCCTCGGCGAGGCGCTCGATGGTCCACTCGCCGGTGGCGTAGAGGTCGAAGGCGACCTTCACGAGCGGGGCGCGACCTGGGTCGACGACGATGTGGGCCACCTGGCGGCCGCCGATCGGCTCGCGGACGTTCAGGTAGCCGAGCGGCGCCTTGTGGGGGTAGCCGCCGAGCTTGGCTTTCTGGCCCATGCCCTTGCGGACTTCGTTGGCGAGGTTGGCCGAGTAGAACTCGGCCATGAGGGCGTGGATGCCCTCGACCAACCTGCCCGACGCGGTCTCGTCCAGGTTCTCGGTGACCGAGACGAGCACCAAGCCGCGGCGCCGGAGCAGCGCGCGTATGGCGATGTGGTCCTCCATGTTCCGGGCCAGCCGGTCGATCTTATGGACGACGACGGCCTCGAGGTCGCCGTCTTCTGCGATCCGCGCCAGCATCGCCCGCAGCTGGGGGCGGTCGGTCGTCCGCGCCGACTCACCCTTGTCGACGTACTCGTCGGCGAGCTCCCAGCCCTCGTCGCGGATGCGCCGCACGCACGCTTCGCGTTGCGCGGCGATCGAGAAGCCGTCTTCGGTCAGGTCCTTCTCGGCCTGTTCCTTGGTCGAGACCCGCAGGTAGATCACGCAGCGCACCGGCCACCTCCTTTGCCAATCGGCCCATGAGACCTCGGTCCCGGCGAAAGGGCAAGACCTTCGGCCCGCACCTCGATGGCCAGGGCGACGAGCACCCGGGCGAAGGGGCGAAGGGCCTCGGGAGAGGGGACCGACTCCTTGGCGTCGGTGCCACCTCGGGATGGTGATGGACTCGCGATGGACTGCCCTCCGTCTGATGCTCTCGCTGCTGGCCCGGCTTTTCGTCACCTCGCGGGCCATGATGGACACCGGGACGAGCGTCCCCCGCATCAGTGGGACCGGCCGGCGGCCGGCTGGATGCACCTCGCGGATGGCGGGGGACCTGGCCGTCGTGGTCCCCCACTCGCGGGGTAGTGGGCGCTTGCCGACCTGTTCGACCTCGCGGATGGCGGGGTAGTCCCCCGATCTGCTGGGACAGCGGGGTGCAGTCGTCGTTCCCCCTGGCAGGCTCCCGTCGGAGGGACGGCTGCGGTCGACAGGTCGATCCCGTGTCGGTCATGGGCGGCTCCCGAGCCGCTCCCGGCGGCCGGCGACACGGGCGAGGGATTCCTCCAGGGGCGGCGGCAGGTCCGGCTGCTCGGCGGCCGGGGCGAGCGACCCGCCACAGCACCGACACGTCACCGCCAGCGGCCCTTGTTCGATCGGGTCGGGCTCCACGTTGTGGGGCAGCGCGCAGCGCTGGCAGACGTAGAGGTGGCGGGCGTCGTAGGCGGCTTCGAGGTCGCAGCGCGCGCCCCGCAGGCGGCGGTGGAGCGGGAGGGCATGAAGCTCGGCCGTCACCGCCTGCTCCCGGCGGGCCTCGTGGTGGGCCAGGGCGTCTGCGGCCATCTGCTGCCCGTCGATCGGCGAGGTCGGTTCGAGGGTGTAGTCGGCGACGAGGTGACCGGCCGCCAACGCCGCTGCCGCTCGCCGCAGGCGTGGGTCCGACAGCCGGATCGCCTCAGCTTGGGCGAGGAGCACGTCGGCCTGGGCGAGCCAGCATTGGCGATAGAGGGCGCGCCAGGCGGCAACGAGAGACGCCGGCGGCACCGGGGCGGCACCCGAGCGCGCCTCGGCCCACCAGGCGACGGTGGCCTCTGCCAAGTCGGGGTGCTCGTCGGCCCACCTCTCGGCGGCCACGACGCCGTCGAGCACGTAGCGCACGGCGACGCTGGCTTCTGGGTCACCCAAGGCGGTAGCGAGGGCGGTGGCGTCCCGGGCGAGGTTCCCGGCGCCGACCCGGCGGCGCTGGTCGTCCTCTACTCGCCACGCGGCCTGCACGCGCGTCACCACCCGGCGGTACTGGCGCACCTCGGGCGCAAGCAGCTGGGACAGCGGGACAGGGGCGTCTCCGACCGCTGCGCGCCACACGGGCGCAACCACGGCCGCCTCAGGCGACGAGACGGCTGCGCACGCTGCTACCAGCTCCGCGTAGTGGGTGGGGTGCTCGTCCTCGTAGGGGGAGGGGCGAGGACGGTCCTTCTCGGCAGTGGCGAGGAACCGGTTCACCCGGGCTTCTGAGGTCGTGACGAGCAGCAGTGCCGGACAGCACGGGTGGCGGTCCCACCAGATCGTCTCGGCGCAGTAGCGGCGGTGGCGTGCCACCTTGGCCCGCAGGCGGGCCTGGTCCATGGTGGCGAAGTCGACCTCGACGAACGCCCCGGCCAACCCCACGTCGCCGTCGACGGCGAGTCGCAGCTCGACGTAGGCGTCGGGTCGGATGCGTCCCGGACCGCGGTAGCCCGACCAGTCCTCCCAGGCGTCCTCGTCTCGGCGCCATGCCATCAGCTCGAGGCCAGCGTCGTTGCCGACCTCGGACAGCGCCACGTAGAGGCCGGCGATGGCTGCGGTGTGGCGCAGGAACAGCGGGTTTGGCGTACCCTTCCCCGGTGCGGGCGACGTCCCCTCGACGAGGCGGGCGCCAGCCCGGGTGAGCCACCAGTAGAACGGGGCGGAGCCCGACGCCGCGTACGGCCGAGCCCGCTCCACGAGCGAGCGGTGACGCAGCCGGGTGAGGCGGTAGTCCACGGTCCGCTCCGGACGACGCAGGAGGGCGATGAGCTGTGGCGTGGTGAGCACCCGATGGGCGTGCAGCAGGACGAGGATGTCGTGGTCGATGCCCGCCAGACGATCGGCCCCCGCCGACACCGTCGCAGCGCGGCCCGCGGTCACCGCCGCCCGCCGATCAGGCGGAGAAGGATCAAGACCAACCTTCCCCAACAGTCGGGGTCTTCCCGCCTCACCGGATCTGCGCCCTGACCGGCGCCTTCGTGCCCGCGAGCCTCGCGGATCGCCAGGGGAGCGATCCGCGACGTCCCCCGCCTTGTCCTGTCCCGAGGCCTACTTGGGTCTCGGTATCGGTGCGACGGGCGTCCTCGGCGATGGGAACGGCACCGGCGGGCAGCGGCGGATCGGTGACAACGCGGGACGTGGCGGTGGTGTCGCATGGACCTCCTTCGGTTCGGTGACTGGTCTCCGTAGGAAGAACAAGGGGGATTCGGGGCGAATTTGGACAGACCACTTGTCTTCATCGGCGTCTTGGCGGGCGTCGCCGTGGCTCGACGCGCGTCCTCCACCAGAAGAACAAGGGATTCGGGGCCGAAATTCAACAAAAAAAGGTCGCCACGCGACCCTCGGGCTCGGAGCGGCGGGAGGGATGACAGGCGCTCCATCACCTATGAACCGGCAGACGGGGGGCGATTGGCGACAAAGTCCCCCACAGAGGACCGCCGCCGACGGCACCCGCCCAAGCAGAGTGCCGTAACGGACGGACGCCGATACGGCGGCGACCCGGACCCGGCCGCGCACCCGGGCCCGTCGCCCTCCGTGCTTGCGTCGCATGAGATGGGCGATCTTGCGCGCGACCTTGGGCCGGGTGGCGCGGTAGTCGGCGACCCACCTGGGGATCTCGCTGACGGCTGCGGGAGCGGGTGAGCGCCTCTTCGTTCGGACCGACGGCGATGCTGCGGCCCTCCTTGGCGTTGGTGCACTCTGCTCGCAGGGCGCACGACGTGCAGGCGTCGGAATCGCCTGACAAAGCGCGCCAGCCCCGAGCCGTCCTTGCCTCGACGGATCGAGACGGTGACGCCTGCCGGGCAGGTCACGAGGTCGCCTTCGAGATCGACCACGAACCGGTCCTTGGAGAACAGCCGGTTGGTGGCGTTGGGCCGCTAGGTCTTGCAGTGCGACTCGATCGCCGCCCGTCTCTTGTAGCCATCGAACCCCCTGGCCTGGGTCTCGTGGCCGTGGCGCATCTCGGGTTCAGCACAGAGAGATCACCCGGTGCTTGGCCACGTTGCGGGCGATGCGAAAGGTGCCGTCGTCGCCGACTTCGAGGTCCTGTCCGACCACGGTGGCCAAGAGTCGGCCGGCCTCTTCGACTGCGGGTGCGAGTCTCGCGGTGGTCGAGGAGGTCCAGTCAGGCATAGGCGTCCTTGGCTTGGGGGGTCGACGAACGCATCGAGTGCGGTGCACGCCGCTGGCGGAGGTCGCGCACCTTGGCGGCGAGGCCTTCGAGGCGCTTGCCGCACTGCGCCTCGGTGAGCGTGCCAGACTCGAACGCCGAGAGGTAGCGCTCGGCGGTCGTCCCAGTCGATCTGGGGCTTGGCCGCCGACGCGTCACCGCTCTTGATGGCCCGACGCAGCTCGACGCCAAGCTCGGCACCGGCCGCCTTGAGCAGCCCCCGTCGAACGGACGGCGGATATCGATGACTTGATCGCGCCAGGAGGTTAAGAGGTTTCCGTAATTCTCTTGGCCGGCCCTCGTCGGACTGGCGTCGACACACTGCCGGATTCCAGGAGACCACGCCGCGGTGCGCGCTAGCTGAGTTCTAGCTGTGTCCGCTCGGACCTTCGCTTGAAGATGCTGGTAAGGCCAATTTTGTCCACGCACCGTCCATTGCGCTATTGCCCTTGCGCAGCGATAGAGGCACAATCGTGGAGCGGGGCGGCGAAGGAGCGTTCACCGTTCCAGGAGCGGGGGCGATGGAGGGGAGCACCCGGCCCAGGCAGGAGCTGCCGCCACCGTCAGATCGCGACCTCGACCTCAGGAGGCGAATGATGGGGCATCTCAAGGTCGTTCGCGGATGGCGAGTGGCAGCCGTCATCCCATTGGTCGGCTTCTTGCTGCTCTTCGCAGCGTCGGCCACGGCTGGAGCGTCTACGACATGTACGGCGGGGAGGTTTCGGTACGCCGGACAACTGCTCGGGACATATAGCTACGCCGGCGTCGAGCGCTTCATAACGCACAACAACATGGCTATCCATACACACTATTCGCATGTGATCAGCTACTTAGGCGCTCATGACGCTACAACGTGTACCCATACAGGAATTTCCACATTTTGCCACATTGAAACTGGTCTCGGGCTCGGCACAATTGCGACACGGTATTCGTCGTCCGTAAAGCCCTTCATGGAAGAAGAGGACTATTACGGGTATGACATGGTGTGGGAGACGTCATTCTCGCTCCAATACACAAACTTCTTCACGGTGTTCTTCAACGGCTCCACGCGAACAATCGGAGGCGGACACACGATTGGGGAGATGGATGCCTACGACCAACCCACAGGATCGAGCCCTATTCTTGTTGGCAACGCGTGGGTGAATAACTATCGCCACCAAGAAGTTGGCGGTATCAGCGAAGCTGTGAATGACTTCACAGGCGTAGCGTGTCCCACAGTGGCACAGTTTGAGTGGTTCGGCACCGTTTCGGGAACGACACAAGTCACGGCTGCTTCCGCCCTCAATTACTACAACGGATTCACAAAGCTCTGGGTCAGGTGGCCGACGTCGTACACGCCGTACCGGGAATCGCCTTACTCGATGACAAATCTGGGCCAGGGAGGGTTTAAGACGTGGGGATGAAGCTTCCTGGAAGCCGGCGGCTCGCTGTCTTAGCGGCGGCCGGTGTTGCATGCCTCGCAGCGGGTACGATTCCGCTGGTTGTTTACGGAGGCGCCAAGCGGGCCGATGCCACCGTCACGGTTACTGACATCGGGTCCACACACATCGTTTCGTACCGCCTTCCAACAGGCGCTCAAGTGCCGACGTCATTGGCAGTAGCTCCAAATGGATCGGTGTGGTTCTGGGCAGACTCAGCGACAGCGGTCACCTTGTACAACTGGGATCCCGTTACCGGTGCTACCTTCAGTCATGTGCTTGGAACTCCGCTCGGACTCGGACTCCTAACCGGGATCCAGGGAGCGACGGCCGTAGCGTCCACAGGAACGATATGGATCGGAGCAAATAGGTCTCTCCTGAGTTTCGACGTAGCCACCGACGCCATACGCAACCTCTCGCTTCCTGTGCGCTCCCCCGACCCAACAGTGCAGGCAGGGCGGCCGTCAGAACTCATCGGCCTCGAGACGATTACCGGAATGACCGCGAACGGGAACGGGACAATTGCTATCACGTCTACAGGTACGAGCACAGTCGAGGTACTGCACACGAGCTCAGAAACGTTCAGCCCCGTCTCGCTTGGGACTGGCTTTGAAGCTGCCGGTGCGGCATATCTTCAAAACGGCACTCTGGCTATCTCCGAAAAAGCGGACTCGGGGGGCCAAGCTGGAAGATTGGCCCTAGAGCCCCCAACCGGTGCCACGAAACTCGTCACAAACATCATTCCGGGTCCGATCGGGGTCGCAGGGACAACCGTGCTGAGCAACGGGACAGCCAGCCAAATAAGCATGTCTGGCGTAATCACCGCTTCTCTGGGACGCCCTAGCCTGGCTCAGACTGAGGCAACGGAACTCCCAGTCGAAGCTGGCGGGGAGACGGTGCCGGTTGGGGGAGTCGCCGGGATGGAGGCATGGCAGACGATGGGCGGTGTCGCCGTGGCGTCGCCGGGAGGACAGCAAGACCTTCTGAAGCTTCCGACGTATGCGTGCCACCCTGGAACCTTTTCGCGGATGCCTGCGGCCACATCGCCATCGACAAGCAGTCCAGCCCAGCCGAGCCAGACCGGCACGTGTGGTGAACAGGCGATCGTATTGGCAAGCGCGCCGACGGTTAGCGGCCTGTTCTTCATTCCAACTGCGCCATCTCCTACGGTGGATTACGTGCCTGCGAGTGCCCTAACTACCGACGCCTAGTCCGTTTCTCGCGGTAGAGCCCGCAACCGGCGGCTCAGGTCAGCGAGGTTCGAATACGAGTGTCTACGGCCCACTCGGAAGAATCTGCACTGATGTTGCAATTGGTACTTGACCGAAGTTGCTCGCGCGAGTCTCCCCGACCAGCCAGGCCAGACGCGAGGAGGGACGGTCAGCGGATCTGCCGTATAC
>JAJZMD010000187.1 GCA_021803085.1 Actinomycetes bacterium
CCCCGCCGGCCCGCCACCCCGCCGGCCAGCCCCGCCGGCCAGCCCCGCCGGCCCGCCGGCCAGCCCCGGGACCGTTGTCAGATCTGGCAGTGCTCGCAGTAGAACGTCGAGCGCCCGCCCACCTTCGCCCGCACGATCGGGTTCCGGCAGCGCCGGCACGGCGCGCTCTCGCGGTCGTAGACCTGGTGGCTGCCCTGGTAGTCGCCGGCCTCTCCGAAGAGGTCCCGGTACTGCTCGTCGACGAGCGTGGATCCGCGGTGCTTGATCGCCTCGGTGAGGGTCTCGACCATCGCGCGGTAGAGACGGCGCACCTCGGTCGCCGACAGCCCGTCGGAGGTCCGGTCGTACCGGAGCCCCGCACTGAAGAGGATCTCGTCGGAGTACAGGTTGCCGATCCCCGCGACGAACTCCTGGTCCATGAGGAGGGACTTGAGCCCGGCCCGGTGCCTCCGCAAGAGCACGCCGAAGCGGTCCCAGCTCATCATGTCCTCGATCGGGTCGAACCCCAGGTGCGCGAGCTCGGGCACCTGACGTCGAAGGGCCGCGCCGTCCCCGGTCGCCATCCCCACCGGCAGCGACGAGCCGTTGGCCGCGGGGCCGTCGGGGAGCGGGCTGGAGACGAACATCTCGCCGAACGTGCGGGGGTCCACGTAGCGCAGCTCGCCCCCCTGGGAGAAGACGATCACCACGTGCGTGTGCTTGGGCTTCGGCTCCTTCGCGCTCTTCACACGCAGCAACTGGCCGCTCATGCCGAGGTGGATGACGAGCGTGTCCTTGCTGTCGAGGGTGAGCAGGAGGTACTTCCCGAGCCTCCCCACCGACTTGATCGTGCAGCCCTCGAGCAGCCCCCGGAAGTGCTTCGCGCTCGGGTGCCGCCGGACCGACCGGCCGTTCGTGACGGAGACCGACTTGATCTTCTTGCTGACGACCTCCTTGGCCAGGTCCTGGCGGAGGGTCTCGACCTCGGGAAGCTCAGGCACGCCGCAGCCCCGCCAGGGCCTGACGAGCAGCCTCCTGCTCGGCGTCCTTCTTCGTCCCCCCGGCGCCGGCGCCACGTTGCACGCCGTTCACGAAGACCACGGCCTCGAACTGGCGGTCGTGGTCGGGTCCGGTGCCGACCACGACGTAGCGGGGGATCCCGTCGCCGTGGCGCACGGTGAGCTCCTGGAGCAGTCCTTTCTGGTCGAAGCCGTCGGGCTCTGCCGCCGCCCGCTCGATGCGGGACCCCAGGTGCCCGAGGATCACGCGCTCGGCCGCGGCCCACCCCGCGTCGAGGTAGACGGCGCCGATCACCGCCTCCAGCGAGTCGGCCAGGATCGACGGCTTCGTCCGGCCTCCTGACGCCTCTTCGCCCTTGCCGAGAAGGAGCGCGTCTCCGACGCCGAGCTGCTCGGCGACCTCCGCGAGCACCCGGGCGTTCACGACCGCGGCCCGGACCTTTGCGAGCTCGCCCTCGGGCATCTCGGGGAAGCGCCGGTAGCAGTACTCGGCGACCACCAGTCCGAGGACGGCGTCACCCAGGAATTCGAGCCGCTCGTTCGACGGCAGGCCTCCTTGCTCCGCGCACCAGCTGCGGTGCGACACCGCCTGCTGGAGCAGAGACGGTGCCGCGAGCTCGTGCCCCAGACGTCCCGCCAACGTCGATGCGCCGTCGGTGATGCCCTCCACGTGGGCTCGGTCAGCTCTCTCCGAGCTTGGCGACGACATAGTCGACGGCGTCACGGACGGTCCGCAGGTCCTCCAGGTCTTCGTCATCGATCCGGAACCCGACAGTGCGCTCCCCCAGCTCCTCCTCGAGCGCCTCGACGAGCTCGATGAGCGCCAGGGAGTCTGCGTCGAGGTCCTCAGCGAACGACGACCCCTCGCTGATGCGGGACGGGTCGGTCTCCAAGATGTCGGCGAGCTGGTCCCTCACGAGCTCGAAGACGGCTTGGCGGTCGAGCGGACCTCGCTCGGTGTGGGTCTCAGCGGGCACGACGGCTCCTCGCTCGAGGTTCGGACGCAGGGATGTTACCGAGACCCGAGTATGCCAGGAGCGCCGCCCGGCTCGAACCCTTCGGCGCGGGCGCTCCCGACGGCGCCTGCGAGGAGCGCCGCGAGGTCACGCCCGGCCAGTTCGTGGGCGACCCGGACGGCGTTGTGCATGGCCGTCGCGCTGGAGGACCCGTGGCTGATGACGCAGATCCCGTCGACTCCGAGGAGCATGGCGCCCCCGGTGTTCTCCGGGTCGAGCTGGGCGGCGATGGGGAGCAGGTGCGGGAGGAGGACCTCGGACGCGGCGGTCGTCTGGTCGTCGGTCCTGAACACGTCGAAGAGGGTGTGGACGATGAAGCGGAGGGCACCCTCCAGGGCCTTCAGGGTGACGTTGCCCGTGAACCCGTCGGTCACCACCACGTCGGCAGCGCTCGGCAGGAGGTCCCGGCCCTCCACGTTGCCCACGAACCGCACCCCCGCCCCTGCCGCCAGCACGCCGTGGGCCTCCTTCACGAGGGACGTCCCCTTGCTGGCCTCCTCGCCGATCGAGAGAAGGGCCACCGAGGGGTCGTCGACGCCGTAGCGGGCGGCCGCGTACGCAGTGCCCATCTGGGCGAACTGGACGAGCATGGCGCTGGTGCACTCCGCGTTCGCGCCCGAGTCGACGAGCACCGCCGGCGCGCGGCCGATCCGCGGCAGCGGCGTCGCGATGCACGGTCTGATCACGCCGGAGAGGCGCCCCATCCTGAGCAGGGCCGAGGCCATCGTCGCCCCGGTGTTGCCGGCGCTCACCATCGCCGAGGCCGCGCCGTCGCGCACGAGCTCGGCGGCCCGCACGAGCGAGGAGTCCTTCTTCCGGCGGACCGACTGGGCAGGGTCCTCGTCCATGCCGATGACCTCGGCAGCCTCGACCACCTCCAGGTCGCCGGTGTCGCCGAGGAGCCCCGGGGGTCCGACGAGCACCACCGGGATCCCCTCTTCTGCGGCTTTGCGCGCCCCGGCGACGATCTCGGCGGGGGCCTTGTCCCCGCCCATGGCATCGACCGCGACCGGGAGCGAGGCCAGGGGAACGGCGCGCGCAGCCGGCCCCCTCGAACCGGTGCGGCGCGTCACGTCAGTCGACCTCCACCGCCTGGCGCCCCTTGTACCAACCGCAGTTCGGGCACACCACGTGCGGCAGCTTCGCCTGGTGGCAATGGGGGCAGACGCTGCGAGGGGGCACCTCGAGGCGCCAGTTGGCGGCGCGTCGGCTCCTGCCCTTCGCCTTCGATGTCTTCTTCTTCGGGACGGCCATCGTCGATGCGCTCCAGGTCCGTGCCGGCCACGTCGGCCGGCGAGCTGGTGCCCCCGGGGCCTTCCCGGGCAGCTCGGCTCCGGGGGTGCGCCAGCAGGGACGCCGGGTCGGTGCGCGCGGGGGCTACTGGGCGGACCGGAGCACGTCGAGGTTAGCCCACCGCGGGTCGCTGGGCGCCTCGCACTCGCAGGCCTCCTCGTTGCGGTCGCAGCCGCAGTACGGGCAGAGCCCTCGGCAGCCCTCCCGGCACAGCGGAGCGAGCGGCAGCTCGAGGACGACCGCGTCCCGCACCATCGGGCCGAGGTCGAGCTCGTCGTCGACGATCGGGTACGCGTCGTCGTCGTCGGGGTCGCCGTAGCGGGCACCAGGCTCGGTGAACCGCTCCCGCACGGGGATGCGGAGCATCCCCCCGACGGGCGACGCGCACCGGCGGCACAGCCCCGTCCACGGCGCGGCGACCGTTCCCGTCACCATCACGCCGCCTGAGAAGGACTCGAGGGTGACCTCGCAGATGGCTTCGGCGCCTCGAGGGACCGTGCTGTCGGCCGGAGAGCGCGAGACGATCACGGCCTCCGGGTCCACCGGCCCGGTGCGCACCTCGTGCCACCGGGTGCCCAGCACCCTGCGGAGCCTGGCCACGTGCACCACGAACGGGTCCACCTGTACCTCCTTTCCTGCCCGCGAGCGGGCAGCGTGCCCGCCTATGCGAGGTCCTGGTCGAAGAAGCCCGGCTCCTCTCCCTCCGGGGAAGCCGCCTGGGCGGGTGGAGCGGCGGAGACGGTCGCCTGCAGCTTCTCGCGACCGGCGCGCACCGTTCTCGTGATCCTGTCCAGCACGATCTCCATCCCCGCCAACTTCTGGTCGCAGTAGTCCTCGGCTTCGTGGCGCAGCCGGCGCGCCTCTTCGTTGGCGTCGTCGAGGATGCGCTGGGCGACCAGGTTCGCCTGTCGGACCATCTCCGAGCGCGAGACCATGTGCTCTGCCCGCGCCCGGACGTCCGCCATCAGCGCCTCCGCCTCGCGCGAGCGGTCGGCGAGGAACTCCTCTTTCTCCCGCAGGAGCCAGCGTGCCTGGCGCAGCTCGTCGGGGAGCCGATCGAGGGCCGCCTGCAGCACTTCCAACAGCTCCTCGCGCGACACGAGCACCGACGCGGAGAGCGGCATCGCCTTCGCGCCGCTCACGACGTCGAACGCCCGACGGATCAGCTCCTCCGTCCCGAGCTGTTCGTCGGTCCGGACCGATCCGCCGTCGTCGCCGTGCGCGTGCTCGAACACGTCCGTCACGATGCTGTCGTCCCGCTTCTTCCGGCCAATTCCTCTTCTTCCGGCCAGCCCGGTGTCCGGCCGGAGAACTTCGCCTCGAACCGCAACCCCACGGGCTTCGGCACGAACGCGGAGATGTCACCACCGAACCTGGCGACCTCCCGCAACAGTCTCGAAGCGATGAAGGAGTACTGCGCGCTCGTCGGGATGAAGATGGTCTCCACCCCCGAGAGCTGGCGGTTCATCTGGGCCATCTGCAGCTCGTTCTCGAAGTCCGACACGGCGCGCAGCCCCCGCACGATCGTCGACGCGCCGACTTCACGCGCGACGGTCACCACCAGGGTCGCCACGCCGACGATCCGCACGCTGTCCAGGTGCGCGAGCGATTCCTCGAGCATGTCGGTGCGTTCGTCGATCGTGAAGAGCGGCCTGCCCTTCTGCGGGTTCCGGAGCGCGGCGACCACGACCTCGTCGAACAGGCGGGACGCCCGCTCGACGACTTCGAGATGGCCGTTGTGGAACGGGTCGAACGACCCCGGGAAGAGGGCGACGCTCACGACCGCCACCTGCGCGCGCGGGCCGCCGGTGCGTCGGACATGCGGGCCACGGTCACGAGCGTACCGCCGTAGCGGCGCGACCTCGCGACCATCCAGCCCGCGGGCAGCTCGAGGGCCGACCCCGACTCGAGCACGGCGACCTCCGCCTCGAGCAGCGAGAGAAGGGTGCTCCAGTCGGCGAACGCGTACGGGGGATCGCACAGCGCCAGGTCGACGTGGGGGGCGCGCCCCAGCCAACCCGGAAGCTCCGCTCGCACGAGCGACGCTGCAGGCGACGCCAGGCCGGTGGCGGCGAGGTTCGTCCGGACCGCGGCGAGCGCCGCGGCGTCGTGGTCGACGAAGGTCGCGGCGGCTGCCCCCCGCGAGAGCGCCTCGACGCCCAGGGCGCCGCTGCCGCAGAACAGGTCGAGCACCGAAGCGCCCTCGACGCCGCCCATCGAGCCCAGCACGTCGAAGATCGCCTCACGCACCCGGTCCGAGGTGGGCCGCACGCCGCCTGGCAGGCGGGCTGGGAGCCGGCGCCCCCGGCTCGAGCCGGCAATGACGCGCACGACGCCACGGTACCGCCCGAAGCGCGAGCGGGTGCGCTCACGTGCCAGCCTGTGCACCTGATGCACGGACCCGCAGAGCCGCCGGCTGAGTTGTCGACCGAAGCACCGCTCGCCGCGCCCCCCGCGGACGGCCACCTCCCCGACGGCCAACTGGCGGACGGCCACCTCCCCGACGGCCACCTGGCGGACGGGAGCGGGAACGTCACCGAGCGCTCGGTTCGGCGCCGGGACGCCGGCCAGCTCGCGGTGGTCACCTTCTCCCATGCGGTCCAGCACGTCTACGTGGCCGGGATGGCCGTGGCGTACCCGTTCGTGATCGCCTCGCTCCACGTGTCCTATGGGACCCTCGGGATCGTGCTCGGCATCGCGGGCATCGCCGGGGGGCTGCTCCAGGGGCTCGCGGGGTTCGTGAGCAGGGTCTCGTCCCGGATGCTCCTCTCCGTCCAGAACATCGGGATGGCCGTCGCCAGCGTGCTCGGCGGGATCTCGCCGGGCTTCGCCCTGTTCGGCGCGGCCCGCTGCATCGGCAGCGTGGTCTCCTGGCCGCAGCACCCGGTGGGCAGCGCGGTGCTCGCCAAGCGGTTCGCGGAGCGCCGCGCCTACGCCCTGTCCTGGCACGTGGCCGGCGGCAGCATCGGCACCGCGGTCACCCCCCTGGCGATCGCCGCGCTCATCGCGTCGTACGGCTGGCGGGTCGGCGTGGCCTTCCTCGCCGTACCCCTGACGGTCGGCGGCGTGCTCGTCGCGTGGAAGCTGAAGAGCACCGGACCGGAGGGCGGGTCGGGTGCGGAGGGCGACCGGGACGTCATGGGCGCGCCCGGAGAGACGGTCCCGGCGGAGAATGCAGCCGGACAGCCGAAGTCCGGCCATCTCGACGTCCTGCGCGACATCCTGCGGAGCCGGGAGGCCTTCGGAGCCATGATCGCCGGGACGATCGCGGCCGGTGGGCGCGGCCTGGGCACCTTGGCGGTCTTCGTCCCCGCGTACCTGAAGAGCGGGCTCCACCTCCACGCGCTGACCGTCGGGGCGCTGTTCACCGCGCTGCTGGTCGGCAGCATCCTGGGGCCGGTCATGGCCGGGTACGTGGCTGACCGCGTCGGGCGGCGGCGCGTGCTCGTGGTCGTCTACGTCGTGGGCGCAGCCACCATCGCCGCGTTCGTGATGGTCGGCAGCGACCTCTTGGCGCTCGTGGGCGTCGGCGTGATCATGGGGGTCTTCGCCTACTCGGAGTCGCCGCTGCTCCAGGCGGTGTTCGCCGACGGCCTCACCGGCACGAGCCACCAGGGTGCGTTCGGCTTCTACTTCGCCGTCTCCTACGGCGTCGGCTCGCTCTGGACGATCGCGTTGGGCGAGGTCATCGCCACCGTCGGGTTCCACTGGGCCTTCTACGTCATGGCTGCGTCCTTCGTGGCCGCCGCGGCCGTCATCGTGTGGGCGCGCCCGCGTACGACCTGACGCTCGGCCACGGCGCCCAGCCGACGGCGCCCGGGCCAGTGCGCTCAGGACTTGAAGAGGAACGCCTCCTCTTCCGGGTCGAGGAAAAGGCGGATCTCGTCGGCGAGAGCGGGGTGGGCGGCGAGCCCCGGGTCCTGCCCGGCCACCGACTCCGCGACGCGGCGCGCCGCTTCGAGGAGGTCGGCGTCCCTCCGCAACGACGCGAGCTTCAGGTCGCTCCTGCCCTTCTGGCGCGCGCCCAGGATCGTGCCCTCGCCACGCAGCTCGAGGTCGACCTCGGCGAGCTCGAAGCCGTCGGTCGTCTGCACCATCGCGGCGAGGCGGCTCGACGCCTCGGGCGTCTCCGCAGGCCCGAGGAGGTAGCACCAGCTCGCTCGGTCGCTCCGACCGACGCGGCCTCGGAGCTGGTGGAGCTGGGCGATGCCGAACCGGCCCGCGTCCTCCACCACCATGACGGTCGCCTCGGGAACGTCCACGCCCACTTCGACGACGGTCGTGGCCACCAGCACCCCGGTCGTCCCGTCACGAAAGCGCGCCATGGCCCGCTCCTTGTCGGCTGCGGGCATCTGACCGTGCAGCAGGCCGAGCGCGAGACCTTCGAGCGGCCCTTCGGCGAGACGTTCGAGCTCTTCGGTGGCCGAGCGCGCCTGGACGCGTTCGGAGCCCTCGACGAGGGGGCAGACGACGAAGGCGCGGCGGCCCTCGGCGACCTCGGTCCGTACTCGCCACCACGCTTCCGCTTCGGCGTCGGGGGTCGGAGCCCAGACCGTCTCGACCGGGCGTCGCCCGGGCGGCAGCTCGTCGAGCACGACCATGTCCAGGTCGCCGAAGAGCACCATCGCCGCCGTCCGAGGGATCGGGGTCGCGGTCATGACGAGGAGGTCGGGATCCGCGCCGGCCCCGGGCCCCTCGGCGCGTGCGACAACGGACTCGCGCCCTTTGTCGCGAAGCTGCGCGCGCTGCTCGACCCCGAAACGGTGCTGCTCGTCGATCACCACGATCCCGAGCGAGTGGAACCGCACGTCGTCGGTCAGCAGCGCGTGCGTTCCGACCACCACGTCGATGTCGCCGGACTCGAGGTCCGTGCGCAGGCGGGCCCGCTCAGCGACGCCGGTTCGGTTCGTGAGGAGCGCCACCGAGAGCGGGCGGCTCCCGCCGAGCCGCGCGGGGTCCGGCACCGACAGGCCGCCGACGAGGGCGGCGACCGCGAGGGAGTGCTGCTCTGCGAGCACCTCGGTCGGCACCATCAGCGCTCCCTGGTGACCGCCTTGCACCGCGGCGAGCAGCGCCGCCAGCGCGACCACCGTCTTCCCGGACCCGACGTCGCCCTGGAGCAGCCGGTGCATGGGCAGCGGTCCAGCCATCTCCGCCAGGATCGCGGCCATCGCCTTGCGCTGCGCCTCGGTGAGGCGGTACGGCAATCCCGCGAGGAAGCGCTGGACCAGCGTCCCGCCGCCGGCGGCGGGCTCCACCACCTCGCGCGGCGACACCTGGTGGCGGATCGCCCGGGCGTCTGCCTCGAGCGCGTGCCGGCGGAGGACCAGCGCGAGCTGGAGCCGGAACAGCTCGTCGAACGCCAGCCGGCGCCGGGCGGGGACGGTCTCGCGGATCGAGCCGGGCACGTGGATGTCGCGCATCGCCTTCGTCCTGGCGATCAGGCCGAGCTCGCGTCGCCACGCGTCGGGCAGCGGGTCCTCGAGCACCCCCGCGCGCCGGATCGCCTCCTCGAGGAAGCCGCCGATCTCCCAGCTCGACAACCCGACCTTCCCCGACGCCCGGTACACCGGGACGATCCTGAGCGTGCGGCGCCTGCGGACCTCCTCGTCGTCGACGTCGTCTGCCCCGATCACGACGTCGACCAGCGGATTCGTCATCTGCCGGCGACCGCGGAAGGTGTCGAGCCTCCCGAAGAAGAGCGCCTCGGTCCCCGAAGGAAGCTGGCGGGCGCGCCACGGCTGGTTGAAGAAGACCACCTTCACCCCCGCGGTCCCGTCGTGGACCGCGAGCTCCACGAGGGTGCGGCCGTTGCGAGCTCTCCTGGCCCGCGTCTCCCTCACGGTCGCGAGGACGACGGCCTCGTCCCCGACGGCGAGATCGGCGAGATCCGCCCGCCGGCTCCGGTCGATGTAGCGAAACGGGAACGTCGTGAGCAGGTCGAAGATCGATTCGATCCCCAGCTCACCGAGCGCCTTCGCCTTGCGCTCGCCGAGCCCGCGGAGCCGCGTGACCGGGATCTCGACCAGCTGCCGAAGCGAGCGCGCCGGTGCACTCGCGGCGGTCACTCGATGCCGAAGAGGTAGGGGTACAGGGGCTGGCCGCCGTGGTGGACCTCGGCAGCCAGGCCGGGGTGGTCCTCGTGCAGCCATTCGGTGATGCGCCGCGTCGCCGCCGCCGTCGAGCCCTCTCCCTCGATGACCGTGACGAGCTCGTGGCCCTCCCCGAGGAGGGCGTCGAGCAGCCGCAGGGCGGCGCCTTCGGGCGAGTCGGCGACGGCCACGACCCCCCCGCGAGACATCCCGATCCACTCGCCCTCGCGCACCGGGCCCGCCTCCGTCTCGGCGTCGCGCACTGCTCGGGTCACGGCCCCTGGCAGCACCCTCGTCGCCGACGCGCGCATCGCCTGCGCGTTCTCGTCCGCGTCGGCCGCGGGGTCGTAGGCGAGCAGCGCCGCGAACCCCTCGACGATGCTGCCGGTGGGCACCACGCGCACCGTCTTTCGGGTCAGCCCGTCCACCTGGCCGGCCACGGCTTCGATGTTCTCGTTGTTCGGGAGCAGGATGACGCCGTCCGAGCGCAGCGACTCGACGGCCTCCACCAGCTGCGCGGTGGAGGGGTTCATCGTCTGACCTCCACGCACGAGCCGCTGCACGCCGAGGGAGCGGAAGATGCGGCCGACGCCGTCACCGGCGACGACCGCCACGACCGCGGTCCGAGGCACCGGGACCTCGTGCGCGCCGGGGTCCCGGTCCGCGTCACGGACCCAGCGCTCCTCCTGGACCTGCTCTTCGAGGTCCGTGACGCGGATCTGGTGCGGCCGCCCGATGTCGATCGCCGCCTCGATGGCCGCGCCGACGTCGTTCGTGTGGATGTGGCAGTTCCACTCACCGCCCCCGCCCACCACGACGATCGAGTCCCCGATGTCGGTCCAGGCATCCCTGAACGCGTCGATCGAGTCGTCGGGCGCGTCGAGGAGGTACATGACCTCGTAGCGCAGGTCGCCCGCCTCGTCGGCACCAGCTCCCACGGCGGCGGGCGCCGCTGCGCGTCCCGCTGCGACCCCTGCTCCGCCCGGTGCCCCCCGCACGGCATCCCAGGCGAGCTCCTCGTCGCGCGCCTCGGGAGGGGGGCGCCCGTCGACGGCCGAGAGGAGCGAGTCGAACAGGAGCAGGTAGCCCGCACCCCCGGCGTCGACGACACCGGCGCGCGCGAGCGGCTCGAGCATGGTCGGGGTCATCGCGAGCGCCTCGCCCGCAGCCTCACGGGCATGCTCGACCACGCCCAGGAGCGTCTGGTCTGCCTTCAGCCCGGCGACCGCACCTTCGCCGGCAGCCCGCGCCACCGTGAGGATCGTGCCCTCGACGGGCCGCACCACCGCCTTGCGTGCGAGGTCGCTCGCCACCACGAGGGCGTCGGCGATCGCGTCGGGACCCGCCTGGTCTCCGGCCCCGAGCCGTTCGGCGATCCCGCGGAGGAGCTGCGACAGGATCACCCCCGAGTTGCCTCGGGCCCCCATCAGCGAGCCGTGCGCCATCGCCCGGCACACGTCCGCCATGGGCGCCGAGCCGTCGACCCCATCGAGCTCCTTCACGACCGAGTCCAGGGTGAGGGCCATGTTGGTCCCGGTGTCGCCGTCGGGCACCGGATAGACGTTCAGCTGGTTGAGCCGCTGGCGGTGCGTCCAGAGCGCGTCCCGATAGGCGACCATGGCCGCTCGCAGCTCTCGTGGCCCCAACGCGACGGCCGGCCTCATCGCCCGGTGATGCTAACGTTGCCGCCGTTCGTGACCTGAAGGTGCCTGCCGCGCCGCTGGCGCCGGGGGCCTGCGGAGGCCTGCGCTGGTCTTCGACGAGGTAGCGGGGCGACAACGGCCAGGAGGCGAAGGCGATGGCATCGGTATGCGAGCTCTGCGGCAAGAAGCCGTCGTTCGGGATGAGCCTGAGCCACTCCCACCGGCGCACGAAGCGCCGCTGGAACCCGAACATCCAGCGGGTCCGCGCGCTCGTCGACGGCGCGCCTCGCCGTCTGCACGTGTGCACCTCGTGCCTGCGCGCGGGGCGGGTCGTGAAGCCGCCGCGCCGCCGCATCCCCGCTTGATCGCGGCATCCCCGGTTCCTCGGCGATGAGCCCGCCGCGCCATGCGCGGCAGCAGCACCCGCGCTCGCACCGATCGTTCTCCATGGCAACATCGCTGCCCGTGGGCCGACTCGCCGCAGCCGTCTTGATCGTCTTGCTCGCCGTCGCGTACGTGGTCGTGCAATTCGTGAGACCGGTGCCTTCGGTCACTGCGTCGGCTTCGACGGCGGCGGCGAAGACGTCGTTGCCCGGGGCTCCCGTCTCGCTCGCGTGGCCCTCCCAGGGTGAGGCGGCGATCGGCATCGAGGGGGGCGGCGTTCTCGGTTCGTCCGGCGCCCAGACCCCGACGCCGCTCGCGAGCGTTGCCAAGCTGATGACGGCCTATCTCGTGCTGCGCGCCCACCCGCTGCAGGCGACAGCCTCCGGCCCGACGATCACGATCACCCCGGCGGACGTCGCGACGTACCAACAGGACAAGCTGGCCGGGGACTCCGTGGTCGCCGTCCGGTCCGGTGAGAAGCTCTCGGAGCTCCAGGCGCTCCAAGCGCTCCTCATCCCCTCCGGCGACAACATCGCGGCGCTTCTCGCGGACTGGGTCGCCCGAAGCCAGCCCGCGTTCGTCGCCGAGATGAACGCGACCGCCGGTCGGCTGGGCCTGACCGAGACCCACTACACCGATGCCAGCGGCGTCACCCCCGGCACGTACAGCACCGCGACCTCGCAGGTGAAGCTCGCAATGATCGACATGACGATGCCGGCGTTCCGCGCGATCGTGGACATGGCCCAGGTGACACTGCCGGTCGCCGGGCTCCAGTACAACGTGAACGCGCTCGTGGGCAAGCACCAGATCATCGGCGTGAAGACCGGCTTCACGACATCGGCGGGCGGCTGCTTCGTCTTCGCCGCGAAGACGAAGCTCGGCGGGAAGCCGGTGACGCTGGTCGGCGCGGTCCTCCACCAGTACGGCACCACCGCCCAGCCGAGCGCGCTCACAGAGACCTTCGACGTGTCCCTCGCGCTCTTGGCGAGCGCCGACCACGCACTCGTGCGCTCCACCGTCGTCCGCCGCGGGGAGGTCCTGGGCACGATCCACGCGCCGTGGACCGGATCCGTCGCGCTCGAGTCGACGCGCGACGTCGCGTTCACCGGCCTCCCGGGCCAGCACGTCTCGACCACGGTCGTCCTGCCGGACAGGGTGGGCGCACCGCTCCCTGCCGGGCACCCCCTCGGAAAGGTGGTCGTCACGCTGGGTGACGAGCAGGTCACAGTGCCGCTCGTCACCGCCCGCGCCCTGCCTGCGGTCTCCCTGGGCTGGCGCCTGACCGACGTCTGACCGGCGCGTGCCTCGCGCCTGACCCAGGCGGAGGTCAGCCTGACCGGCAGGCCGGCGCCTGACCCAGGCGGACGTCAGCCCACCGCGTGCTCGAACCCCGAGCGGCCGAAGGGCTGGCCGCGCAACGTCCGTCGCCCCACCTCCGCGGTGCACCGCCCGATCTCGATCGGCGGTCGGAGCCCTGCCGCGGCGAGCTCTTCGGCGAGGCGTGCCGGATCGGGAGTCGCGATGACCAGCTCGAAGTCCTCACCGCCCCCGAGCGCGTCGTCGTCGGTGGCGCCGCCGGCGACCGGCACCGTGTCCAGCTCGATCCCGACCCCGGACGCCTCGGCGAGGCGGTGGAGATCGATGCCGAGCCCGTCGGAGACGTCCATCATCGCGGTCGCCCCGGCCCGCCGGGCCGCCCTGCCCTCGGCGAGCCGGGCGAGGGGGCGCCGGTGCGCGGCGATCACGCTCGCCGGGCCCCGTGCCCCGGCGCGCAGCGCGCGGAGGCCCGCGGCCGAGGCGCCCAGCGGCCCGGTGACCACGAGCCGGTCGCCCGGCCGGGCGCCCGAGCGCAGGACGGGCGGCGCGTCGCCCTCGAGCACCCCCGTCGCGGCGGCGACCACCACCACTTGCGACGCCGTCGTGACGTCGCCGCCGACCACCGGGCACCCCCACGCACGAGCCGCCTCCGCGACGCCGGTCGCGAGCAGGACCAGGTCCGTCCCGGGAGGGACGCAGAAGTCCACCACCGCGTGGGCCGGCCTGCCGCCGACGGCGCCGATGTCGCTCAGCGTCGCCGTGAGCGCCTTCCAGCCGAGGTCGTCGAGCCCGCAGAACGCCAGGTCCGCGTGCACGCCGGCGACCGCGGCGTCGGTGGCGAAGACGAGCCGCCCCGGAGGCGGGGCCAGCACCGCGGCGTCGTCCCCGATCCAGACCTCGCCGGGGGGCGGTGCGCCGACCTCCCGTTCGAACACCTCTGCGATGCGACGGACGGCCGCGTCCTCACCCCCCTGGCCACCCGCGGACGCGCATGCCGGCGACGTGGTTGTCGGCGACGCCACGGCCAATGCCTACCATCTCGACCAGTGGTTCCAAGAGCGCTCCGAGGGCTCCGGCTCCACGCGCCTTGGGGGCCCGTGGAATCGATCATCCAGCTAGCGCTAGCTAGCTAGCCTGCAGCGAGACGAGGCCGTCGTACGTGGGACCGGGTCCCGACGCGAACGACGGGTGGGTACGGAGGAGGGGACGATGGGACGGATCGGCCGGCTGGCAGGCGCGTGCGTGTGCGCGTCGGTGACGGTGCTCGCGCTCGGCGTGCCCGCGGCAGGCGGTGCCACGCGGCACACGGACAGCCTGCCGCGGGCGACGGGCAACCCGGCCGTCATCGCGTTCTACCGAAAGGTCGTCGCGGCGACGCGCGCCGCAACCGCCGAGCAGGCGACCTTCGCCGCGACGGACTCGGTGACGCAGGTGAGGGTGAACCCGAACGGGAGCTACTCGTGGGTCCAGGTCTCCCCCCGCGAGCCCGGGTTCACGCCGGCGAGGGGGACATTCTGGGTCGTGGCAGCCGCGGGCCGGGTGCGCTTCGTGGCCGAGACGCTCGCCTACGGCGGTGTCGGGAAGGCGTTCGGCCCCTTCGGGATCGTGCTGACGGCGCGCGGCGAGATCCTCCTCGGGGGGAACGCGTTCCCGTCAGTCGGGTCTGCACGGCCTCCGAGCGAGTACCAGCCGTGCGGGGGAACGACGACCGGTACGGCCTACGTCGGCGGGTACTCGAAGGTCGGCGGTCCCTCCGGGTACGGCCTGTACGGGGACTTCGTCTCGATGCACCGGGCAGGGGGCGCGGAGCTCGTGACCTCGACGTACCCCTGGGGGACCAAGGGCCAGAGGGCGACCGAGGTGGACACGGTCTCGCTCGCGACCGACCTGCCCGTCCGGTCGGTCGTGCACGTCTCGGCCGCGCCCGGGATCCCCGCGTTCACCTTCGCGTACACGAACGTCTGGTACCACACCCGGGTGCTGCCGCCCAACTCGAACGGAGTCTGCGCGACGGACCTGAAAGCGTCCTCCTGAGGCGCCCCTGCCCGCCAGCCAGAGCATCGAGCCGGGACCGATGCTCTAGGCTCGCAGCTCCAGACGCCTGCATGCACGGCGGCGCCCCGGCCCGGGCGCGCGGGCTCATGGTCCGCTCCGAGGGGCCGATTGCACCTGCAGGCCGGGGCCGAGACATGATCGAAAGAGCACGAGCCGGCCCGGAAGCCCCGAGCCGGCAGCTTGCAGCACCGAGCACGGATCACCCGAGCACGGATCGGACGAGCACGGATCGGAGATGACATGACCAGGAGCCCGGACGCACCGCCAACCCAGAACCGCAGGCTGCTGGCATGGGTCGACGAGGTGGCGGCCCTCACCACCCCCGACTCCGTGCAGTGGTGCGACGGCTCGGCCGAGGAGTACGACCGGCTCTGCGAGCTCCTCGTCGAGAAGGGCACCATGAAGGAGCTCTCGGAGGCCAAGCGTCCCCACAGCTACTGGGCTCGCTCGGACCCCGGAGACGTGGCGCGCGTCGAGGACCGCACCTTCATCTGCTCGGAGCGCCAGGAGGACGCGGGACCGACCAACAACTGGCGAGATCCGGCGGAGATGCGCGAGACGCTCACGGGACTGTTCAGCGGCTCGATGAAGGGCCGCACGATGTACGTCGTGCCGTTCTCCATGGGCCCGCTGGGCTCGGCCATCGCCCACATCGGCGTCGAGATCACCGACTCGCCCTACGTCGCCGTCTCCATGCGGATCATGACGCGGATGGGCGACGCCGTGCTCGACGTGCTCGGGGCCGACGGCGCGTTCGTGCCGTGCCTCCACTCGGTGGGCGCCCCGCTCGAGGACGGCGAGAAGGACGTGCCGTGGCCGTGCGACTCGGACAACAAGTACATCGTCCAGTTCCCCGAGACCCGGGAGATCTGGTCGTACGGCTCGGGCTACGGCGGCAACGCGCTGCTGGGCAAGAAGTGCTTCGCGCTCCGGATCGCGTCCGTGATGGCGCGCGACGACGGCTGGCTGGCAGAGCACATGCTGATCCTGAAGCTGACCGACCCCTTCGGCGAGACCCGCTACGTGACCGGGGCGTTCCCCTCCGCGTGCGGCAAGACCAACCTCGCCATGCTCGTCCCCACCCTTCCCGGCTGGAAGGTCGAGACGGTCGGCGACGACATCTGCTGGATGAAGTTCGGGGCGGACGGCCGCCTCTACGCCATCAACCCGGAGTCGGGCTTCTTCGGGGTCGCCCCTGGGACCAATTCGCACACGAACCCGAACGCGATGCTCTCGGTCGCGGCCAACACGATCTTCACGAACACCGCGCTCACCGACGACGGCGACGTCTGGTGGGAGGGCATGACCGAAGAGCCCCCTGCGCACCTCCTGGACTGGCGCGGCGAGGACTGGACACCCCACAAGGGAACGCCCGCCGCGCACCCGAACGCCAGGTTCACCGCGCCTGCGGCACAGGACCCGGCGATCGCCCCCGAGTGGGAGGACCCTGCCGGCGTGCCGATCTCGGCGATCCTCTTCGGGGGACGCCGCGCGTCGGTGGTGCCGCTCGTGTTCCAGTCGTTCGACTGGCGCCACGGCGTCTTCCTCGGGTCGATCATGGCGTCGGAGACCACCGCGGCCGCAGTCGGCGCGGTCGGCAAGCTCCGGCGCGACCCATTCGCGATGCTGCCGTTCTGCGGCTACAACATGGGGGACTACTTCGCGCACTGGCTGCGCATCGGCGCGGAAGCCCCCGACCCCTCGGTGCTGCCGAAGATCTTCTACGTCAACTGGTTCCGCAAGGACGCGGACGGCCGCTGGCTCTGGCCCGGCTTCGGCGACAATTCCAGGGTCCTCGAGTGGGTGTTCCAGCGGGTGAGCGGACGCGCCGACGCGGTCGAGACGCCCATCGGGTTCGTCCCGGCTCGAGGCGAGATCGACCTCGAGGGCACCCGCATGTCCAAGGAGGACATGGAAGAGCTCCTTCGCGTCGATGTCGACGAATGGCGAGCGGAGGTCCCTCTCATACGGGCGCACTTCGCACAGTTCGGCGACCACCTTCCGGTGGAGCTCGGCGAGGCGCTCGACGACCTGGAGCGCCGCCTCGGCTGAGCGCACCAGCGGGCGGGCGCGCGGCGCCCCGTAGGAGCCAGGCGCGCGGCGCCCCGTAGGAGCCAGGCGCGCGGCGTAGACGAGACATCGGCTCCGTGCACGCCTGCGCCGCGGCATCGGCGAGGATGGGGGCGTGGCGTCGCACGAGGGGCCGGGGCTGATCCCTGCGGTGGGACGGGCCGCACGCCGCGGCGCCCGCTCCGCCAAGCACAGGCTGATCCCGGTGCTCGGGGGGCGGACACGCACCCGGGTGATCGTCGTGCTCGCGTGCGTCCTCGCCCTCTCGAGCGCCGACACCGCCACGGTGGGGGCCGCTGCGACCAAGCTGAAAACAGCGCTGAACATCACCACATTCGACGTCGGGCTCCTCGTGAGCGTCACCGCGGTCGTCGGGGGCGTGTTCTCCCTCCCGTTCGGCGCCCTCGCCGACAAGCTGCGGCGCACCTGGCTCCTGGGCGCGTCCGTCGTGCTCTGGGGCATCGCGATGGTGTGGAGCGCCACCGCCGGCTCGTTCGGCGAGCTCCTCGTGTCGCGCCTCGCGCTGGGCGGGGTGACCGCGGTCGCGGGACCTGTCGTCGCCTCCCTCGTCGGGGACTGGTTCGCGAGCGGCGAGCGCGGCCAGATCTACTCCTACATCCTCACCGGCGAGCTGCTCGGGGCGGGCCTGGGCTTCGCCCTGACCGGCGAGCTCGCCGCCCTGTCGTGGCGCCTCGCCTTCGTCATCCTCGCCGTTCCCGCCTTCGTGCTCGCGTGGGCCGTCTTCCAGCTGCCCGAGCCGCTCCGCGGGGGCCGCGGCGCGCTCGCCCCCGAGCCGGGGACGCGGCCGTGGCTCGCGGCGCGGGGCACCGACGCAGAGGCGCGCGGGCAGGCTCCCTTCGCGGGGGCGGTGACGGCGCCGGTGGAAGAAGCCCCGCCGGAGAGCCAGACCGACGCCCAGAGGATCGCGCTCGAGCGCGGCATCAAGCCGGACCGTGCGCTCCTCGCGCGCGCCGACCCGCGCATGGGGTTCTTCGCCGCTCTCCGATACGTGCTCGCCGTCCGCACCAACGTCGTCCTCATCGTCTCGGGCGCCCTCGGCTACTACTTCCTCGCCGGCGTCGAGACCTTCGGCGTCGAGTTCGTCTCGGGCAAGCAGGGGCAGTACCACGTGGCGCCTGTCCTGGCGAACGGGTTGCTCCTCGTGGTCGGAGCCGGCGCGGTCACGGGGGTCCTCGTCGCGGGCCCGCTCGGCGACGCGCTGCTGCGCCGCGGGCATCTCGCCGGCAGGGTCAGGGTCGCTGCCCTCGCCGCGACCCTGACCGTCGTGATGATGATCCCGCCGCTCGTCACCCACAGCGCGCTCACCGCGCTCCCCTACCTGATGATCGCCGGGTTCGGCCTGGCTGCGCAGAACCCGCCCATCGACGCGGCCCGCCTCGACATCATGCCGTCGTGGCTCTGGGGACGTGCCGAGGGCATCCGCGCCTTCGTGCGCACCATGGCCCAGGCGCTCGCACCGGTCATCTTCGGCGCGATCTCCGACTACGTCTTCGGGGGGCAGACACACGGGCACCAGGGGCTGCGCTGGACGTTCGTGATCATGCTCGTCCCCCTCGCCCTGAGCGCCCTCTACCTCTTCGTCGCGGTTCGCCGGTACCCGAGGGACGTCGCGACGGCCGCCGCAGCGCCGCCGGCACCTGCGGCCGTCCTCGCAGGCCGCGTCCCTCCGGGCCCCGCCGCGACCGCCGTCCGCCGGCCCCCGCCCGAGCCTCCGCCCGCCGGCCGGCGGCCGAGGGGAGACGGCACGTCGCCGGGTCCGCGGGCGCCCGATGGCAGCCCGCGCGCGCCACGGCCCGGAACCCGCTGGATCGGGGGCTCGGGGCCGAAGCGGCGCGGAGCCCGGCCCTGATTGCACCGCGTGCCCGGCCGGGCACTGCGACCGTTCAACCCACGTCGCCCCCGGCACGCAGCACCTCGGCGGCATGTGCGATCGCCTGGCGCTTCGCGTCGTCGAGCTCGGGCCGCGACAGGTCGAGCGCGTCGATCGCGTCGACGACGATCCCGCCGACGAGCGCGCGCAGCGCGTACTTGTGGTCCGCCGGCACCACGTACCACGGCGCCCAGGAGGTCGACGTCGCCGTGATCGCGTCCTCGTAGGCGACCTGGTACTCGTCGAAGCGGGCGTGCTCCGCAAGGTCCGCCGGCGAGAACTTCCACTGCTTCTCTGGATCGTCGAGCCGTTCGAGTAGGCGGCGACGCTGCTCTGCCTCCGAGACGTGGAGGAAGAATTTCACGATGCGGGTGCCGTTGCGCGTGAGGTGGCGCTCGAAGGCGTTGATGTCCTCGAAGCGCTCCCGCCACAGCTGCCCGGAGGCGGCGGCTCCCGCGGGCCGGCGCGCCGCGAGCTCGGGATGGACGCGCACGACGAGCACGTCCTCGTAGTACGAGCGGTTGAAGATCCCGATGTGCCCGCGCTCTGGCAGCCTCGTCGAGCAGCGCCACAGGAAGTCGTGGCGCAGCTCCATCTCCGAGGGCTGCTTGAAGGAGACCACCTCGCACCCCTGGGGGTTCACCCCCGACATCACGTGCTTGATGGTGCCGTCCTTCCCGCCCGCGTCGAGCGCCTGGAAGACGAGGAGGAGCGACCACCTGTCTGAGGCGTACAGGAGCTCCTGCGCGACCATGAGCGCCGCCTTGAACGCGTCGAGGTCGTGCTCGGCCACCTCCTTCGGGTGCGCGCGCCCGAGCGGCCCGAGCCACGCGCTGACGGTGGCCGAGGTGCTGCGGCGCTTCAAGCCGGCTGGTCTGCCGGGCTCGACCATGAGCTCGCGCACCACGGCGCGGGGCAGCTTCACGATCCGCCCGCGATCACGCCGGAGGCGACCAGGTCCGCGAAGGCCTCCTCGCCGACGCCCCAGCGCCCGAGCGCGTGCGCGGGGCTCGACGCGTCCCGGACGCTCGAAGGGGTGCGGCTGAACCGCGGCACCGCCCCCGGTTGGGGCGCGCCGTCGTGGACGACGAAGGTGCGTCGCGCGCGGTTGTGCGGATGGTCGGCCGCCTCCCAGGGAGCGAGCACCGGCGCCACGCACGCGTCGACGCCCTCGAACACCGCCGTCCACTCGTCGCGGGTCTTCGTCGAGAAGACCTCGGCGAAGCGGGCCTTGGCTGCCGGCCAGAGGGAGCGGTCCTGCTGCGGGCCGACGTCCTCTGCGCGGAGCCCGAGGCCGGAGAGCAGCGCCTCGTAGAACTGCGGCTCGAGCGCGCCGACCGCCATGTGGCCGCCGTCTGCCGTCTCGTAGACCTCGTAGAAGGGGGCGCCGGTGTCGAGCAGGTTCGCGCCCCGCGTCGGCGTCCACCCGCCGGCGAGCCACATGCTGTGCAGCATCGTCGTGAGCGATGCGGCGCCGTCGACCATCGCGGCGTCGACCACCTGGCCCGTGCCCGATCGCTGGGCCTCGAGCAGCGCGGCCACGACGCCGAAGGCGAGCAGCATCCCGCCTCCGCCGAAGTCGCCGACCAGGTTCAAGGGGGGCACGGGCGCATCGCCCTCGCGCCCGATCGGCCAGAGCGCGCCGGCGAGCGCGATGTAGTCGATGTCGTGACCCGCTCGGGCCGCGAGCGGCCCGTCCTGTCCCCAGCCGGTCATGCGGCCGTAGACGAGCCGCGCGTTGCGCGCCCAGCAGTCCGAGGGGCCGATCCCGAGCCGCTCCGCGACGCCCGGGCGGAAGCCTTCGACGACGACGTCGGCGTGCGAGACGAGGTCGAGGACGAGCGCCCGGGCCTCCGGGCGCTTCAAGTCGATCGCCACCGACGGCCGGCTCCGGCTGAGCAGGTCGCGGCTCGTGGGCTCGGTCCCGGCGGCCGGGCCGCCCGGGCGCTCGAGGCGCAGGACGTCCGCGCCCGCCTCCGCGAGGAGCATGCAGGCGTACGGGGCCGGACCGAGCCCGGCCAGCTCGATCACACGGAAGCCCGCGAGGGGGCCGACCGGCAGCGTCTCGCCGGCCCCTGCGCCGGCCCCTTCGCCTTCGTCGTGCACCGCGACATCTTGGCCGACGGCGAGTATGGTCGGTGGCGGCCCCGGAGCCGAGCACCCATGATCGACCTGGCGACCCCGCGCGACTTCGTCGTCCTCGGCGACAACGCCGACGTGCTGCCCACGCTCGCAGACGGCGCCTTCCAGCTCGTCTACGTCGACCCCCCCTTCAACACCGGCTCGATCCGCCGGCAGCGTACGGTCGTGGTGCGACGCGACGAGGAGGGAGACCGCGTCGGCTTCGGCGGCCACCGGTACCGCACGATCGACGCAGGCAACCACGCCTTCGCCGACTCCTTCGACGACTCCTTCGACGACTACGCCGGCTTCCTCGGGCCCCGGCTCGCCCACGCCCGCCGCCTGCTCAGCGACGACGGGACGCTCTACGTCCACCTCGACTACCGGGAGGCGCACTACGTGAAGGTGCTCCTCGACGAGATCTTCGGTCGGGACTGCTTCTTGAACGAGCTGATCTGGGCCTACGACTACGGCGGCCGGTCGCGCGACCGCTGGCCCGCGAAGCACGACACCATCCTCGTCTACGTGCGCCGCGCCGGGGCCCACCACTTCGACCGCACGGCGGTCGACCGCATCCCCTACATGGCGCCCGGCCTCGTCACCCCCGAGAAGGCGGCACGAGGGAAGCTGCCCACCGACGTGTGGTGGCACACGATCGTGCCCACGTCGGGGGCCGAGAGGACCGGCTATCCCACGCAGAAGCCTGCCGGGGTGCTCCGACGCATCGTGCAGGCGTCGTCTGCGCCGGGACGGCGAGTGCTCGACTTCTTCGCCGGCAGCGGCACGACCGGCGCCGTCTCGCGCGAGCTCGGCCGGCACTTCGTCCTCGTCGACGACAACCCCGAGGCACTCTCGGTGATGCGGCGCCGCCTCGGCGGGGACGGCGTGGCCTATGTGGCGGCGGACGGGAGCCCGCTCCCTCCGCCCGGAGGCTGAGCGCCCGCGGCGCGCTCGGCGTCCGCCTCCTCACGCGAGACCCGCACCAGTCCCTCGAGCACGGCGAGCGCACGGCCGGAGTCCAGCGCGTCCGACGCCTGCACCATCGCGTCGGCGATCCCCTCCGCTCGGCCCGCCACGACCAGCGCAGCGGCCGCGTTCAGCACCCCGATGTCGCGGCGTGCGCTCCGCTCGCCTTCGAGCACGTGCCGGATCACCCCCGCGTTGTACGCGGCGTCACCGCCCCGGAGCTCCCGCATCGACGAGCGCGCGACGCCGAGGGACTCGGGGTCGAGCCGGAAGGACGAGAGCAGGTAGCCGCCGGGCGCGTCCGGTGCAGCCACCACCTCGGTCACCGAGGAAGGGGACGTGACGCTCAGCTCGTCGAGACCGTCGTCGGCGTGGACGACCATCGCGTGGAGGCTCCCGTTCGCGCCGAGCACCTCGGCCATCTTCGGAGCCATCTCGGGGTCGCTCACCCCGACGAGCTGCCGGCGGGCGCGGGCGGGGTTCGCAAGCGGGCCGAGGAAGTTCAGCACCGTCGGCACCCCGAGCTCGGGCCGGACCGGCGCCGCGTGGCGCATCGCCGGGTGGTAGCGCGGAGCGAAGCAGAACCCCATGCCTGCCTCCTCGACGCAGCGCGCGACCCCCCGTGGTCCGAGGCTCACCTCGACCCCCAGCGCTTCGAGGACGTCCGCGGTGCCGACCGAGGAGGACGCGGCGCGGTTGCCGTGCTTGCACACCCGTGCGCCGGCACCCGCGGCGATGCACGCGGCGAGCGTCGAGACGTTGATGCTCGACAGCCGGTCGCCTCCCGTGCCGACGACGTCGACGACGTCCCCGTCGATTCGGAGCGGCACGGCGTGCGCCAGCATCGCCTTCACGAGCCCGGTCATCTCCTCCACGGACTCGCCCTTCATTCGGAGGGCGACGAGGAGCGCGGCGGTCTGGGCGGGGGTCGCAGCGCCGTCGAGCACCGCGCCGATCACGGCCGCCGCCTCGTCCTCGGCGAGCGACTCGCCGGACATGATGCGCCCGAGCACGCCGGGCCAGCCTCCGAGGTCGGCGAACGTCCCGCGGCCCGTCAGCGCGCCCGACGCCACGCCGGCGTCAGTCCCACCAGAGGTCACCGTCGATCACCCCACGTCCGATCAGATCCAGCTGGACCTGCGAGGTCCCCTCCACGATCGTGAGCTGGCGCGCGTCGCGGTACCACAGCTCGGCCGGGTGATCCTCCATGTAGCCCGCCGCACCGAGCAACTGGACGGCGAGCCCGGACGCCCGGACTGCCAGCTCGGTGGCGTAGTACTTGGCCATCGAAAGGAGCGGCACGTCCTCCTTCGCGAACCGTCCAGCGTCCGCCATCGCGGCGGCTCGGTAGGTGAGCAGGCGGGCGGCCTCGATATCGACCGCGCACTTGGCGATCTCCCAGCGGATCCCCTGGAAGTCGGCGATCGTCTTTCCGAACGCGGCCCGAGCCTTCACGTAGTCGGTCGCGTACATGAGCGCGCCCTCTGCGAGGCCGATGCCCCTCGCGGCGACGACCGGACGCATCGAGTTCAACCCCAGCATGGCCAGCCGGAAGCCGCCGACCTCACCGATGACGTTGTCGGCAGGGACGTGCACGTCGTCGAGGACGAGCTCGCCGGTGTCGACCCCACGGACCCCCATCTTCTTGTCGGTGCGCCCGACCGAGACGCCGTCGAAGGCGCGCTCGACGATGAAGGCGGTGATCGAGTCGTGGGCCCGGCTCTGCGGGTCGCCCGTCTTGGCGAAGACCGTGTACCAGTCCGCCTCGCGCACGCCCGACATCCAGCACTTCGTCCCCGTGAGGACCCACCCTCCGGGCCGGTCCGGGTCGGGCACCGCCCGGGTCCGCATCCCCATGACGTCGCTTCCCGCCTGCGGCTCGGACAGCCCGAACGCCGCGCGCTGGCGGCCCTCGGCGATCGGCGGGAGGTACCGGCGCTTCTGGTCCTCGCTGCCGGCGATGAGCACGGGTCCGGTCGGAAGCCTCGTGAGCAGGAGCATCAGGGCTGCCGTGCTCGAGTACTTGGCGACCTCTTCGACCGCAACCGTGAGCCCGAGGACCCCGGCGCCGGAGCCCCCGAGCTCCTCTGGGATGCAGAGCCCGAGGAGCCCGGCGTCACGGAAGGCGCCGAACAGGTCGGCGGGGTACTCTCCGGTCCGGTCGATCTCGCGAGCGCGAGGCTTCACCTTGTCGCGCGCGAGCCTGCGTGCCGACGCCTGGAGCTCCTGCATCTCTTCAGGGAGTTCGAAAGTCACGGCACATGACGCTACCGCGCGACCGAAGCCGCCCTTCCAAGCCCCTGCAGGCTGGGCGCCGGGAGCGCGGGCTCCCAGCGGGCCGACACCGTCAGGCCGACACCGTCAGGCCGACTTGCGGCGCTGCCGCAGGATCCGCCGGCGCTCCCGCTCCGTCGTTCCTCCCCAGACGCCCTCCCGCTCGCGCTGCGCCAGGGCATGCTCGAGGCACGCCTGGCGGACCGGGCACACCTCGCACACGCCCTTCGCCGCCTCGGCCTCGGCGTCGTCGTCGCTCTCCGGAAAGAAGATCTCGACGTCGATGCCCCGGCAGGCGGCCCGCTTGCGCCACGTGGCAGTCATGGAACGCACATCCTCTGCACTGGTCTGGTAGGGAGGGTCTGGTAGGGAGGGTCTGGTAGGGAGGGTCTGGTAGGGAGGGTCTGGTAGGGCTTGTTTGGTGGGGCTGGTCTGGTAGGGAAAATCGGGTTGGGCGGGCCTGCCGGCTGCCGGGGCGCCTGGAGGCAATCGCTCTCCTCGCCCCTATCGCGGCAGAACATCGATTATGCCGCGCCGGTCACCGTCCTGTAAAGGGCGCGCAGGGACGCTGCCACCGCTGGCCTGGGTGAACGCGCGATCGGGAGCCCCGGCGGAGCTGCTCGGACGCGTCAGTCGAGACGCGCGAGCGGGATCAGCTCGCTGCGGCCCTCGAGGTCCCCGGCGAGCTCGGCGCGCACCTCGGGGGACAGGACCGCGCGGGCCTCGTACTCCGGGTGGCGCACGACCAGGGCTGCGACATCCCCGCCCGAGAACCGGGCCCGGGCACGGGACGGGAAGGCGAAGCGGACATAGTGCACCGCCGCGGTCACGTTCTCCCTGGTCAGAGCCTCGGCATGGGTCGCCTCGGGGGCGGACGGCACGACCACGTCGACGGGATCTCCGAGCTCGAAGGCGAGCGCGCGCTCGATCCCGACCAGCCGCGGCAACCAGCGGCGGAGGTCCGCCTCGGTGGTGAGCTCGACGAACAGGGTGGCGGAGAGCTCGCCCGCCTCGGGCAGGAGGCGGTTGTAGACGTCCAGCTCTTGCTGGACGCCCTCGTCGGTCGCGATCCGCTCGGCGCGCGCCATCTCCTGGACCTGGAACCGCACGGTGTCGGCACATTCGAAGACGATCGTGAGGACGGGACCGAGGGCGACCCGGCGCCGCCGCTTCAGCTCGATGATCTGCCGGCGGTAGTCGTCACGGGCGCGTTCGTAGGCGCGCAGGTCGAGGATGTCGCCGACGCCGAGCAGGCGGGCGGACACGGTCACGCTCCCGGCCTCGGGCAGAGGCGCTCAGGAGACGGACTCGAGCCCCTTGGTGAAGCGGCCCGCGTGGGACTTCTCCGCCCGCGCGAGGGTCTCGAGCCACTCCGCGACCTCGTCGAAGCCCTCCTCGCGGGCCGTCTTGGCGAAGCCCGGGTACATCTCGGTGTACTCGTAGGTCTCGCCCTCGATCGCGCTCTTCAAGTTGTCCGACGTCAACCCGACCGGGGAACCCGTGACGGGGTCGCCCACCTCGCGCAGGAAGTCGAAGTGGCCGAACGCATGCCCGGTCTCCCCTTCGGCGACAGACCGGAAGAGGGCCGCCACGTCCGGGTAGCCCTCGACGTCGGCCTTCTGAGCGAAGTACAGGTAGCGGCGGTTGGCCTGGCTCTCGCCGGCGAACGCGGTCTTCAGGTTCTCTTCGGTCTTGGAGCCCTTGAGCTGGGGCATTGCTCCTCCTGGTGCTGGAAGCTGCTTGTCGTGTCGTCGAGCGTACGTCGAGCGTACGTGTTGAAGGGTCGGTCGGGGCCTCGATGGTCAGCCCGTCGCCGCGTCGCGCGCGCGGGAGCTGCACTGCCCCCGTGGCGGGACCTTGCGGCCGCCGGCGCCGAAGAGCCTCGTCAGCTCTGCTGGGGACCGCATCGCCCTCAAGCCTATCGTGAGCACCGTTGTACCTCGACAGGTGAGGCAACAGGGTGGGCCACGTGAACGGGTGCAGGTGGCCCCGTTCCCGAGGTGCAGGTGGTCCCGGTCCCGGGCAGGTGGCCCCGTTCCCGGGCGGGTCGACGTGAGCTCCCGTCTCCCACCTGGTGGGACGACGGCTCAGCCAAGCGGGGTGCAGGGCGGACACCTCTTTGCCCGGTTCTCCCGGGCCGCCCTTCATCGCCGCTGTGGCACGCTTGCCCCGATGAGCGGCTTCGACCGGCACGACGCGCTGGGGAGGCTCGCGTCGGAGGAGTTCGACGTCCTCGTCGTGGGGGGCGGCATCACCGGCGCGGGGGTAGCGCTCGACGCGGCGAGCCGCGGCCTGCGAACGGCGCTCGTCGAGAAGGGTGACTTCGCGTCCGGAACGTCGTCCAAGTCCTCCAAGCTCGTCCATGGCGGCCTCCGATACCTCCAGCAACGAGAGCTTCACCTCGTGCACGAAAGCCTCGCCGAGCGCCAGCTGCTGCTCCGCAACGCGCCGCACCTCGTCACCCCGCTCCCCTTCCTCATTCCCCTCTTCGGCCAGGACAGCGTGGTGTCCGCGGCCGTCGCCCGGTCCTTTTCCAGCGCGTTGTGGCTCTACGACCTCACCGGAGGCTGGCGGATCGGGAGCCGCCACCGGCGCATCGCGCGCGACGAAGCGCTCGCGCACGTCCCGATGCTGCGCGCCGAGGATCTCGCGGCCGGCTTCGTCTACCCCGACGCCCATACTGACGACGCGCGCCTCACGCTCGCGGTGCTGCGGACCGCGGCCCTCGACCACGGCGCGGTCGCGGCCAATTACGCCGCGGTGAGCGGGCTCCTGACCGATCGGAGAGGCAGGGTGTGCGGCTGCCGAGTGAGCCCCGAGGTCATGCCCGGCACCTCGGGCGCGTTCGGGGACGCGGCGGTGGGGCCCGACTTCGACGTGCGCGCCCGGGCGGTCGTGAACGCGACCGGGGTGTGGGCCGACGAGGTGCGCGCGCTCGCCGAGGGCGGACATCCCCGGTCGCTCCGCCCCGCCAAGGGCGTGCACGTGAGCGTGCCGTCCGCGTCCCTCCCCTGCGACGTCGCGACGGTGCTCCCGGTCCGCGGCGACCATCGCTCTGTCTTCGTCGTCCCCTGGCCCGAGGGCGGCGTCACCTACGTGGGCACCACCGACACCGACTACGCCGGACCGCTCGACGACCCGGCATGCACGCCGGCGGACGTCGACTACCTGCTCTCGGCGGTGAACGCCTCGACGACCGCGGACCTGGCTCCCCGCGACGTCACCGCGGTCTGGGCCGGGCTGCGACCGCTGCTCGCGCCAGGTGCCGCGAGGCGCGTCTCCGCGCGCACCGCCGACCTCTCGAGACGCCATTCGGTGCGCATCTCGGCGGGCGGGCTCGTCACCGTGACCGGCGGGAAGCTGACCACGTACCGGCGCATGGCCCAGGACGCGATGGACGCCGTGGGACGCGTGCTCGGCGAAGGGAAGGAGCCTCGCCGCTCCGGGACGCGCAGGCTGGCACTTCGCGGCGCACCAGCGGGCGCTCTCGACTCGGCGCAGCGAGCCGACCGTCTTTTCGCCCGCTACGGCACCGAGGCAGGCGCCGTGCGCACGTTGTGGAGCGCACGTCCCGAGCTGCGTGAAGCCGTCGTCGACGGTCTCCCGTACGTCGGTGCCGAGGTGGTCTACGCCGTACGCGAGGAGATGGCCCAGTCGGTCGACGACGTGCTCAGCCGCCGGACCCGCGCCGTGCTGCAGAACGGCCGAGCGGCGGCGCGCGCCGCGCCGGCGGTCGCGTCGCTCATCGCGCCCGAGCTGGGGTGGAGCGACGACCAGGCGTCGCGCCACGCCCAGGCCTTCGCCGTCCGCGTCCGCTCGGACCTGGAGCGAGCGGGTATCCAGGCGGGGATCGAGGAGCGGCGTTGACGGCGGCCGAACCCGTCCGAGGCGAGGCGCCCGGACGCCGGCGCGCACCCGTCCCGCCAACGCCCATCGACGGGGGCGCCGAGGCCGCTGCGCAGCGGCTCGGCGCACCTGCGGTCCCCGTCCCTGATGCGATCCTCGACCGGGTGCGCCAGGACGGAGGAGCCGTCGAGCTCGAGCTGGGGCCGCGCGCGGAGGCAGGCCGGGACTGGTGGCCGCTCGCGATCGGCTGGGCGGCGCGCGGGCAGGTGCCGGCGCGTCCCGCGGCCGTCGTACGACCCACCTCCGCCGCGCAAGTGGCCCAGCTCCTGGCGGCGTGCGCCCGCGACCTCGTCCCCGTGACGGCTATGGGAGGCCGCAGCGGCGTGTGCGGCGGCGCAGTGCCCGTCTACGGCGGGGTCGCGCTCGACTGCACGGGCCTCGTCGGAGAGGTCCGGCTCGACGAGGCTTCTCTCGTCGCAGAGGTCCCCGCCGGCACCAACGGCCGTGAGCTCGAAGAGACCCTCCGAGGCACGGGAGAGGGCTACACGCTCGGCCACTGGCCCCAGTCGATCGACCTGTCGACGGTGGGCGGATGGCTCGCATGCCGCAGCGCCGGCCAGTACTCGACCCGCTACGGGAAGGTCGAGGACATGGTCGCAGGGCTCGAGGTTGCCCTCGCCGACGGCAGCCTCGTACGCACCGGGGCCAGCGCTCCCCGTGCGGCGACCGGGCCGGACCTCACGCAGCTGTTCACCGGCAGCGAGGGCGTGCTCGGGGTGATCACCCGCGCATGGTTGCGCGTGCACCCGCTCCCCGCGGCCGAGGGCCGGCGCGCCTACTCCTTCGCCACCTTCGAGGATGGACTCGACTGCTGCAGGCGGGTGCTCCGCCGCGGTGCCACCCCGGCCGTCCTCCGCCTCTACGACGCGGCGGAATCCGAGCGCACCTACGCCCACCCCGGAGGGTGCGTGCTCGTCGTGCTCGACGAGGCCGACCCCGCGATCTGCGCCGCGACCCTCGCCGTCGTCGACGACGAATGCGCGAGGGCCGCTCGCCTCGACGACGAGATCGTCGCCCATTGGCTCAGGATCCGCAACGACGTCTCCGTGCTCGCGCCGTCGTGGCGGGCAGGGATCGTCGTCGACACCGCGGAGGTGGCGGGTCGCTGGACGACGTTGCCCGCGCTCTGCCGCGACGTCGTCGCAGCGTTGCGCGCGATCGACGGCACCATCGCCGCGTCGGTCCACCTCTCTCACGCGTACCTCGACGGGGCGTGCCTGTACTTCACCTTCGCGGGGCGGCCCGGGGGCGGCGGTCGCGGCGACGACGGGGGCGGCGACGACGACCGGGCTGGCTTGATCGGCGACGCCATGCCGGAGGCGAGCCCTGCCGCGACCTCCGAGGAGAGCTACTACCGGCGCGCATGGGACGCGCTCGCCGAGGTCGTCGTCGCGCGAGGCGCAGCCATCAGCCACCACCACGGCGTCGGGCTCAGCCGCGGCCGCTTCCTCGCCCATGCGCTCGGCGGCGCGCACGACGTCCTGGTCGCGCTCAAGCGCGCGCTCGACCCCGCGGGAGTCCTGAACCCTGGGAAGCTCGGCATCCCGACCCGCTTCGGCGAGGTGCCCTGGCCGTGAGGGACGTGACGAGCGTGAGAGACGCGGGGGCGTGAGAGACGTGACGAGCGTGAGGGACGTGACGAGCGTGAGAGACGCGGGGGCGTGAGGGACGTGACGAGCGTGAGAGACGCGGGGGCGTGAGGGACGTGACGAGCGTGAGAGACGCGGGGGCGAAGGCGGCCGACGGAGCCGTGCTCGTGGTGGACGTGGGCTCGAGCGGCGTCCGAGCGGGGATCGTTCGCCCGAACGGCTCGGTCGAGCACGCCCGGCACGCGGCGCTTGCGACGAGCGCACCGGCTCCTGGGCTCGCAGAGCTCGACGGGGCGCAGCTCGCAGCCGCGGTCGTCGAGCTCGCCACCGGGGTGCTCGCCGAGTGCGGGCCGGTCGCCGCGGTCGGCATCGCGACGCAACGCGCGACCGCGCTCGTCTGGGACCGTCGCACCGGTGCGCCCGTCGCCCCGGCGATCGGGTGGCAGGACCTCCGCACGGTCGTCACGTGCCTGGTGCTGCAAGCCGACGGCATCCGGCTCGCACCGAACATGTCCGCGACGAAGATCGCGGCGATCCTCGACGACGTCGATCCCGACCGGGCGCGCGCCGAGGCAGGCGAGCTGTGCGCCGGCACCGTGGACAGCTGGGTCGCCTGGGTGCTCGCAGGAGGTCCCGAGAGAGCGGGAGGCGGCCTCCACGTCACGGACGCCACCAACGCGGCCGTGACGGGCATGCTGGCTGCAGGCGACACGTCCCGTTGGGACACGTGGGACGCCCGGGTGCTCGCCGCGCTGCGCATCCCCGAGCCGGTGCTCCCGAGCGTGGTCGACTCCTGCGGGGTCCTGGGCGAGGCGTCCGCCCTCCCTGGATCCCCGCCCATCTGCGCGCTGATCGGCGATCAGCAGGCGTCCCTCGTCGGCCAGGGGTGCACCCGGCCGGGCCTCGCCAAGGCGACGTTCGGCACCGGCGGGATGCTCGACCTGTGCACCGGGACCGAGGCCCCCGCACGCGCGGCGCGCCAGGCGTCGGGGACGTTCCCGATCGTGGCGTGGCGGCGAGCCGGCGAGCTCACCTGGGGGAGCGAGGCGATCATGCTCACGGCCGGAGCGTGCGTCGACTGGCTGCGCGACGATCTCGGCCTCGTCGCCAGCGCGGCGGAGACCGAGGCGCTCGCCGCGCAGCGCGAGACGACCGGCGGCGTCTGGTTCGTGCCGGCCCTGATGGGGATGGGCACGCCGGTGTGGGACTTCGGCGCCAGGGGGGCGCTCGTCGGCCTCACCCAGGGCTCCGGCCGCGCCGAGATCGCCCGCGCCGTGCTCGAGGGGGTTGCGCACCGGGGTGCCGATCTCCTCGAGGCCGCAGAGGCCGACAGCGAGACGACCGTCCCGACGCTGCGCGTCGACGGCGGCATGAGCGCGAACGGCGTGTTCGTGCAGGCGCTGGCGAACGCGTGCTTGCGGCCCGTCGAGCTCTCGGCCGAGCGCGAGGCCACGACGCTGGGCGCCGGCCTCCTCGCGGGCGTCGCGGTAGGAGTGGTGTCCGGCACGGACGAGATCGCCGACGCCTATCGTCCGAGGGCGGTCGTCGAGCCCACGCTCACGGAGGCGGCCCACCGGGAGCTGCGGGCCCGGTGGCTGGAGGCGCGGGAACGGGCCACCCGCACGATCCCCGAGCTGTCGGGGATCGAGTTCTGACTCTGAAGGGCGCCGGACGCGTCAACCGTTCGCCGGGAGCACCTCCATCGCCTCGGCGACGCTCGCCCCCGCCGCAAGGAGCGGGCGGAAGGCCATGAGCTGGCGCGGGCGCGACACCGCGAGTGCGGCGGAGAGCCGCCCGTCCCTCGCGTAAACGACGACGAACCTGCCGTCCTCGGCGTCGAGTGCGCCGTCGAGGACCACGACCTCGTCCGTGCGCTCCGGGTGCCCGAGGACCTGGATCCGGACGCCGTACTGCTCCGACCAGAAGTACGGGACGGGGTCGAACGGCTCGGCCTCGGCCCTGCCGGCGAGAAGGCTCCGGGCCGCCGCGGTCCCCATCTGCGAGGCCAGCTCCCAGTGCTCGATCCGGATCGACTGCACGTCCCCGGCGTGGCGCCAGGTCCATCGGCACAAGTCGCCGGCGCAGACCACCCCGTCGGCGGCGAACAGGGCTTCGTCGCACACGACGCCGTCGGCGATCTCGAGCCCCGACCCCTCCAGCCACTCCGTGTTGGGCACGACGCCGATGCCGACCACGACGACGTCTGCCGGGAGCTCCTCGCCGCCGGCGAGCTCCACCTCGTACGGCGCGCCGCGGGGCGCCGTCCGCTCGTGCACCGCCGCGACCGACGCACTCGTGCGCAAGTCCACTCCGTGGCGCGCGTGCAGCGCACCGAGGGCGGCGCCCACCAGCTCGCCCACTGCGGGCTCGAGGGGGGTCGGCAGCGCCTCGAGCACCGTGACGTCGCAGCCGAGGCCCGCGCAGGTGGCCGCCACCTCCGAGCCGATGAACCCCGCGCCGACCACGACGACACGACAGCCGGGCCCCGCCTCGAGGATCCGGGCACGGAGGCGCTCGCAGTCGTCGAGGGTGCGCACGACCGCCACGCCGTGCAGTGCCTCGGTGCCGCGCAGCCGCCGCGGCCGGGCCCCGGTCGCCACGACGACGCCGTCGGCGCAGAGCACCGTGCCGTCGTCGAGGGTGACCCGGCGCGCCTCGGCGTCGAACGCGCCCGCGCGCTGGCCGAGGCGAAGGTCGATCCCGAGGTCCGCGAGCCGGCGGCGGTCCACGAGCGCCGTCCGCTCCGGCGGCCACGTGCCGGCGAGCACCTGCTTGGACAGCGGGGGGCGGTCGTACGGGTAGTGGACCTCGTCGCCCACCATGACCAGGGAGCCGGTGAAGCCCCCTTCGCGCAGTGCCTGCGCGGCGCGCAGCCCTCCGAGCGCGGCCCCGACGATCACGACGGCGCCGTCGGCAGGCAACGGGCCGCCGGAGGCGCCGGCTCGGGTCACCGGCCGAACATGGCCATCCACTCCTCGACGGAGCGAGGCCGGTAGCAGACGTTCGTCCGTCGCGTCTCGCCCATCGTCGCGGACGGCTCCGGTGCGTACCGGTGCCCCGGGTACACGAGCGTGTCGTCGGGCACCGACGCGAGCCGCCGGGTGAGCGACTCGTACAGCGCCTCGGGATCCCCGCCTGGGAGATCGGTTCTCCCGCAGCCCTGGAGGAACAGCGTGTCGCCGGACACGAGCCTGCCGTCGACGAGGAAGCACTGGCTCCCGGGGGTGTGGCCTGGCGTGTGCAGGAGCTCGACGGGCACGTGCCCGACCCGGACGACGTCCCCGCTGTCGTGAGGGGTGAGCTCACCTTCGCCCACCCCGGTCGCTCGCACCACCCAGGGCAGCTCGGCCCGCTGGACGTGGATGGGCGCCTGGACCTGTTCGAGCAGCGCGGCGATCCCCTCCACCTCCCAGCCCATCGCAGCACCGCCGACGTGGTCGAAGTGGTAGTGGGTGGCAAGGACGCCCGCGCACCGCATGCCGTCCGACTCCAAGAGGTCGAGGAGATCGCGCACTCGATAGGCGGGATCGACGAGGAGCGCGTCGCCGGTCCCCCGGTCGCCGATCGCGTAGGTGAAGTTGGCCATCTGCAGCGCGACCGCGTCGTCGCGGGCAAAGTCGCGCCCCGACAACAGCTGGCGGAAGTACAGCGGTCCCGAGGTCGGCCCGGCCATCAGAAGAGCCCGGGAGCGGGGCCGTCCTCTCCGTCGCCGGCGAGGTCTGGGGTCCCGAGGGGGGCTACCTCGTCGGGCCCGGTCGTCTCGTCGGGCTGGGCCGTCTCCTCCGGCACGGCGGTGTCATCGGGCACGGCCGTCTCCTCCAGCACGGCGGTCAGCCGGGGCACGAGCTGCTCCACCTGCATCCGCGTCTGGCGGAGCCGCTTGTCAAGCTCCTCGATGATCGCCGTGGCCCGGACCAGGCGGCCCACCAGTTGGTCGACGTCGACTTCGCGACCTTCGAAGAACCCGACGATCCGATCCAGCTCGGCGCTCGCCTCCGTGTAGCTCATCTCCTCGACAGGCGGCTCGTCGGCACCGGCGCGCTCTTCCAGTGACGGTCCCATCACTCCTCCACCCGCTCGTACCCGACCGATCCGCTGCGGTGCAGGTCCACTCCCTCCGCCACCGATCGGACGCTGCCGTCGACGAAGCGCGTCGTCAGCTGTTGCCCCGGCCGGACCACGCGAGCGTGCCGGACGACACGGCCCTCGGCGTCGAACGTGAGGGTGTACCCGCGCTCGAGCTGGCGCTCGACGTCGTACGCGGACAAGAGCCTGCGAAAAGCGCCGAGCCGCTCCGTCGCCTGCTCGACCCGGGCCCGCGCGAGCGGCGGGACCCGGGCGCCACGAAGGACGGTCGCGCTCCACGCGTCGTCGACCAGTCGGGGCGCGCAGCGCCCGATCGTGGCGCCGCAGCGTACGAGGTGCTCGGCCCGCCGGTCGACGAGATGCCTCGCCATCGCGCAGACCCGCAATCGCGTCGTGTCGTGCTCGCGCTGCGCAGAGACGAGCACTTCTGCTGCCCTGCGAGCGGCCAGTGAGGCTGCCGCGACGACCGACGCCTCCCACCACCCGCGCACGCGCTGCACGATCTCGCGGCCGCACTCGGTCGGGGTGATGCACGAACGGCTCGCCACCACGTCCGCGACCGACTGGTCGCCGGTGTGGCCGATCCCCGTCCAGACCGGCACGGACGACGTGGCGACGGCCCGGGCCACCGGCTCGGCATCGAACGCCGCGAGGTCGGCCCTCGACCCCCCGCCGCGCACCACGACGATCACGTCGAGGCGTTCGGGACCCAGTGCGGAGAGCCTGCGGACCGCGGCGGTGATGGCCGCTGGCGCCGCCGAGCCCTGAACGGTCGCACGGGCCACCTGTACCGCGAACCCGAAGCCCGAGGCGGCCAGCTGGCCGACGAAGTCGCGGTAGCCCTCCGTGTCCGGGCTCGCGACGAGACCCACCCGCAAGGGCACCTCGGGCATCGGAAGCAACCCGTTTCGCGTGAGCAGTCCCTCCGCCTCGAGCGTGCGGAGGAGCGCCGCACGTTGCGCGGCGAGGCGTCCGAGCAGCGCAGTGACGTCGAGCTCGCTCAGGACGAATCCGATCTCGGCCTTCGGGCGGTAGAAGTCGATCGTCCCCCGGAGGACCACCACCATCCCGGCCTGCAACTCGATCCCTTCGCGTGCGAGCGTCGCTCGCAGCGGTCCCCACGTCGACTGCCAGCACTTCACCTTGAGGACCGGTGCTTGCCGGTCCCTCGCCGAATCCGGGTCCACGAGATCGACGTAGCAGTGGCCGCGCCCTGTGCGCTGGTCCGCGACGTGCTGGATCTCGCCGCGCACCCACAACTCACGTTTCCGCGGAAACGCGCGCTCCAGCGCGCCTTGGACCTCGTCGTAGAGATCGGCAATGGAGAGCGCGTCGGCGTGCACGTCGGCGTGCGCCTCAGCGTGTGCGTCGGCGAAGAGCTCCCTCGGGCCTCGGACCACGACGCCCACCATAGCGAGGGGGTGTGCCGACCTTGTGGAGAAAGGACGCTGCGCGGACACGTTGTGACCCTGCCCAGCGGCACCGTCGGGGTGCGGGGCCTGGCACAATGGAGGCACGGTGAGCCGGCCGGGTGGCCGCGGCGTGGGTCGTGCACCTTGCGCGACACCAGGTCGAGGAAGGTCGGGACTCCATAGGGCAGGGTGCTGGCTAACGGCCAGTCGGGGTGACCCGCAGGAAAGTGCCACAGAGAATCAGACCGCCGATGGCGGGCTTGGCCCGCACAGGCAAGGGTGAAACGGTGCGGTAAGAGCGCACCAGCGGTCCGGGTGACCGGATCGGCTCGGTAAACCCCACCCGGAGCAAGGCCAAGTGTGGGACATGGGCTGCCCGTCCGCCCCGCAAGGGGCAGTCCCCAGGTAGGCCGCGCAGATGGATGGTCACCCAGGCCTTTCGGGGCTGGACAGAATCCCGCCTACAGGCCGGCTCACCGTCTCTCCCACCAACTGATGACACCAATGCAGTCGCTGACCAGCGGTTTTGTCTCTGCCGTCGGTGTCCCTGGTGCCCGATTGGCACCGTTGCTGTCCCGTCCTCAGAGCTGAGGACGTTCTCACGACCTGGGGACTGCTCGACGACTGGCGACGACGCGTTCGCGCCACATGGCGGCCGGCGCAGGAAACGCTACCTGGACGTCGGACTCGGGCGCCGGAGCTCTCTCCGGTCCACCCCGGCTCCGGACCTATCCTGGTGGGCGTGGAGGCTGCCCTGCCCGAGCGAATCGCGATCGACCCCGCAGTGTGCTTCGGGAGACCGTGCGTCCGGGGCACCCGGATCTGGGTGAGCCTCGTGCTCGGCCTCTTGTCGGACGGCATGACCGTCGACGAGATCCTCGCCGATTACCCCCAGCTGACCGACGCCGACGTGCGGGCCTGCCTCGACTACGCGGCGCGAGTCGCTGCCGGCCGGTTCGTCGACGTGGCGTGAGGCTGAAGCTCGACGAGAACCTTGGCCTCCGCCACGCCGAGCTGCTCCGCCAGGCGGGCCACGAGGTCGACACCGTCCACGACGAGTCGCTCTCCGGCGCCGCCGACGATGCGGTCCTCGCCGCGGCATGGGCTGCGGATCGAGCCCTCGTCACGCTGGACCTCGACTTCGCCGATCCGTTGCGATTCCCGCCTGAAGCGACGGCAGGCATCGTCGTCCTGCGCCCCCACCCGCATCCCGTGCGTAGCGGCATCGACGCCGCGCTCGCCCAACTCGTCGCCGGCCTCGGCAGGAGCGACGTGACCGGCCGACTGTGGGTCGTCGGACCCGGTCGTCTCCGCCAGTACGAACCTCCGCCGCCGGACCTCCCGGCCGCCGGCCGCCGGTGAACTGAAGACGAGCTGAGGACTGGCGCCACCGAGTCCGGGCGGAAGTCCTGGTCCGCCTTCGGGAAAGAATCCCGCCTACGGGCCGGCTCACCCTCGTTCGCGTCGACGTGCCCCGAACTCCGCTCGAACTGGGCAAGGCCGACGCGGCGGCGACGGCGCGGCGCTCCCCGACGCTTCCGGCGCCCCCGCCGGCCCCGCCGGCCCCGCCGCCAGGCGGCGTGCCCCGCACCGGTAGTTTCCGTGCACATGTCCGCCACCGCCACCGCCTCGCGACGCGGTGGCCTGATCGACCGCCGCCTGGCCGCCCGGGTCTCGGCGACCCGTAGACACCTCGTCCTGGCCGTCGGTGTGGGGCTCGCGTCGACGGTCTGCGTCGTCGCGCAGGCGGTCCTCCTCGCGTCCGTGCTCTCGGCGGTCCTGCTCCACGGCGCAGGGCTCGACGCGGTCGCACCGCGCCTAGCGGGGTTGGGCGCGGCGTTCGTCGCCCGGGCAGTGCTCGGCTGGGCCGGCGAGGCGGCGGCGCAGCGCACGGGCGCGGCCGTGATCTCGGCGCTACGCCGGCAGCTGCTGCGCCACGCGTTGGATCTCGGCCCAACGTGGTTGAGCGGCGAACGCTCCGGCGAGCTGACCCTGGCAGCGACGCGTGGCACGAGCGCGCTCACGACCTACTTCGGCCGCTACCTGCCGCAGGCGGTGCTCGCCGCGACGGCGCCGATCGGGATCCTCGCGTGGGTCGCGAGCCAGGACTGGCCGTCGTTCGCCATCCTCCTCGGGCTGGCGGCGCTCGTGCCCGTGGCGATGGTGCACTTCGGGAAGGAGTCCGCCGCCCGCACCCGGAGCCAATGGCGGCGCCTCGCGTCGCTCTCGGCGCGCTTCTTGGACATGCTGCGAGGGCTGCCGACGCTCCGCGCGTTCGGACGGGAGGCTCATGGGCGGCGCGAGGTGGCCGAGGAGACCTACGGGCTCCGCCGGACGACGCTCAGCACGCTGCGCGTGGCGTTCGTGTCGGCGCTCGCTCTGGAGTTCCTCGCGGGGATCGGAACGGGCCTGGTCGCGATGGTGCTCGGGCTCCGGCTCCTCGGCGGCCACGTGAGCCTCTCCACCGCGCTCGCCGTGCTGCTCGTCTCCCCGGAGGTCTTCCTCCCGCTGCGGCGCGCGGCCGCCGAATTCCACGCGAGCGCCGAAGGGCAGGCCGCAGCGGACCGCATTCTGTCGGTCCTCGACGTCGAGGCGGGCCTGCCGCCCGACCCGCGAGAGGGCGTGCGCCCGAGCAAGCGTGCGGACGGCGCCGGTGGTGCGCTCCTCCGCGCGGAGAGCGTCACGGTCACGTATCCGGGTCGCGGCGCGCCCGCCCTGGACGGATTCTCGCTCGCGATGCAGGCGGGCGAGCACGTCGCGCTCGTCGGCCCCTCGGGCTCGGGGAAGTCGACTGCCGTCGGCCTCTTCCTGGGCTTCGTGCGCCCGTCGGCTGGGCGGGTCGTCGTGAGCGGGAACGACCTGTCCGCGAGCGACGTGGCGGTGTGGCGGCACCGGGTCGCCTGGGTGCCTCAGCGCCCCCACCTCCTCCATGGCTCTCTCGAGGACAACCTTCGCATCGCCGGCCCGGACGCGAGCGCCGAGCTGCTCGCGCGCGCGATCGAGCTGGTCGGTCTCTCACACGTGGTGGACGGCCTGCCGGACGGCCTCGCCACGCCGGTCGGCGAAGGGGGCGTGTCCCTCAGCGCCGGCGAGCGGCAGCGGCTCGCGCTGGCACGGGCGATCATCTGCGATCGCGAGGTCGTTCTTCTCGACGAGCCCATCGCCCATCTGGACGCCCACGCGGAGACGGTCTTGGCGGAGACCCTCGGGCCGTGGCTCGAGACGAAGACGGTGCTCGTCGCCGCGCACCGGCCCGAGCTGGTGGCGCGCCTCGATCGAGTCGTGCACCTCCGCGCGCCGGCCGCGCCGGCCGCGCCGGCCGCGCAGGAGCACGGTGTCGGGGACGGTATCGCGACGGACCTCGGAGGAGACGGCGGAAGGTTCGGAGGCACAGACGTCGACACAGACGCTGGCACAGA
>JAJZMD010000251.1 GCA_021803085.1 Actinomycetes bacterium
CTGGTGACCGACAACGTGTCTTCGGTGGACCGCAATGTGCTGACAAGTTGTCAGTTGCCGCCAGGTCGTCCCGGCTTCACACTGTCCGAGAGGCTGCCGTCGAAGGCGGCTTCCGCGAAGACAGGCAGTCACGAAGACGAGAAGACAGACGTTGGAGGGGGTAGCTATGCCAGCAGGAGGATCGCAGCCCTTGGTCGCCGGCCGCAGGTATCGCGGCTCTGAGCGCAGGCGGAGGCCGATAGCGCTGGCGGCGCTCCCGCTCGCAGCCCCGCTCGCGGCCGTCCTGCTCCTCGCGGGGACGACGACGACGGGCGCGGCGAGCCCGAAGGGACTGGCCGCCGCCAGAGCGGTCGTGAAGGAGTACAGCAAGGTCCCGAGCTTCAAGGCGCCGGGACCCGCGTTCAACGCGAAGAAGCTCGACGCTGGCAAGACGCTGTTCAGCATCCCCGTCGACAGCCAGGACCAGTTCGTGCAGATCCTGGAGAACGACATGGCGGCCGTCGCGAAGAAGGTGGGGATCCACTTCGTCGACTACACGAACGATGGGAACCCCACGACATGGGTGAAAGGTATGCAGCAGGCGACGGCGGAGAAGGCCAACCTCATCGACCTGCTCGCCGGGATCAACCCCGAGCAGCTGACGCCCGAGATGAAGGCCGCCAGAGCCGCACACATTCCCGTCGTCGCTTCGGATGCGTACAGCATCGGGCAGAAGTCCGACCCGCTGCTCTCCGGGGTCGTGGACGTGCCCTACGACGGGGCCGGCACGATCATGGCCGACTGGGCGATCGCGAACAGCAACGGCCACGCGAACGCGCTCGTCATCGAGTCGAACGACGTCGTCTCGAGCCCGACAGAAGCCAAGGCGGCCGTGACGGCGTTCCACGAGAACTGCCCTGCCTGCAAGGTGAAGAGGATCAACATCCCGGTGGCTGACTGGGCGTCGGACACCCAGACCGAGGTCGAGTCGGCCCTGCGTGCCACACCCGGCATCAACTACGTGATCCCTGTGTACGACAGCCAGTCCCAGTACATCATCCCGGCGATCAGCCTCGCGGGAGACACCGGCAAGGTGCACATCATCAGCTACGACGGCACCGCGTTCGTCCTCAAGTACCTCCAGCAGCACAATTCCGTCATCATGGACGTCGGTGAGGACCTGAAATGGATCGCCTGGGCGATCATGGACCAGGAGATGCGGATCATGGCCGGCCTGAAGCCGGTGGCCAACGAGAACGCGCCGATGATGATCTGGACGTCGAAGAACATCTCCAAGGCCGGCAACCCGCCACAGCAGTCCGAGGGGTACGGCACAGGGTTCCAGACCGGTTACGAGAAGCTCTGGGGCCTCACCCGCTGACGACGATGGCGGATGGGACGGCACGAGCTGGAAAGCAGGCTGACGCGCCGGCTGGGGTGCCGGCTCCCACGGGTGGTGCCGGGGACCCGTTGCTCGAGATCGAGGGCCTCTCGAAGTCCTTCGGCTCGACGCGAGCGCTCGACCGGGCGTGGCTGAAGGTCATGCCCGGTCGGGTGCACGGGCTCGTCGGCCAGAACGGCTCGGGCAAGTCGACCCTCGTGAAGGTGCTCGCCGGGTACCACGATCCCGACCCTGGTGCGCGCATCGTGATCGACGGCAAGGAGGTGACGCACGCGCTCGGCGGCGGCGGGAGCCGGGCGTACGGACTGCACTTCGTCCACCAGGACCTGGGGATCGTGGACGCGCTGTCGGTCTCGGAGAACCTCTTCATCGACCGGTTCGTCGGGGAGCCGAGGGCCTGGCTCCGGTGGCGGGCCGAGCACGCCAAGGCGTCCGAGCTCCTCGCGTCGTTCGGCGTGCGGATCGACCCGCGTCGCAAGATGGCCGAGCTGCCGGTTGCCGTCCAGGCGATGGTGGTGATCGTCCGAGCAGCCGAGAGGCTGCGCGTCGGCACGCCGGAGGCGGGGCATCGGGGTGTGCTGGTGCTCGACGAGGCGACCGCGTCGCTGCCCCTCGCCGCGCGGGACCAGCTGCAGTCGGTCGTGCGCGCGGTCGTGGCCCTCGGGCACGCCGTGCTGTTCGTGTCGCACTTTCCCGACGAGGTGCTCGAATGGGCGGACCAGGTGACCGTCCTTCGTGACGGTCGGGTGGTCGCTGATCGCGCGACCGAAGGGATGGCCGAAGAGGAGCTCGTCGAGCTGATCATCGGTCGGCAGATGGAGCCGCACCAGCTCAGCTCCTCGTTGGCTTCGGGCGAGGGGTCGCCGTCGTCGATGGTCGTGACCGGGCTGCAGGGCGACGAAGTCGACGATCTGAGCTTCGCGGTCCGGCCCGGAGAGGTGCTCGGCCTGACGGGCCTGGTGGGGTCCGGCTTCGACGAGGTGACTCGCATCCTGGGTGGTGCGGGCGCGGCGCGCGCCGGTGAGATGGTGCTCGACGGCCGGCGGTGGAACCTGACCGCGTACTCACCGGCGGCGGCGCGCCGAGCCGGTGTCTCGCTGGTTCCCCATGACCGCCACCGCCTGGGCGTGGCACCGGCGCTCAGCGTCTCGGAGAACATCTCGCTCGCCATCCTCGACCGCTACCGGGGTCTCGCCGGTCGTATCCAGCATCGCCGGCTGCGCCACGAGGTGCGCCGCCTCCTCGAGGACTACGACGTCCGACCCCCTGATCCGGACCTGCCGCTCAAGAGCCTCAGCGGCGGCAACCAGCAGAAGGTGGTGATCGCGAAGGCGATGGCCGCGAGGCCGAGAGTCCTGCTCCTCGACGAGCCCACGAACGGCGTCGACGTGGGGGCGCGCTCGGAGATCCTGGAGAAGCTCCGAGACGTGGCGCGCGCGGGCACGGCGGTGGTGTGCGCGACGACGGACGCTTCCCAGCTCGAAGATCTCTGCGACCGGGTCTTCGTGCTGCGGCGAGGACGGCTGTGCGCCGAGCTGACCGGGGATGCGATCAACGAGGACCGCATCGTCCAGGAGACGTACACCTCGGTTGCCTGAGCGAGGACGCGCCCGGCGCGGAGCCGGGTGCTGGTGAAAGCCGGTTGCGAGTGAGCGCGGAGGGGTTGGACGAGCAGGGGGTGAGCATGGCAGTCGACGTCGAGCCCCCGGAGGTCGGACTGCTCGCCGACGAGCAGCACCTCTCGGCGCGCGGCCCGTCGTCGCGGCGGAAGGTCCTGAACGACTGGCTCGGTCGCGCCGCGGTCCCGATCGCGTGGGCGGCCGTCGTCGTCGTCTTCTCGGTGCTGCGGCCGTCGACGTTCCCGACCATCGGCACCTTCGGAGCGATCTTCGGGTCCGAGGCCGTCCTCGTGATCGTGACGTTGGGCCTGCTCGTCCCGCTGCGAGCGGGGGACTACGACCTCTCGGTGGCGGGAACGCTGACCCTCTCGTCGATGATCATCGGCCGGATCAACGGCGGCGCGGGGGTCGAGATCTGGTTCTGCGTCGCGATCGCTCTCGCGATCGGAGTCGGCGTGGGGCTGGTGAACGGGTTCTTCGTGCGCGTCTTCGGCATCAACCCGTTCATCGTGACGCTCGGGATGGGCACCTTCCTGATCGGCATCACGCTTCTCATCAGCAACGATCAGACGTACGCAGGAGTCTCGGTGGGGCTCGACAACATCACCGAGACCGACAGGTTCCTCGGGATCCCCCTCGAGTTCTACTACGCTCTCGCCCTCTGCGTGATCGTGTGGTACGTCTTCGAGCACACGACTCTCGGGCGGCGGCTCCTGTTCGTGGGCAGCGGTCGGGAGGTCGCACGTCTGAGCGGCGTCCGGGTCGAGCGGATGCGGGTCGGCGCGCTCGTCGTGTCGGGGTTCCTCGCCGCCCTGGCCGGGATCTTCTTCGCAGGCACGTCCGGTGCGGCGAACCCGACCGCAGGCAGCTTCTTCCTGCTGCCGGCCTTCGCCGCGGCCTTCCTCGGCGGCACCACGATCCTGCCGGGTCGGTTCAACGCCTGGGGCACGATCGTGGCCGCCTACTTCCTCGTGACCGGCGTCACCGGGCTCGAGATCCTCGGCGCTCAGAGCTGGGTGCAGACAGTGTTCTACGGCGGCGCCCTCGTCCTCGCGGTGGCCTTCGCCCAGCTGTCGAAGGGCAGGCAGAGTCAGGAGATCATCTGATCGTGGGCACATCTTCTCGATCGTGCGCGATCGTGAGCAACCGAGAGCAACCGTGAGCAACCGAGCATGGTGAGCAAAGGAGGAGGGCGATGTCCGACATCGTGAAAGCCGCGCTCGTGCAGACGCGCTGGACCGGTGACGAAGAGTCGATGATCGACGCAAGCTTCCGACTGGCCAAGGAGGCGGCGTCGCAGGGGGCGCAGGTGCTCTGCTTCCAAGAGCTGTTCTACGGTCCCTACTTCTGCCAGGTCCAGGACCCGGCGTACTACGCCTACGCAGAGCCCATCCCCGGTCCTGTGACCGAGCGGGTGGTCCAGCTCGCCTGCGAGACCGGCATGGTCGTGGTCGCGCCCATCTACGAGGAGGAGCAGCCGGGCGTCTACTACAACACCGCGGTCGTCGTGGACGCGGACGGTCGATATCTGGGCAAGTACCGCAAGCACCACATCCCCCAGGTGAAGGGCTTCTTGGAGAAGTACTACTTCCGACCGGGCAACCTCGGCTTCCCGGTCTTCGACACGGCGGTGGGCCGCATCGGCGTCTACATCTGCTACGACCGGCACTTCCCCGAGGGCTGGCGAGCTCTCGGCCTCGCGGGCGCGCGCATCGTCTTCAACCCCTCGGCGACCAGCCGGGGGCTGTCGGCCTACCTGTGGAACCTCGAGCAGCCGGCTGCGGCCGTGGCGAACGAGTACTTCGTCGGGGCCATCAACCGGGTAGGGGTGGAGCCCCTGGGCGACGACGACTTCTACGGGGGCTCGTACTTCTGCGATCCCCGCGGCCAGCTCGTGGGGGCGGCGGCCTCGGACTCCGAGGACGAGGTGATCGTGCGCGACCTCGACATGGGGCTGATCGAAGAGGTGCGCCAGCTGTGGGCCTTCTACCGAGACCGGCGCCCCGACGCGTACGGCTCGCTCGTCGCGCCATGAGCCGGCTCCTCGTGGAGGGCGGCACCGTCGTGACCGCGTCGGGGCCCGTTGCCGCCGACGTGCTCGTCGACGGTGAGAAGGTCGTGGCGCTGCTCGCGCCCGGCAGCTCGCCCGGCAGCTCGCCCGCCAGCTCGCCTGCCAGCTCGGCTGCCAGCTCGCTGGGGCGCGCGTCGGGCTCGGCCGATCTCGTGCGCGTCGACGCCAGGGGCAAGCTCGTGGTGCCCGGCGGGATCGACGTCCACACCCACATGGAGATGCCCTTCGGCGGCACGTTCTCGGCAGACACGTTCACGACGGGCACCCGGGCCGCAGCACACGGGGGCACGACGACGATCGTGGACTTCGCGATCCAGCCGCGTGGCGGCTCCGCGCGCGAGGGGCTCGACACCTGGATGTCGCGTGCCGAGGGGCACTGCGCGATCGACTTCGGCTTCCACATGATCCTCTCCGACGTGAGCGAGCCCGTCCTGAAGGAGATGCCCGGTCTCGTCGCCGACGGGATCTCGAGCTTCAAGCTGTTCATGGCCTACCCGGGCGTCTTCTACTCCGACGACGGGAAGATCCTGACCGCGATGCAGACCGCTGCTGATTGCGGTGCGGTGGTCATGATGCACGCGGAGAACGGGATCGCGATCGACGTGCTGGTCGCCCAGGCGCTCGCAGCGGGCAAGGGGGACCCGAGGATGCACGGGGAGACCCGCCCGTCGGTCCTGGAGGGCGAGGCGACCCACCGTGCGATCGTGCTCGCAGGGGTGGCGAACTGTCCCCTCTACATCGTCCACCTCTCGGCGAAAGAGGCGCTCGAAGAGGTGGCTGCCGCCCGCGACGCCGGCCGTCAGGTCTTCGCGGAGACCTGTCCCCAGTACCTGTTCTTGGACGCCTCCCTCATGGCGGGACCGGGCATGGAGGGGGCGAAGTACGTCTGCTCACCTCCGATACGGGAGGCCGAGCACCACGAGGCGCTGTGGCGCGGGCTCGGCACCGACGACCTGTCGGTCGTCTCGACCGACCACTGCCCGTTCTGCATGAAGGACCAGAAAGAGCTCGGGCGCGGAGACTTCTCGAAGATCCCGAACGGCCTCCCCGGCGTCGAGCACCGGATGGACCTCGTCTACCAGGGCGTCGTCGAGCACAAGATCTCGCTCGCGCGCTTCGTGGAGCTCACCTCGACCGCACCGGCGCGCCTCTTCGGCCTCTACCCGAAGAAGGGCTCGCTCCTCCCGGGCGCAGACGCCGACCTCGTCGTCTACGACCCCGCCCGCCGGCACACCCTGTCGGTCGAGGCGCACCACATGTCGGTGGACTACTCGGCCTACGAGGGGATGGAGGTGACCGGGGCCGTGGAGACGGTGATCTCCCGGGGCGAGGTGGTGGTCGATCACGGGGCGTTCACCGGCCGAGAAGGCCGCGGGCAGTTCGTCGAGCGCTCGCCGTTCGCGGGCGTGGACGTTCCCGCGCGGACGGACGGCGCGCGATGACATTCGGGCTCGTCCTCCAGACCGACCCCCCGGCCACCCGGCTCGTCGAGCTCGCGCGCCGCGCCGAAGGTGTCGGCTTCTCCTCGGTGTGGACGTTCGACTCGCCGGTGCTCTGGCAGGAGCCGTTCGTCATCTACTCGCGCATCTTGGAGGCGACCGAGCGGGTGATGGTTGGGCCGATGGTCACGAACCCGCGCTCGAGGCAGTGGCCCGTCACGGCGTCGTTGTTCGCGACCCTGAACGACATGTACGGGAACCGGACCGTCTGCGGCATCGGACGCGGCGACTCGGCCGTCCGGGTGGTCGGCGAGCGGCCGACCACGCTCGAGGAGGTCGCAGCCTGCATCCGGACCGTCAAGGCCTTGGCCACCGGCAAGGAGGTGGAGCTCCATGGCACGCCCATCCGCTTCCCCTGGGTGCGCGACGGCGCGCTCGAGGTGTGGATGGCCGCCTACGGCCCGAAGGCCCTGCAAGTCGCCGGCCGGGAGGCCGACGGTCTCATCCTCCAGATCGCCGACCCCTACGTGATCTCCTGGGCGGTCGGCCGTGCCAGGGAAGCGGCGAAGGAGGCGGGCCGAGACCCCGACGCCCTCACCATCTGCGCGGCGGCCCCCGCCTACGTCGGCGACGACCTCGCCCACCAACGCGACCAGGTTCGCTGGTTCGGAGGGATGGTCGGCAACCACGTCGCAGACCTGGTCTCACGCTACGGGCAGGAGTCCGGCGCGGTCCCCGCGGCGCTCACCGCGTACATCGAGGGCCGACGGGGCTACGACTACGCGCACCACGGCCGAGCGGGGAACCCCGACACCGAGTTCGTCCCCGACGAGATCGTGGACCGCTTCTGCGTGCTCGGGACTGCCCAGGACCACGTTGCGAAGCTCCGGGAGCTCGAGTCCCTCGGCGTCTCGCAGTTCGCGCTCTACCTCATGCACGACGCGCAAGACGCTACTCTCGCCGCCTACGGCGAGCTCGTCGTGCCGGCGCTCGGACGGCGCTGAGACGGCCCGATCCGAGCGGGAAGAGGACACGGCCCGATCCGAGCGGGAAGAGGACACAGCCCGATCCGAGCGGAAGAGGACACAGCCCGAGCCGAGCGGGACGAGGACACAGACAGGGAGGCGTACGGTGACCGTGCAAGGTGGCGAGCGGCTGTCAGCGGCAGAGATCGTGGAGCTCTCGAAG
>JAJZMD010000232.1 GCA_021803085.1 Actinomycetes bacterium
CACGAGCACCGCGTCGGCCTCGTCGCCGGGGCGCGCTGCCACGTCGAGAAGGTGGCCGCCGTCTACAGCGGCCGGGACCCGGCGATCTCGGAGCCTGTGGGGGCAGCCCGCCGGGCCGCCGCCGAGGCGCCGGGCTTCGACTCCCTCGTCGCCGCCCACGCCCATGCGTGGGCGCAGCTGTGGTCGGCCGCTCGCGTCGAGGTCGTCGCCGCCGGGCGGCCTGCCGGGGTCGTCAACCTGCACCTGTTCCACCTCCTCCAGGTGGCCTCCCGCCATGTGGCCGAGCTCGACTGCGGGCTCGGGGCGCGGGGCCTGCACGGGGAGGGCTACGAGGGCCACGTGTTTTGGGACGAGCTGTTCGTCTTCCCCACCTTGAACCTGCGCTTCCCCCGCACCGCCCGGGCGCTGCTCCGCTACCGGGGCAGGCGGCTCGGAGCAGCCCGGCGCCTGGCAGCCGCCGCAGGCGAGGCCGGGGGGCGCTTTCCCTGGCAGTCGGGCTCCGACGGCACCGACGTCACCCCGCGGCTCCTCTACAACCCCCGCTCGGGGCGTTGGATGGCCGATCGTTCGGCCAACCAGCGCCACGTTGGCCTGGCCGTCGCCTACGACTACTTCTGCCACTGGCAGACGACCGGCGACGACGCCTTCTTCTTCGACGAGGGGGCGGAGGTCCTCTTCGAGGTGGCCCGTCACTTCGCCCATCTGGCGAGCTACGACCCTGCGCTCCGCCGTTACCGCATCTGCGGGGTGATGGGCCCCGACGAGTTCCACGACGGCTACCCCTGGACCGACGACCCCGGCGTCGACGACAACGCCTACACCAACGTCTTCGTGGCGTGGCTGTGCCGGCGCGCCGTCGAGCTGGCCGAGCGCCTCGGCCGCGCGGGGCGCACGGAGGTGCTCGATCGCTTAGGGATCGACGAGGCCGAGATCTCCCGCTTCGACGGGGTTTCCCGGGGTCTCCACGTGCCGTTCCACGACGGGGTGATCAGCCAGTTCGCCGGCTACGAGCGCCTGGAGCCGCTCGACCTCGAGCGCTACCGGGCCCGGTACGGGAACATCGGCCGCCTCGATCTCATCTTGGAGGCCGAGGGCGACACCGCGCGCCGCTACCAGGTCGCCAAGCAGGCCGACGCGCTCATGCTCTTCTACCTCTTCTCCCTCGACGAGCTGCACGAGGTCTTCGGCCGCCTCGGCTACGAGCTCACCGACCGGTGCGTCGAGGACACCGTCGCCTACTACAGGGCGCGCACCGTGGACGGCTCGACCCTGTCCAAGGTGGTCCACGCCTGGGTCTCGGCCCGCGCCGCCCGAGGTGCCTCGTGGCACGAGCTGACCGAGGCGCTCGCCGCCGACATGGCCGACACCCAGGGCGGCACGATCCAAGAGGGTGTCCACCTGGGGGCCATGGCGGGAACCGTAGACCTCCTCGGACGCTGCTACACCGGCCTCGAGGTCCGAGGCGGCGCGCTCGTCTTGGACCCGGCCCTCCCCGAAGAGATCGAGCACCTCCGTCTCACCCTCACCTACCGGGGCCATCGCCTCGACCTCGAGATCGACCAGCACGGGGTCGTGGTCTCCTCCGCCCCGGGCGAGGCGGCACCGATCACGTTGCAGATCGCCGGCGAGCGACGGCGCCTTCGCCCCGGCCGCCGATTGCGTCACGTGCTGGCCTCGCCGTCATCCGGGCCCGGGCCCGCGGGCGCGCGGCCGCGCCCCACGGTCGGCCAAGCCGGAGCGAGGCACCCTCGCGGCCCCCATGCGCCCGCTTCTCCCGTCCCAACCACAACCACCTACAAGGAGGAAGACATGGCTACGACGACCGACCCGGTCTGCGGCATGACCATCGAGGAGTCCGCCGCGGCGGGCAGCGCCACCCACGAGGGCGTGGCGTACTACTTCTGCTCGCCCGCCTGCAAGGAGCGCTTCGAGACCGAGCCCGAAAAGTACGCCAGTCGCAGCAGGTAGCGACAGCCCGTGAGCGGCGAGCCGTCCGGCGCACTGGTGTTCCTTGGGGCGAGCGGGGACCTCGCCTTCAAGCAGATCCTCCCCGCTCTCTACGCCCTGGTTCGCCGGCGACGCCTTGAGGTCCCGGTGGTCGGGGTGGCCAAGGTGGGGTGGAGCGTCGAGCAGTTGCGCCAGCGCGCACGAGACAGCGTCGCCGAGCACACCGCCCTCGACGACCGGGTCTTCGGCCGCCTCGCCTCCCTGCTGCACTACGTCGACGGTGACCACCGCTAGCCCAGTACCTTGTACGCGGCGCTCCGGCTCCGGGTTCATTCCTGGCGCTGGGCGGTGGTCCCGTTCCTGGTGCGTACGGGCAAGTGCTTGCCGGTCACCGCCACCGAGGTGACCGGGACCCTCCTGCGGTCGTCGCAACGGGTGTTCGAGCCCCTCGAGGCGATGGCGGCGAACCGCCTCCGCTTCCGGCTCAACCCCGGGCTCGTGATCGGCCTCGGGGCACGGACCAAGCGCCCTGGAGAGCAGACGGTCGGCGAGGACATCGAGCTGCGCGCCGTCGAACGCCCCCACGACGAGCTCACCGCCTACGAACGCCTGTTCGGCGATGCGCTCGTCGGCGACGCCAGCCTTTTCGCTCGCCAGGACGCCGTAGAGGCCGCCTGGGCGATCGTCGATCTGGTCCGCGCCGCCCCGCCCGATCCCCACCCCTACGCGCCGGGGAACTGGGGACCAGCCGAGGGCGACGCCTTGGCCGTACCATTCGGCGGCTGGCGGGATCCTGTCCCGGGACACAGGGCCGGCAGCGGGGCCCCCAGCACCGTGACCGGTGGCACCCGGAGGACGCAGGGGCCACCGCCGACCCCGTCTGCGGCTTGACCATCGAGGTGGCAGCGGCCGCCCGCGGCGTCACCCGCTACTTCTGCTTGAGCGCTTGCCGGGAGCGCTTCGAGGAAGATCCCGACTAGTACGCGTCGTTCGGTCGGTAGTCGACCGAGATCGGAGATTCCAGATGGTGCGGGCGAGCGCCATAGCAGCGGACAGCCGGCCCTCGGGCCGGCACATGATCTGGGTCGTCGCCTTCTTGGGCGCGTGCTTCGTGGCCATCCGCGAGGGCCTGCCCGAGGCCCCCGCGCTGTGGCTCGCCACGCTCCGCGCCCTCGTTGCCGGAGCGGCGCTCGTCGTCCTTGGTGTCCTCCGGCGTCGGCCGTTGCCGCGGGGGCTCGTCGAGTGGGCGGTGGTCGCCGGGCTCGGGCTCGCCAACGCAACGGTCGGCGGGGCCGCCATGTACGTCGGTGCCGAGCACCTCTCAACCGGGATCGCCTCTGTGCTGGCCAACGCGCAGCCGCTTCTGATCGTCCTCCCCGCGTGGGCGCTCTACGCAGAGCGTCCCAGCAGGCGTACCGTCGTGGGCCTTGCCGTCGGCTTCGCCGGGCTCGCAGTTGTGGCGGTGCCCGGCGGTGGCGGATCGGGAGCATTGCTCCAGCTCGGCTCCGCTGGGGCTGCCACGGTCGGGACGCTCATCGCCCGCCGCCTGGGAGCCATCGATGATGTGGTCGCGGGGGGCTGGTCGTTCCTCCTCGGCGGCGCGTTCCTCGCACTGTGGGCGGGGGTCGCCGAAGGCACCCCCCACATCCGCTGGGACCTGCGCTTCGTGGCGGTGCTCGGGTTCTTGGGGGTGCTCGGCACCGCGGTCGTGTACGTTGTCTGGTTCCACGAAGCCCGCCGCTGCCCGCTGTACCGCCTGGCCGCCTGGACCTTCGTCATCCCGGTGTTCGGGCTCCTCCTTTCCGTGATCTTCGAAGGGGAGCGCCCGAGCGCCTGGACCGCGTCGGGCATCGCGATCGTGCTCGGATCGCTGTGGCTCGTCCTTCGCGGCGCCAAGCGCCCGGTCCCAGACCCGGTCCCCGCACCCGCCCGCACGCCACGTGGCAGCCCCGGTTGTCACCTTCCTTGGACAAGGGAGGGGTTCGAGGCGACTTTGCGATCACCGACGACCCTGCGTCGCCGAAGGCCGCGTCGCCGAGGGCCTTGATTCGGCCTGGGGTCCGTGGAAGTCTCCAAGGAACCCGGGACGAGTGACCAGGTGGCCGTCTATGCGGGCAGCCGGGATATGGGACGCCAGTCGAGCCACGAAGCGTTTCAAGACCCGCCAGGCCGGTTCAGACCGCCCCGTGGGCCCCGGATCTGGTCGGCAGGGACCTCCCTGCGGCCCCCATCGCAAGTGGGTGTGTGACTTGATGTTGCCGGCGGCGTGTTGAGCGACGCTTCCCATGCTTACGAGACGGTGGTGCAACGCCAGACAGCGTGATGACCATCTGACGCTTCGGCGTGGTTGCGTTGTCGCAGGACGCAGCGACAGCGTGAGGGGGTCCGAGAAAGGCAAGGACCCCCTCGCTCCATCTCTTGGCAGAGCGCGAGGGGGTCCTCTGGCATGCCCGGAGGCATCTGGTGCTCAGCGTAGAGAACGATCCTGCCCGCGTCGACGCGGGGCTGCGAGCCGGTCTGCTCACCTGCCCTCACTGCGCTGGTGAGCTGCGGCCGTGGGGCAGCGCCCGGCCCCGTGTGCTGCGGCTTCGCCAGGGTGAGAACCGGTTCCGCCCACGACGCTCTCGTTGTCGCTCCTGCGAGAGGACCTCGGTGCTGCTCCCCGACATCGCGCTCGTTCGCCGGGTCGACGAGGCGGCAGTGATTGGCGCAGCGCTGTTCGAGGCGGCAGCGGGCGCGGGCCAGCGCAGCATCGCCGCCGGGCTCCGCCGTCCGAGAGAGACCGTGCGCGGTTGGCTCCAGCGCTTCGCGGCGCGTGCCGAGATGATCCGGGCGCACTTCTCCTCCTGGGCCCTCGCGCTCGACGCCCGCCTCGACGAGATCGAGCTGCGCCCGACGCCGCTTGCCCGGGCGCTCGAGGCGATCGGCCTCGCGACCCGCGCCGCGAGCGTCCTGCTCGGTCCCCGCCCGCCGTGGTCGTGGGCGGCCGCGCTCACCGGCGGGATGCTCCTTTCCAACACGAGCTCGCCCTTCCCGCTCCCGCGCTGAGCGGCGAACCTCCTCCTTCGGTGCCAAGGCGCACCAGAAGGGGAGGAACACGTGCGCATCGAAGAACCACAACGCCGGCGTGACCGGGCGGAGGACGTCGCGCTCTTCCGCTACGCGCTCGTGCGCGAGGCCGCGGACGAGAAGCTGTCGAGTGCCGAGCGGGGACGGCTCGTGCGCCTGCTCGCGCAGGCGACCCACACCGGACCCGACGGGACCCCGGTCAGCGTCTCGCGCCCGACCCTCGACCGCTGGATCCGCACCTATCGCCAGGGCGGCTTCTCTGCGCTCCGGCCGACGCCCCGGCGCATCGAGCCCCGCACACCAGCCGGGCTGCTCATGCTCGCCTGCGACCTGCGCAAAGAGGACCCCTCGCGCACCGCGGCGCACATCGCCACGATGCTCGAGGCGAGCCACGAGTGGTCACCCTCCCCGCGAACCCTCCAGCGCCACTTCGCCGCCCTCGGGCTCAGCCGTGCTGCGCTCACCGGCCAGAACGTCGCCTTCGGTCGCTTCGAGGCGACCCGCCCGAACGAGCTCTGGGTGGGCGACGCGCTCCACGGGCCGGTGATCGGAGGCAGGAAGGCGATCCTGTTCGCCTATCTGGACGACCACTCCCGCCTCGTCTGCGGGCATCGCTGGACGCACTCCGAAGACGTCCTCTCCGCAGAGGCCGCGCTCAGGCGGGGCATCCTCAGCCGGGGCGTCCCTGCAACCGTCTATCTGGACAACGGCTCGAGCTTCGTGTCAAAGCAGCTGCTCCGGGCCCTTGCCGTGCTCGGCGCCCGCCTGGTCCACAGCAAGCCGCGACGCCCGGAAGGCCGCGGGAAGGTGGAGCGATTCTTCCGCACGGTGCGCGACCAGTTCCTCGTCGAGGTCGTGCACGCAGAGATCGCCTCCCTCGAGGTCCTGGAGGAGCGCTTCGTCGCCTGGACCGAGCGCGTCTACCACGCCCGGGTCCACTCCGAGACCGGTGAGACCCCGCTCGAGCGCTTCGGCAAGCTCGGGCCTCCGGTCATCCCGCCCCAGTCGCTCGTGCGCGAGGCGTTCTTGTTCTCCGAATGGCGGACGGTCACGAAGGTGGCGACCGTGTCGCTCTTCTCGAACCACTACGAGGTGGATGCCGCCCTCGTCGGGCGGCGCGTCGAGCTCGTCTTTGACCCCTTCGACTTGGAGCACATCGAGGTCCGCTACATGGACACCTCCTTCGGACAGGCCGTGCCGCAGAAGATCGGCCGGCACTCCCACCCGATGGCGCGTCCCGCCCCGGGGCCCGGGCCACGGACCGGCATCGACTACCTCGGCCTTCTCGAGGAGCAGCACCGGGCTGAGCTCGCGACCGAGATCGGCTCCACCCGCTACGCGGAGCTCGGCGATCTCGAGGGTGACGGGGAGGAGCGATGATCGACCAGGTCCGCTCCCACTTCGGCTTCTCGAAGATGCCCTTCGGCAAGGATCTTTCCCCCTCCGCGCTCCATCGTCACGAGGGACATCGCGAAGCGGTCGCCCGGATCACCTTCCTCGTCGCCGAGCAGGCGATCGGGGTCGTGACCGGAGAGGTCGGCTCGGGAAAGACGGTTGCGGCGCGCGCCGCGGTCGCCGAGCTCGAGGCGTCCCGGCACACCCTCGTCTACCTCCCGAACCCGGCCGTCGGCGCGCGCGGGCTCTACGGCGAGATCGTCACGCACCTCGGCGGCGAGCCCCGGTTCCACAAGGCCGCCCTCATCGCGCAGGCAACCGAGCTGCTCGGAAAGGAGTCAGCCGAACGGGGCCGGCGCGTCCTCCTCGTCGTCGACGAGGCGCACCTGCTCGATCCCGGCCAGCTCGAGGAGCTGCGGCTCCTGACGAACGCCTAGCTGGACTCGAAGAGCCCCTTCGCGCTCTTGCTCCTCGGCCAGCCGGCCCTGCGCGCCCGGCTGAGGCTCGGGAGCTTCGCGGCGCTCGACCAACGCGTCCAGCTCCGCTACGCGATCCCGCCGATGAGCCCCGAGGAGACCGCGAGCTACGTCGGCCACCACGTGAAGCTCGCCGGGAGATCGGACACGCTCTTCTCCGACGACGCCCTCGCTCGCGTCCACCAGGCCGGGAGGGGATTGCCGCGAGCGGTGAACAACCTCGCACGACAAGCCCTCGTCGCAGCCTTCGCGAATCGCAGCGCCATCGTCGATGAGAAGGCGGCGCGTCAGGCGATCAGCGAGACCGACGGCGAGTGATGCCGGCGACAACGCGAGGACCACCGTCCTCACGGCCGATGGCGGCGGCGACCACACGATCAGGAACGGTCATCACCGAGAACGTCCGGACGCGCACCATCGTGCTGCGGGTGCCGGACTGGCCCGGGCACAGGCCCGGCCAGCACGTGGACGTGAGGCTCACCGCCGAGGATGGCTACCAGGCCCAGCGCAGCTACTCGATCGCCTCACCTCCCGAGGGCCCGGCTATAGGCGCCTGATCGTGGTCCGCCGGGACGGCGGGGGGCTGGACGCCGGCTGTGGCGGCAACGAGTTGCTCGTTAGTTGCGGACATAGCGGATCCTCGGGTCGGCTACGGCGTAGAGGAGGTCGGCCACGAGAGAGCCGACCACCGTCGCCACGGTGGCGACGATGGTCGTACCCACGACGATGTAGACGTCGAACTTCGTGGCGGCGTTGTAGGTGAGAAAGCCCATGCCCGGGAAGTTGAAGATCGTCTCGG
>JAJZMD010000052.1 GCA_021803085.1 Actinomycetes bacterium
CCCCGCCCCCGGCGTGCGCACCGGCGTGCCCACCGCCGTGCTCGCCGTGTCCGACGAGATCGGCGTGCTCGACGCGCCCGTAGCCGGACGGCCCGGCAACCGCAGCAGCAGCGCGCGCGTTGCGGATGAAGGCTCGCAGCCTCTGGGGGTCCTTGGCTCCCGGGACGCTCTCCACGCCGCTCGCGACGTCGACGCCTCGGGGCCGGAGCGCCGCGATGGCGTCGCCGACGTTCTCGGGAGTCAGCCCGCCGGAGACGAACATCCGTCCAGGATCGACGACGCCTTCCGCGAGCCTCCAGTCGAAGACCTGCCCCGACCCCGGGCTCTGCCCGTCGACGAGCAGGTAGTCCGCGCCGAACTCGAAGAACCGCGCGATCGCGCGGTCCCCTGCCCGGAAGGCTCGGATCGTGCACGAGACGCGCTCGCGGATCCACCGGCACTGCTCGGCGGACTCGTGCCCGTGCAGCTGCACCGCACCGAAGCCCACCGTGTTGGCGATCTCGACCACGCGAGTCGGCGCCTCGTCTCGGAAGACCCCGACGGTGAGGACGTCGTGGGGCAGCCGCTTCACGATGTCGGAGGCGACGGAGGGGGCGACCTGGCGCGGGGAGGGCGCGAGGACGAAGCCGAGCGCGTCGGCCCCGAGGCCGACCGCGAGGAGCGCGTCCGGCTCGTTCGTGATGCCGCAGATCTTGATCAGGAGGTCGTCGCGCACGCCGTCCCCTGCCGGCCCCGCTCGCCCACCGGGTGGCCCCGGAGCGCGCGCACCGCGGCCGTACGGTCACCCGAGGTCACGAGGGACTCTCCGACGAGGACCGCGTCGTAGCCCGCGTCCGCGAGGCGACGGGCGTCGTCGGCCCCGCGGATCGCGGACTCGGCGACCGCCACCACCTCGGGCGGGATCCGTGCGGCGAGCCGCTCCGCCCTCACCGGGTCGGCGTCGAACGTCGTGAGGTCCCGCTGGTTCACCCCGACCAGCCGGGGCCCGAGCGCGAGGGCGCGCTCGAGCTCTCCCTCGTCGTGCACCTCCACGAGCGCGTCGAGCCCGGCTCGACCCGCGAGCTCGTGCAACGCGCAGAGCTCGTCGTCTGCGAGCGCCGCGACGATCAGGAGGACGGCGTCGGCGCCCATCAGCCGGGCGTCGCACACGTCACGGGGCCCGATCGTGAAGTCCTTTCGCAGCACCGGCAGCCCCGACGCCTCCCGGGCCGCCACGAGGTCCGCGGCGCTCCCCCCGAAGAACTGCTCATCGGTGAGGACCGAGAGGCAGGCCGCTCCCCCGCTCGCGTAGTCCCTGGCCGCGCCGGCAGGGTCAAGGTCCGGCGCGAGCGGCCCCTTCGAAGGCGAGCGCCGCTTCACCTCGGCGATCACCGCGAGGCCGTGGGACCCCGTCGTGCGGCCGGCGGCGAGCGCGGCGGCGAACGGCCGCGGCGCCGGCGCCTCGAGGGCGCGCGCGAGCAGCTCGCCGGGGTCACGACCGTCGGCTGCGGCCATCCGGCGGTGCGCGGCGACGATCTCGGGCAGAAAGGCGGGCACTGCGTCAAGCGTAGTGCCGGGCCGCCGCGGCCCCCCTGCTCGCACGCCCCGCCGCGGCCCCCTGCTCGCACGCCCCGACGGGTCCCAACGTGACCCGAGGGGTGCGCTTCGGCTACGCCACGAGCGGCAGCGGCCGGGCCTGCGCCGGTCGGCGCTCCTCTGCGGGAGCGTCCTCGTCTCTCGCCCACACGAGGGCCACTGTGTCGTCGACCGAGCGGTGGAGGTACGCGAGCGCGCCGACCTTCTCGAGCCCTGGGCACCACGATGCCGAGGTGCACCGCCCGACGACCTTGCCGCCCCCGGGCGTCCACAGCGACGCACCGACGAGGAGCCCGGCGTCGTCTGGCCCGGCGTCCTCGGCCACGACGCCGCGCAACCGCCTGGCGACGCGGCTGCCCCTCGCGTCGAGGCGGGCGATCAGCTCCTGCCCCGTGTAGCACCCCTTCGTGAAGCTCACCGTGCGCTCGACCAGCCCCGCCTCGGCGGCGATCGTGCGCGAGTCGAGCTCGGCGCCCATCTTCGGGATGCCCGCCTCGATCCGCAGCGCCTCCCACGCAGCCGCCCCGCACCACACCGCCTCGCGCGGCACCGCCTCTTCGACCTCTTCTGCGCGGGGCCCGAGGAGGTCCACGCCGTGCGTCCCGTTCCAGTCGATCGCGAGCTCGAAGGGCGTCTCCGTCCGAGCGGCCGGCACACGCACCGCGGCGCCGCGCAGCGCCACGCAGGTCCAGTCCAGGGGCTCGACGCTCACCTTCGTCCGGAGCTGGAACCGCTTCAGGCGCGCGGCCACGAGCGATCCGTACCCCGCGTCGGTGTCGAGGACGTACGCGTCGTCGCCCGTCCGGGTCACCCGGACCAGCGCGGTGAGCTTCCCGTCGGGCTCGAGGAGCAGCGACGGTGCCGAGCAGCCGACGCCGAGGGGCGCGACGTCCTGGCTCAGCTGGCCCTGGAGGTAGGCCGTCGCGTCGGGCCCGCTGACGGCGACGACGTCGACCGCCAGCGCGTACGCGCCCACCCCGGTGCGCAGCGCGGCGTACGCGTCGGTCACGGGCGGGCGGCTCACGAGACCACGGCGCCTTGGTCCGCGCTCAACGCTCGAGCTGCCCGGCGGCCGTCACCGCGGCGAGCAGCGCCGCAGCCTTGTGCCGGCACTCCTCGTCCTCCGCGTACGGATCGCTGTCCGCCACGATCCCCGCACCCGCCTGGACGGACGCGCGCCCGTCGGGTCCCACGACCATCGTGCGGATGGCGATCGCGGTGTCGAGGTTGCCCGAGAAGTCGAGGTAGCCCACCACGCCGCCGTAGACGCCGCGCTTGGTCGGCTCCAGGTCGTCGATGATCTCCATCGCGCGGACCTTCGGCGCCCCCGACAGCGTGCCCGCCGGAAACGTCGCACGCAGCACGTCGACGGGACCGAGGCCCTCCCGGAGCCTCCCGGACACCTGCGAGGTGAGGTGCATGATGTGGCTGTAGCGCTCCACGGTCATGAGCTCGTCGACCTGCTCGGTGCCGTACTCGACGACCCGACCGACGTCGTTGCGAGCGAGGTCGACGAGCATGACGTGCTCCGCCAGCTCCTTCGGGTCCTCGATCAGCTGCGCGGCGAGCAGGCCGTCCTGCTCGTCGGTCGAGCCGCGGGGCCGCGACCCCGCAATCGGCCGGGAGGTGACGACGCGGTCACGAAGGCGCACCATCGGCTCGGGGGAGGAGCCGACCACCGTGACCTCGTCGAAGCGCAAGAAGTAGAGGTACGGGCTCGGGTTCAAGAGCCGGAGCGCGCGGTAGACCTGGAAGGGGTCCGAGCGGAGGTCGACGTCGAAGCGCTGCGAGAGGACCACCTGGAAGATGTCCCCGGCGTCGATGCGCTCCTTCGCGACGGCGACCGCGTCGCGGTACGCCTCGGGCGTCATCGTCCGGCGCGTCTCCGCCGCAGCCGGCCGCTCCGGCATCGCGACAGGCCCTGCGGGCTCGACGCCGCCCGAGAAGCAGTCCGAGGCGAGCGCTGCCAGCCGCTCCGAGGCGTCCGCGTACGCGCGGTCCACCTCGTGGCGCGACCAGGAGGGGTCGACCGGCACGTTGTCGATGAGCACGACCCGCTGGAGCCAGTGGTCGAAGGCCGCGAGCTGCCCGATCACGAAGAGCGCGGCGTCGGGGTGGCCGAGGTCGTCGTGGGGGACGTGCGGCAGCCGCTCGATCTCCCGCACGACGTCGTACGCGAGGTAGCCGACGACCCCGGACTGGAGCGGCGGCAGCTCCGGGAGCACGGGGGCGCTGCACGCCGAGAGCAGCCGCTCGAGCACCGTGAGCACGCCGGACGCGCCCTGCGTCGGCACGGGGAGCTGGCCGTCCGCGACGACCTCTGCGCCGCGGGCGGTGATCGTCGCGAGCGGGCGCCTGCCGACGAAGGAGTACCTGCCCCACCGCTCCCCCCCTTCCACCGACTCGAGGAGGAAGCCGGGCGCGTCGCCGACCATCGCCGAGAAGGCGCCCACCGGCGTCAGCCGGTCGCCCACGACCGCGGTCCACACCGGCAGGACCCGCTGCCCGCTGCCCGCGAGGGCGCGGAAGCCTTCGAGCTCGGGACGGAGGGGCAGCGCCGGGCGACGCACCGCGTCCGACCGCGGCGTCAACGGCCCGTGCCCTCGGGCTCCCGTCCCGGCGGGGGGACGCCGGGGCCGCTGGCGAGGGCGCGGTAGAAGCACGACCACTCCTTCGTGTGGCACGCACCGTCGCCGTGCTGGTCGACGAGCAGCATCACCGCGTCGCCGTCGCAGTCGACGCGCACCTCACGGACGAACTGGCGGTCGCCCGACGTCTCGCCCTTGCACCAGTGCTCGCCGCGGCTCCGGCTGAAGAACCACGAACGGCCCGACGCGATCGTCCGCTCGAGCGCCTCGCGGTCCATGTGCGCGACCATGAGCACGTCTTTGGACGCCGCATCCTGGACCACCGCGGTCACGAGGCCACGCGAGTCGAACGCCACGGACTCGAGCAGGGCGGCGTCGAGATCGACGAGCGGCACCCCGGGGGGGACGGTCACAGGTACAGGCCCGTGCTCCCGTCGAGGCGTTCGGACGCCACGGCGTGCACGTCGCGCTCGCGCAGGATGACGTACTCCTCCCCCTGCACCTCCACCTCGTATCGGTCCTCGGGGTTGAACAGGACCTTGTCTCCGGGCTTCACGGACCGGACGTTCGGCCCGACCGCGACCGCCTCGGCCCACGTCAGCCGGCGCGAGACCTGCGCGGTGGCCGGGATCAGGATCCCCGCACGCGACCGGCGCTCCCCCTCGGTGGGAGTGACCTGGACCATCACCCGGTCGAACAGGACGGTGATCGGTTGCTTCGGGTCCGCGCCCCTCGACGGCGCGGAAGGCCCCTTCGACGCGGCCGGGCCGGGCGGCGTCGCCGCGGGCGCGCGCTCGGAAGGCTCGGCGGTGTCGGACTTCGACCTGGATGGCACACTCGCACGGTACCGTGCCAACGGCACCCGTGCGCGCCGAACGGCGGACGACGCGCGCCGAGCGCAGCGCGCCCGTCCGCGGGAACAGGGAGCGAACGTCGCGATGGCGCCGGCGCGTCGAGGTATGGTCCCGAGAGGGCCGCTCCTGCCCGCTTCCTGCTTCCGCCAACAGGAGCGGTCCCCTCACCCATCGAGGGCGGCCGGCGCGGTCTCCCTGCGCTGGCCAGGGTGGCGTCCAGGTCAGCGCCCAGATAGGGCTCCCTCTGGCCGTGCTGGAGGAGTAAACTTTCCGCGCTGGTTGCATCTCGTGCTCGATGGCCCACCCACCAGGGTGCCGTCGAAGGAAGGGGGCATGAGGATGCGTACGAAGCGGGCGAGAGCGACGTCGGCGAGACGGTTGGTCGCGGCGCTCGCCGTCGGAGCGACGGCGGTCTGGGCGAGCGGGTCGGTTGCCGCCACGGAGACCGGCGCCGCGGCGAAGCCGGTCATCTTCTGGCCCTACACCGCGACGGTCACCTCCTCGAGCGTGGCCGCCCTCCACGTCGGGGAGGTGGTGGACCTCGTCCACCTCGTCAACCTCACGTTGGAGGACCTCGGCGCCCCCGTCGTGGGCCGGGCCACCTTGCACGTCCAGGTCTCACCGTCCCCCTCTGCGTGCCTGAACGGCTCGACAGTCAACGTGTTCGCCTTCCACGGCGAGCTCTTCCTCCACAACGGCCTGGAGGGCAGCCAGTGCACCTACGGGACCTGGGAGATCGCGCCGCGCTCCATCACCTCTCCGGTTGCCGCCCCCGCGATCGCCGGCACGGCCGTCGTGGGCCAGAGGCTCGTCGTCGCAGGAAGCCGGTTCGGGGCGCCGGGGGGGACGGTCGTGCTCGTCGGCTACCACGCCACGACCGCGGGCCCGGTCGTCTCCACGAGCGTCGTCGCCTGGTCGGCTGACCGGGTCGTCGTGGCCCTGCCGGCCGGCCTTCACGCCGGCACCTACGACGTGCTCGTGTTCACGGCCTCCGGGGCGGTGGCGAGCATCCTCGTCGCGCTCCGCCCCGCCCCGCCGCCCGCGACGGGGCTCTGGGTGCAGGAGCCCTCGGGCACCACCGCGAACCTGAACGCCGTCTCCTGCGTGCCGGGCACGTCCCCGAGCCGGGTGACGACGGGCTACTGCTACGCGGTGGGCGACGGCGGGACGATCGTCTCTTCGGCCAACGGCGGCCTCACCTGGAGGACCGACGTCTCCCCGACGGCGGTCGACCTGAACGGCGTCTCCTGCGTGCCGTTCACCGGTCCCGGCGTCCGGGTGCCCGTGATCTGCTACGCCGTCGGAGACCAGGGCACGATCCTGTTCGAGAAGAACGGCCTGCCCTGGATCGTCGTGTCGCCCACCAGCCCCTCGACCACCCTGCCCTTCTCCGCCGTCGCCTGCCAGTCGGCCACCCGCTGCTTCGCCGTCGGCACGGCCGTGGCGGCCGAGCTCACCTTCGCCAGCGCGACGAGCCCCTGGCAGCTCATCACGATCCTCGGCCCGCCCGGCGCGACCTGCGGCCCAGGAGGCCCCCCCAACGCCTGCCTGCGCGGCGTCGCGTTCGGCAACTCCGACGAGCACTTCGCCGTGGGCGGCGGCGGCAACGTGTACGCCCAGTTCGACTACCGGGGTCATACATGGGCGAACCAGATCTCCCTCGGCGCGGGCTACTTCACGTCGATCTCGTGCGGCCCGCCGTCGATCGCGGGCCGCAGCCACTGCATCACCGTCGGCACCGACGACACCCTCGCCGCCAGCCGCATCTACCTCACCTTCGACAGCGGCGCGACATGGGTGCCGGCGACCTCTCCCCCCGAGGGGAGCCTGCCGCCCCTTCGGGGGGTGTCGGTCCTGCGAGGCGCGCCCGCCACCGGGCGCGCCTGGGCCGTCGGGGACCACGGCACGATCCTGCGCACCGACGACGGGGGGAAGACCTGGGTGAAGGAGGTGTCCCCAACGAGCGCCGACCTGCTCGGCGTCAACTGCCCCGCCACGCCCCGCCCGCCGCTGCTCTGCCTCGCCGTCGGCACGGGGGGGACCATCATCGCCCGCCGCCCGATCCTCTCGCCGCCCGGTTGGGCCTACACGGCCACCGTGACCGCCTCGTCCGTCTCCGGGCTGGCGGTGGGAAGGACCTACGACCTGATCCACCTCGTGAATCTCACCTTGGAGGACCTGGGCGCCCCGGTCGTGGGCAAGTCCACCTTGCACGTCAACGTGGCCCGCTCCCCCTTCGCGTGCCTGAACAGCTCGGCCGTCAACGTCTTCGGCTACGACGGCCAGTACTTCCTGCACAACGGTCTGCAAGGTGCCCAGTGCACCTACGGGACCTGGGAGATCGCGCCCGCCTCGATCACCTCACCGGCCCAGGTGCCCACGATCTCCAGCGCCGCCGTCGCCTTCAGCCCGATCGTGAGCCCGCCGACGCCGTACGCGAGGCTGCTCGTCGCCGGTCGGCTCCTGGGTTCGCCCGGGACGGTCTCGCTCGTCGGCTACAGCGCCACGACCGCGGGGCCGGTCGTCTCCACGAGCGTCCTGTCGTGGGCGCCCACGCGGGTGGTGGCGGGCCTCCAGGGCCACGTCGTCCTCGGCCACCTCTACGACGCGCTCCTCTTCACGAGCTCGGGCGCCGCCGCCTCGATCTTGGTGAGGGTGCCCCGCATCGTCCCGCTCGACGTCGTCGCGGCGTCCTCGGGCCGCAGGTCGATCTGACCGTGCCCTCGGCCGGCGGTCAGACGGGCCGCACCACCACGCCGCGCGAGGCGAGGTACGCCTTCGCCTCGGCGACCGTGTGCTCCCGGCGGTGGAAGATCGACGCGGCGAGCACCGCGTCGGCGCCGGCCGCCGCCCCGTCCGCCAGGTGGGCGAGCGTCCCGACCCCGCCCGACGCGACGACGGGCACCCCGACCGTCTCTGCGACCCGGCGCGTGAGCTCGAGGTCGTAGCCGTCGCGGGTGCCGTCCCGGTCCATGGACGTGAGGAGGATCTCCCCCGCGCCGAGCTCGGCTGCGCGCGCCGCCCACGCCAGCGCGTCGGATCCCGTGGGCCTGCGCCCGCCGTGCGTGCACACCTCCCAGCCGGCGGGCGCCCCATCACTCCGGCGCCGCGCGTCGATGGCGACGACGACGCACTGCGCGCCGAACTCGCCCGCGAGCTCGGTGACCAGCTCGGGACGCTCCAGGGCTGCCGTGTTCACCGCCACCTTGTCCGCCCCGGCACGAAGCAGACGGCGCGCGTCGTCGCGCCTGCGCACGCCGCCGCCGACCGTGAAGGGGATGAAGACCTGCTCGGCGGTGCGCGCGACCACCGAGACCATCGTGTCGCGCCCGTCGGACGAGGCCGTGATGTCGAGGAAGGTCAGCTCGTCCGCGCCCTCGGCGTCGTAGCGCGCGGCGAGCTCCACCGGATCGCCCGCGTCGACGAGGTCGACGAAGCGCACGCCCTTCACCACGCGCCCGCCGGTCACGTCGAGGCAGGGGATCACCCGGACGCTGCGCACGCCGCGATCGCCTCCCCCACGTCCATCGAGCCGTCCACGAGCGCCCGGCCGACCACCGCTCCACAGAGGGACCGCCCCTTCGCCTGCGAGCGGAGCGCCGCGAGCGCCGCGACGTGGCCCACGCCACCGACGCCGCCGGACGCGACCACGTCGAGGTCGGTCGCGTCGAGGACCCAGGAGAGCCCCTCTTCGTCGGGTCCCTCACGCGTCCCGTCGCGGTCGATCGCCGTCACCACCAACGCCGCGAGGGGCACCTTCGCCCACGCGGCGAGCAGGACGGCGGGGTCGACCGCGGCCCGCTCGGTCCAGCCGCGCACGGCCAGCTCCGGCGCGCCCCTCTCGCTGCGACGGTAGTCGAACCCGACGGCGACCCGGCCAGGATGGCGAACGGCGCAGGCTGCCGCGAGGTCGGGGTCCTCGATCGCCGCGGTGCCGAGCACCACCCGGTCGACACCCGCCGCGAGCAGCGCGTCGACGTCCTCTGCGTCCCGCAGCCCGCCGCCGACCTCGACGCGCGCCCCGGCACGGTGGGCGACCCCTGCGAGCGACAGCACCACCGCGCGGTTGGCGGGCCCTCCGGTGCGCGCGGCGTCGAGGTCGACCACGTGGAGCCACGGGGCTCCCGCCTCGAGGAACCTCCCGCCGACCTCGAGCGGGTCCCCGAAGATCCGAGGGGCGCCGAGCTCACCCTTCACGAGCCGTACCGCGCGGCCGTCCATGACGTCGACCGCGGCGTACAGCTCCATCACGGCGCGCAGCGCGCGACGAAGTTCGCGAGGATCGCGAGACCCGTGGCGCCCGACTTCTCGGGGTGGAACTGGGTGCCCCAGACCGCACCCTCCTCCGCGGCCGCCGCGGCGGTCCCGCCGTAGTCGCACGTCGCCACCGTCTCGGGGCCCACCTCGGGCGCGTAGGAGTGGACGAAGTAGACCCACGGCTGCTCGCCGACGCCGTCGAGGAGCCCCGAGGGGCGGACGCGCTCCAGCGCGTTCCACTGCATCTGAGGCACCTTCACCGAGGCCGGCAGGCGGCGGACCGTCCCTTCGAGCACCCCGAGCCCGGCCCGTCCCGGAGCTTCCTCGGATCCTTCGTAGAGCAGCTGGAACCCCACGCAGATCCCCAAGAACGGCACGCCTGCGTCGATCGCGGCGCGCGCCGCTTTGCCGAGCCCCGTGCGCGCGAGCGCGTCGGCGCACGGGCCGAAGGCGCCGACGCCCGGAAGGACCACGCCGGCGGCGCCCCTCACGTGCGCAGGGTCCGTGACGAGGCGGGCCGCCGCGCCGACGTGCGCGAGCGCCCGCTCGGCCGACCGGAGGTTGCCGATGCCGTAGTCGAGGACCGCGATGGTCTCTGCGGCGGCGCTCACGCAGGACCGCTCAGAGGGTGCCCTTGGTGGACGGCACGCTGCCGCCCTCCATCCTGACCGCGTCGCGAAGCGCGCGGGCCACGCCCTTGAACACCGCTTCCACCACGTGGTGGGTGTTGCGCCCCGCACGCCGGTTGACGTGGAGGGTGATGCCCGCCGCAGCGGTCGCCGCGCGGAGGAACTCCTCGGCGAGCTGCGGGTCGAACGGCGGCGACCCGAGGCCCGGCGTGTCGGGCGCGAACGGCACGTCGTAGGCGAGGAACGAGCGTCCGGACAGGTCGAGCGCCACCTCCACGAGCGCCTCGTCCAGCGGCAGCAGGACCGACGCGAACCGCCGCACCCCCGCCTTGTCGCCGAGCGCCTCTGCCAGGCACCCGCCGAGCACGATGCCGACGTCTTCGACGGTGTGGTGCGCGTCGACGTCGAGATCGCCGTCCGCGTGCACCGTGAGATCGAGGCCGCCGTGCGCCGCGAGCTGCGCGAGCATGTGGTCGAAGAACGGGAGCCCCGTCGTCACCTCGGCGCGACCCGAGCCGTCGACGTCGAGCGCGATCTCGACGACGGTCTCCTTCGTCGCGCGGCGTCGCTCCGCCCGTCGCGCACGAGGCTCCCTCCCCGCCGCAGGCGTCGAGGCGGGCGTCGGTGCGGGCGTCGAGGCGGCAGCCGTCACCGGAGCGCTCCCGCGAGCGCTTCGAGGAACCGCCCGTTCTCCTTCGGGGTGCCGACGGTCACGCGCAGGCAACCCTCGAGACCCGCACGAGCCGAGAAGTCCCGGACGAGGACCCCGCCGGCGAGGAGCGTCCTCCACACGCCGCGCGCGTCCTTCGCGCGCGGCCTGAACAGGACGAAGTTCGCGTCCGAGGGCCAGGTCTCGACGTCGAGCCCCGCGAGTCCCTCCGCCAGCTCCGCGCGCGCCTCGGCGACCCTGCGGACGCGCTCGTTCATCTCGTCGACGTAGCGCAGCGCCAGCACGCCTGCGAGCTGGGTCTGGACCGAGAGATGGTACGGGAGCGCGGCGTCGCGACAGCCTGCCACCACCTCGGGGTCGGCGACCAGGTACCCGAGCCGTGCGCCCGCCATCGCCCACGTCTTGGAGAACGTCCGGACGACGACGAGCCCCTTCGTCCCGCCTCCATCTCGTGGCCGCCGACGCCCCTCGCTCCGCAGGGCCAGTGCCGACCAGCTCGAGAACTGCCCGTAGGCCTCGTCCACGACGACGAGCCCCGGCGACGCGTCGACGATGGCGCTCACGATCTCGGGATCCTCGAGGCGGCCGGTCGGGTTGTTGGGCGAGCACAGGAACACGACGTCGGGCTCGGCGCGCTCGATCGCCGCCCGCCAACGGCCAGGATCGACCCGGAGGTCGCCACCCCTCGGCTCGCTCACCACCTCCATGCCGGTCAGCCCCGCGATGTGCGCGTGCAGCGCGTAGGTGGGTTCGAAGACGAGCGCGCGGCGGCCCTGGCCACCGAAGGCGACGAGCAGGCACTGGAGCACCTCGTTCGAGCCGTTGGCGCAGAAGACCTCCTCTGGGAGGACGCCGTGCAGGCCGGCGACCGCCGCGCGCAGCTCGGTCGCGTCGCGGTCGGGGTAGCGGTGGAAGTCCACCTGCCCGACCGCCTCGGCGAGCGCTCGCAACCACGCGTCGGGCGGCGGGAACGGCGACTCGTTCGAGTTCAGCCGTACGTCTGCGGCGACCTGGAGCGAGTGGTACGCGCCGAGCGCGGCCAGCTGCTCGCGCAGCGGCACGAGCGCGCTCACGAGCTGCCCGCCCGGAGCGCCGCGCGCCGCAGCTCGATCGACGCCGCGTGGGCCGGGAGCCCCTCGGTCTCCGCCAGCGTCACGACGGCCGGCCCGAGTGTCTCCATCGCTGCGGGCTGCGCGCTCACCGCGTGCAGGTGCCGGCGGAAGTCGTCGGCGCGCAGCGCCGACGCGAACCTCGCCGTCCTGTTCGTCGGCAGCACGTGGTTCGGCCCGGCGACGTAGTCGCCGAGGCTCGCCGGCGACCACGGACCGCAGAACACCGCACCGGCGGCACGCACCGAGGCGAGGAGCGTCTCCGCCTGGTCGAAGAGGAGCTCGAGGTGCTCCGGCGCGACCACGTTCGCGACGGCGACCGCATGCTCGACGCTGTCGACGATGCATGCGTAGCCGTTGGCGCGCAACGTGGCGGAGAGGTCGTCTCGGCGCGGCGAGGAGGAGACGACGCGCCCGAGCGCCTCCTCCACCTCTTCGGCCTTCTCCTCGGACCACGTGACCAGCCACGCGAGCCCGTCGGGGCCGTGCTCGGCCTGCACCGCGAGGTCGATCGCCGCGAACTCCGCCGGCGTGTCGGGCGAGGCGACCACGACCACCTCGGACGGCCCGGCGAAGGCGGAGGCCACCCCGACGAGGCCGCTCACCTGACGCTTGGCCTCCGCGACGTAGCGGTTGCCCGGACCCACGACGACGTCGACGCGGCGCAACGACTCGGTCCCGTGGGCCATTGCCGCGATCGCCTGCGCGCCCCCGATCGCGTACACCTCGTCGACCCCGGCGAGCGCCGCCGCGGCGAGCGTGGCGTCGTCGATCCTGCCGTCCCGGCCGGGCGGGACGCAGAGCACGACCTGCTCGACGCCTGCGACCTTCGCGGGCACCGCGCACATGAGCACCGTCGAGGGGTAGCGGGCGCGGCCGCCGGGCGCGTAGCACCCCACCCGGTCCACCGGACGGACGAGGTGGCGGACGCGCACGCCGTGCGCCACGAAGTCGGGGACCGCCGCCATCTCGTGGGCGTGGTACGCGGCGATGTTCCGGTGCGCGACGAGGAGCGCCTGACGGAGGTCTTCGGGGATCCGCGCCAGCGCCTCGTGGAGCTCCGAGTCCGCCACCGCGATCCGCTCCAGCACGACGCCGTCGAGCTCCTCGGTCAACGAGAGCAGCGCGCGGTCGCCGTCCTTCTGCACCCGGTCGATGATCCCCGCGACGACGTCCCGCTCGGCGCGCCCGGGCTCCTCCGGGCGCGGCAGCGCGTCGGCCAACGCCTTCCCCCGGCGGCCGCGCACGTCGATCCTGGTCAGCATCGTCCCGCCTCCTCGCAAGAGCCCGATGCTACCGGCGCTGCCCGACAGCTCCGGAACGCTCGCGGGCGCGGGTCGCCGCGCGGGTCGCCGCGCGGGTCGCCGCGCGGGTCGCCGCGCGGGTCGCCGCGCGGGTCGCCGGCACAGCGAGGCGAAGTCGGGGCATCATGCCTGCGTGGCCACAACTCGTGCCGAGCTCTCGTCGATCGCGTCGACGCTGACCGAACTGACCCAGCGCGTGACCGCTCTTGCGGAGCGCTGCCGGGGCGGCCGCGACGCGGAGCTCGCCGCGGAGCTCTTCGCGGTCGAGCGAGACCTGCGCGCGGCGCTACGGCGCTTGGGCAGGGCGTCCTCGGAGAGTCGCAGCTCCCGCGCCTGATCGCCACGCGGAGCGACGCACTGGCCGCTCAGACGCCGTACTGGACGAGGTCGTGCCCGAGCAGCGCGGTGGCGGCGCGCAGCGCCGCCTGGCGCGTGTTGACGATCGCCGCGTTGCGACGGGCGGCGGTCTCTGCGGTCGACACGGCCACGAGATCCGCGGTGCCGGCGCGCGACGCGAGCTCCCCGGTGCGTTGCGCGCCCTCACGGCCGAGGGGCTCGACCTCGGCGCCGGCCAGCAACGCGTCCAGCCGGTCCCCTCGCGCCAGCGTGCGGTACGCCTCGGCGACCGCGCCCACCGTGACGACGGGAACGACGCCGTAGGTGAGCGCCGCTCGGTGCAGGGCCCACATCATCCGGTCACCGTGGGCCGCCGCTCGCAGCGCGCCCACGCCGTACACGACGCCGTCGCGCGCGCTCATGGTCGGCGACGGACCCGTGACGCCATGCCGGACACTCCCGAGAGGAGACGCCCGAGGAGGGCCTCGCCCGCCGCGATCTCCTCCGCGGTGAGCGGCCCGGACTCCGACTCCCACGCCGCGACGCCGCGCAACCCCTGGCGCACCCGGAGCTGACGCTCCGCAGCTCCCGAGAGCCACGCGCTGAACGACACGCCGTCCTCCTTGGCGGCAGCCTCCACCGCCTTCGCGACGTCGTCCGACAGCGAGACCGACCGTTTCGTCACCATGAGCTCAAGGGTAACACCGTTGGTGCCACCATTCCCACCCGACCGCCCCGCACCCGGCCGGTCCCGCGTCCGGCCGGCCTCCTGCCGGGCTCGTGGTCACGCCAGGCGCCGCCCATCTCGCCCCGAATGTGCGACGACGGCGCCCCAAGGGCGCCGTCGTCGGAGCGGGGCCAGGCGGCGGATCCCGGCGCATCGCTCATCTGGAACCAGGTGGCGGGGACCGGTTCCACGTTCATCTTACAACGAGTTCCCCCTCGCGCAATTGCGCCCCGCAACTTTTCTCGCAGCCCTGTGCGCGCCGCATGCAACCTTGTTGCCACCGTCTTGCCATCTCGTTGCCATCGGAATGTCACCGCATTGTCACCGGGCTCCACCCCGGCCCCTTGAACGTCCCCACCCGGGAACCGGCCGCCGTCCGCTGCGGGCTCCGTAGGCGCGCCCGCCCGTCAGGCAGAACGGAAGGCCGACGGGCACACGTCGGCGAGCACACATGTCCCGCAACGCGCGGTACGCGCCGTGCAGACGGCGCGCCCGTGGAGGATGAGCCGCAGGCTGAGCGTCCCTCGCTCCCCGGGAGGGACGAGCGCGTCGACGTCGCGCTCCACCACCTCGGGATCCGAGGACGTCGTCAACCCGAGACGGCGCGAGAGCCGCCCGACGTGCGTGTCGACGGCGAAGCCGGGCTTGCCGAACGCGACGCTCAGCACCACGTTCGCCGTCTTGCGGCCGACTCCGGGCAAGGTGACGAGGTCCTCCATCGCAGAGGGCACCTCGCCACCGAAGCGCTCCACGAGCGCCTGCGACATCCCGATCAGGCTCTTCGCCTTCGCGCGGAAGAACCCGGTCGAGCGGATCAGCTCTTCGAGCCTCTCGGGGTCCGCGCGCGCCAGCGACACCGCGTCCGGGAAGGTCGCGAACAGCGTGGGCGCCACCAGATTGACCCTTGCATCGGTCGTCTGGGCCGAGAGGATGGTCGCGACGAGCAACTGGAACGCGTTCTCGTGGCGCAGCGCGCAGAGCTCTTTCGCGGTGCCGGGGTACTCGGCGGCGAGACGAGCCGTCACGATCGCCGCTCGAGCTCTCACCGTGCGCGCCGCCGCCATCGCCTGCGGAGCGTAGCGACGCACGGCCCGACGCGGCGGCGCCGGTAGCCTGCCTCCGTGGTCGCCCCGGGTCCCCTGGTCCGCGTCGACGCGGTCCGCTCGCTCGACCCGAGCGGGCGCGCCGAGGTCCAGGCGCTTCTCGACGAGGCTCAGCAGGCCGACGGGTTCCTCGAGCTGAGCGACGACGCCCGGTTCGTCGTCGGCGAGGACCCGCCTCCCGGCGCGCTCGTGCTCCTTGCTCGTGCCGGCACCTCGGGCGATCTCGCAGGCGTCTCCACCCTGAGAAAGCTTGCCGGTGCCTGGGTGATCGAGAGCGCGGTCCGCCCCGACCGGCGCGACGATCAGGGGGGCGTGCGCGCCACGCTGCTCGACGCCACGCTCGCCGAGGTCGCGGCGCGCGGCGGCGGGACCGTCGACGCGTGGGTCCGGACGGATGCCGGCAGGCTGGCAGCGCTCTTCGTCTCCCGCGGGCTCCGGCCCAGCCGCGAGCTGCTCCAGCTGCGCGCGCCCCTCCTCCCCGAGGCCGTCTACGACGCGACCTCGCCGCCGCTCCAGGTCCGGCCGTTCCGTCCCGGTCGCGACGATGACGCATGGTTGGAGGTGAACGCGCGCGCGTTCGCCGGCCACCCCGAGCAGGGGTCCTGGACGCTCGCAGACCTCCGGCGCCGCGAGCAGGAGCCCTGGTTCGACCCGACGGGGTTCCTGCTGCACGATGAGGGCGACCGCCTCGCGGGCTTCTGCTGGACCAAGGTGCACCGCAGCCCTGTGCTCGGAGAGATCTACGTGATCGGCGTCGACCCGGACTTCCAGGGCAGGGGGCTCGGGCGCGCGCTCGCCCGCGCGGGGCTCGGCCATCTCGCCACCCGCGCGGTGCCCACCGCGATGCTCTACGTCGAGGCCACCAACACGCCGGCCCTGGTCCTCTACCGCTCGCTCGGCTTCACCGAGGACCACCGGGAGGTGGAGCTCGAAGGGACGGTGCCCGCGGGTGCTCAGCCCGACGCGCCGACTGCGCGGCCGATGCCGTAGGTCACCGCGGCCGCCACGGCTGCGACGGCGAGCTGGCGAGCCGCGCTCTTCACCACCGATTTCCCCGTGAGGACCCCGAGCATCACCCCGACCCCGACCGCCGCTGCCGCACCGATCGCCACCGAGGCGAGGAGCGCGCCGTTGCCGTGCGCGAGGAGCCAGGGGATCAGCGGCAGGAGCGCGCCCAGCGCGAACGTCGCGAACGAGCTCACGGCCGCGACGACCGGCGAGCCGAGCGATGTCGGGTCGATGCCGAGCTCCTCGCGGGCATGCGTCTCCAGCGCGGTCTTCGGGTCGCGCATCATGAGCTCGGCGAGCTCCTTGGCCAGGGACGGCGTGAGGCCCCGGCGCTCGTAGATCGCGACGAGCTCCCCCTGCTCGGCGGCGGGGCTCTGCGCGAGCGCGTCGCGTTCCACGGCGAGCTCACGCTCGAAGAGCTCCCGCTGGGCTTGCATGGACACGAGCTCCCCTGCCGCCATCGAGAAGGCGCCCGCGACCAGACCGGCGAGCCCGGACAGCCGGACGATCCCGCCGCCGGGGTGCGCGCCCGCCACGCCCAGGATGAGCGACACGTTGGTCACCAGCCCGTCGCTGATCCCGAAGATGGCCGCCCTGGCGCCACCGGACGTCACGTTCCGGTGATGCCGCTCACCGTGGGCGTTGAACGGGGAGCTGCGGCGAGAACGGCGTCGGGCGGCGATCGTCACGGGCCTCAGCGTACCGATGTACCGCCGGAGGACGGGGACTGGCAGAATGGTCGAGTGCCACCCCGATGGATCGACCAGAGCCAGCCCCAGACGCTCCAGGGTGCCGTCGTCTTCTCCTACCTGAACGCAGCGCTGGCGCTCGTCTTCACCATCGCGTTGGGCGAGTCGCCCTTCCTCTTCCTCTTCGTCCTGCTCGCGGCCGCTGCGTTCGGCATCGCCAACGAGAAGCGCCTCGCGTACTGGGCGGCAGTCGCGCTCGCGGGCGCCTACCTGCTCGTCGTCCTGGGCCTCATGATCGCCGGCGGCGGGTTCGGCGGGATCCTGAACCTGCTGTTCGCGGGCGTCCTCGTCGCGCTGCTGCTCCATCCGGACAGCCGGCACTACGAGCGCATCTGGTTCAAGTAGGCCGCGGCCGGGCTGGCGGCGGCGGGCGAGGAGCACCATTGACCACGACCATCGACGGCGTCGACCAGGTCCAGACCCTTGTCGGCCACCACCTGGGCTACAGCGACTGGCTGACGGTCGACCAAGAGCGAGTCGACCGCTTCGCCGACGCGACGGGGGACCACCAGTGGATCCACGTCGACCCCGAGCGCGCGGCGAAGGGGCCCTTCGGAACGACGATCGCCCACGGTTACCTGACGCTCTCGCTCGTGCCGTTCCTGCTCGCACAGGTGGTGCGCGTCGAGAACGTCGGGCTCGCGGTGAATTACGGGTGCAACAAGGTGAGGTTCCCGGCCCCCGTGCCGGTCGGCTCGGAAGTCCGCGTCGGAGCGAGCGTCGCGTCCGCCGAACCGGTCGACGGCGGCGTCCAGGCCGCCCTCGATGTCACGGTCGAGGTCCGCGGCGCAGCGAAACCGTGCTGCGCCGCGCAGGTGGTCGTCCGCTACTACCGGGCGTGACCACGGCGAAGCTTCCTTCAGGGAGGGAGAAGACCGTCCTCGTCCGGGCGATGTTCGACGCGATCGCGCCGCGTTACGACCGCGTCAACCGGATCATCTCCCTCGGCATGGACCAGCACTGGCGACATCGCACGGTCCGTGCGCTCGCGCTCGCTCCGGGGTCGCTGGTGCTCGACCTCGCCTGCGGGACGGGTGCGCTCGGCGACATCGCGCAGCGCCGCGGCTACCGCGTGGTGGGAGCCGACCTGAGCGCGGGGATGCTCGCGCGGCGCGCCGACCGGCTCCCCGCCGCGCTCGGCGACGCGGCAACGTTGCCGTTCGCGACCGCGTCGTTCGACGGGGTGCTCTGCGCCTACGCACTTCGGAACTTCACCGACCTCGGCGCGTCGCTCGCAGAGGTCGCCCGCGTCCTGCGACCCGGCGGACGCGTCGCGCTCCTCGAGGTGGCGACCCCGTCGTGCCGGCTCGTGCGCGCGGGCCACGCGCTCTGGTTCCAGCACGTCGTGCCCGCCATCGGCGCAGCGCTCTCCGACGCCGACGCGTACCGGTGGCTCCCCGATTCCGTCGCGTACCTGCCCGAGGACGGAGAGCTCCGTGCGCTGCTCCGGCGGTCGGGCTTCGCCGCCGTCGGTCGCCAGCTCCTCCAGGGAGGCCTCAGCCAGATCCTGACCGCCACGCGCGCCGGCGAGCCCGCCGCCCCGTGAGCGCCACCCTCCCCCGGCCTGCGGCGGTCGACGCGCCGGGGCTCCCGGACGCTGCCGAGCTCGTGGCGATCTCGAGAACCGTCGACCCCTCGATCTGGTCGGCGGGGGCGGAGGAACGGCTCGCGCAGGCTGCCGACCACGGCGCCCTCGTCGCCGGGAGGGAGAGGCTCCTGGCGGCGACGGGGGTCGCGGCCGCGTTCTCGCTCCCGAGGGGGCTCGAGGACGCGCACGGCCTGGCCGCTGTGCGCGCCTGGCTCGCCGCGGTCGAGCACCACACCGAAGAGGCGGCCGGCGACGAGCTCAGCGCGCCCGGTCCGATCGCGCTCGGGGCGTTCGCGTTCGACCGCAACGCGCCCGCGCTCCTCGTCGTCCCGGCGGAGACGTGGTGCCGGGACGCCGGCGGCCGCACCTGGGTGGTCGAGGTCCGACCGCGTGGTTCGAGAGGCACCGGACGAGGGTCGCGCCGGCCCCCCGGCGGCGCCGGCGCACGCGCAGCCGGCGGGGCGGACCCGGGCAGCGCGCTCGACGCGGTCCGGCTCCGCCAGGTGCCTTCCCCCGTCGAGTACGCGGAGGCCGTCGCGCTCGCGGTCTCGGACATCCGCGGGGGACGGCTCATGAAGGTCGTCCTTGCGCGCATGGTGGAGGTCCAGCTCCCCGCCCCGGCGGTGCCGTCGCGCTTGCTCGGGGCCCTGTGGGGCGGCGACGAGGTCTTCTCGCCCTTCTCGGTGCCGACGCCCGCCGGGAGGCTGGTCGGGGCGACCCCCGAGCTCGTGGTCAGCCGGCGCGGGCGAAGGGTCACCTCCCACGCCTTCGCCGGGACCGTGCCGCTCTCGGAGCCCGACGACGACGGCGAGGACGCCCAGCGGCTCTTCGACTCCGAGAAGGACCGTGCCGAGCACCGACTGGTCGTGGAAGAGATCGTTCACGCGCTCGAGCGCCGTTGCGTCGGGCTGACCGTGCCCGAGGAGCCGACCGTGGTGCGTCTCAGGTCCGACGCGCGGCTGGGGACCCTCATCCGGGGCACGTTGACGACAGCCCCGTCGGACGGCGACACCGCGCTCGAGCTCCTCGCGCTCTTGCACCCCACCCCTGCGGTGGGAGGGGTCGCGCGCGCGGCGGCACTCGAACGGATCTCGGCGCTCGAGCCTGCGCCGCGCGGCTACTGGGCGGGTGCGGTCGGGTGGACCGACGGCGCCGGTGACGGGGAGTGGGTGCTCAGCATCCGGTCCGTGGAGCTGGACGGCCGGCGCGCGCTGGTCAGGGCAGGGGCTGGCGTCGTGGCGGAGTCGGATCCCCGGGCCGAGCTGGCCGAGACGACCGTCAAGCTCCGTCCCGTCCTCGATGCGCTGTGGCCCGGTGCCTCGAGGCTGCTCTGAGCGCGGGCTCCGGCTCGTGCCCGGCCCCTGCCGGCACGTCGCGCCCGCCGGCGGGCGTAACCGAAGACGACGCTCCGGCGGCGCTCGGGGCTGGGGCTCCAGGGGCTGGGGCCTGGGGGACGCTGGGCGCAGGTCGGACGTGGAAGCGGGGCTCCAGCGGGACCTCGACGCAGAAGACCGAGCCCTCGCGGTCACTGCGTGGCTGCACCCACGCCCGCCCGCCCAACGCCTCCGCGGTCGCGCGGACGATCGAGAGCCCGAGCCCGGTCCCCGCACCGGTACGGGCGGCATCACCTCTGTAGAAGCGGTCGAAGACCCGATCGCGCCGGGAAGCTGTGACGCCGGGACCCTCGTCGACGACGCGGAGGACCCCCATGTCGCCCTCTGCGAACACCTCCACCTGCACCGGCGTCCCCGGCGTGGTGTGCACGAGCGCGTTCTGGACGAGGTTGTGCGCCACCTGGGCGAGCCGGTCCCGGTCCCCTGCGACGGTCACCGGGGACGGCGCCACGAGCTGCACCGCGCGGTCGGGGTCGGTCAGCTGCGCGTCGTCGACCGCGTCGCGGCAGATGCGCCGCAGGTCCACGGGTGCCCGCTCGAGCGGCCGCCCCTGGTCGAGGCGCGCGAGCAGGAGCAGGTCGTCCACGAGCCCGCTCATCCGGCCCGCCTCCCGCTCGACTCTCTGCAGCGCCCTCGTGCGGTCCTCGTCGTCGACGAACGCCCCCTTGCCCAGCAGCTCCGCGTACCCGCGGATCGACGTGAGCGGGGTGCGCAGCTCGTGGGACGCGTCGGCGACGAACTGCCGGAGCCTCGCCTCGGACTCGGACTTCTCTGCGAACGCGCCCTCGATGCGAGCGAGCATCGTGTTCAGCGCGGCGCCGAGCCGGCCGACCTCCGTCTCGGTGTCCGACGGCTCGATGCGGCGAGAGAGGTCGCCACCAGAGGCGATCTCCCCCGCCGACTTCGCCATGTCGTCCAGCGGACGCAACCCGCGCCGCACCGTCCACAGTCCGAGAACGCAGAGCGCGAGGAGGACCGCCGCGGAGACCCCGACCTCGATGCGGATGAGCGATGTGAGCGTCGCGTCGGTCTGCGCGAGGGAGACGGCGACGATCACGGTGCCCTGCGGGACACGCGTCGCGGACGCCCGGTAGACGGTCCCGTCCGGGGCTTCGAGTGTGAAGTTGGAAGGGTTCGGCCGATACGGGCCGGCGCTCGGGCTGAGCTCCCTGGAGAGGCGCACCGAGCGGGGGAGCACCGGGCGGGACGCGGCATCGGGCGATGTCCGTGACGGGCGTGTCACGAGCACGGTGCCGGCGGGGGTGAGGACGATCACGTAGACGTCCGGGTTGATCCGGCGGACGAGCAGCGTCGGTGTGCCTGTCGCCCGGTGGTGGGAGCTGACTGTGAGGTGACGGACCGCGCTGTCGCGGGCCCCGACCAGCAGCGAGTCGAGCCGTCCGTAGAGGAAGGATCGGAGCGACGTGTACGTCACGACGTCGCAGACCGCCAACCCGACGACGAGCAGGGCCGCCATCGCGACCATGAGCCTGCGACGGAGGCGCACGCCGCCCTACTCCTTCGGGACGCGCAGGGAGTACCCCACGCCCCGAACCGTGTGGATCAGCGGAGGGCCCCCGCTCTCGTCGAGCTTCTTTCGCAGGTAGCTGATGTAGGTCTCGACGATGCCCGCGTCACCCTCGAAGGAGTAGTCCCACACGTGGTCGAGGATCTCGGACTTCGGCACGACCCGGCGCGGGTGCTCGAGCAGGTACTGGAGGACCCGGAACTCGGTCGCCGTGAGCTCGATCGAGCGGCCGGCGCGCCAGACCTCGTGGGTGTCGACGCTCATCACGAGATCGGCGTAGCGCAGCTCCGCCGCGTCGGGGCCGTCGTGGCCGGCTCGCCGCAGGACCGCCCGCACGCGCGCGACCAGCTCTTCGAGGCTGAACGGCTTCGTGACGTAGTCGTCGGCCATCCCGAGGCCGTTCACCTTGTCCTCGGTGCTGTCGCGCGCGGTCAGGAAGACCACCGGCACCGCGACGCCGCTCTCCCGGAGGCGGCGGCAGACCTCGGTCCCCTCGAGGTCCGGCATCATGACGTCGAGCATCACGAGGTCGTAGCGGCCGGGGGTCGCGACCTGCAGGGCCTCCCTCCCGGACCCCGCGACCTCGACCTGGAAGCCTTCGAACCGGAGCGCGGCCGCGAGGAGGTCCGCGATGAAGGGCTCGTCGTCGACGACGAGGATCCGCTCCCCTTCCGGGCTCACCGCTCCATGATCGCAGACGGCCCCCGTCCGGGGCGCACGCCGCCACCGGGCCAGCGGCCCGTCACGCGCCGCGCCACACGTCCGAGCCCCCACCACGCGACCAGGAGGAACGCTTCCACGACGATGGCCGAGGACATCTTGGACTCGCCGGCGACGCGGTCGACGAAGCTGATGGGCACCTCGGTGATGGGCGCACCTGCCTGCTTCGCCCGGTAGGTCATCTCGATCTGGAACCCGTACCCTTCGGCCCGGATCCGGTCGAGGTCCAGGCGCTCGAGCACGGAGGCGGCGTACGCCCGGAACCCTGCCGTCGAGTCCCTCACCCCGAGGCCGAGGACGGCGTCGGCGTAGCGGTTGCCGCCCCACGACAACAGGTGCCGTGACCATGACCAGTTCGGGATCGACCCGCCCGGCACGTAGCGCGAACCGACCACCAGCTCGTAGCCGTCCTCGAGCGGGGCGACGAGCCCGGGGAGCGCGCCGGGGTCGTGGGAGAAGTCGGCGTCCATCTCGACGCAGGCGTCGTACCCGGCAGCCAATCCCCAGCGGAAGCCGGCTCGGTAGGCGCTCCCGAGGCCGGACTTCTCCGTGCGCCGCAGGACGTGGACGTCGTCGATGTCGACGGCGGCCTTCTCGGCCAGCTCGGCGGTGCCGTCGGGACTGCCGTCGTCGACCACCAGGATCCCCGCGTCCGGCAGCGCGGCGTGCACCGCACGCAGGAGCGCCTCGATGTTGGCCGCCTCGTTGTAGGTCGGGACCACGACCAGGATCCGCACGGCGTGCGAGCTTAGGACGGCAGCTGGTCGCGCCGGCTGCGGGCCGCCGCGCCGCCCGAGATCGGTCCGGGAGCGGGCCGGGCATGGAAGCATAAGGCCGTGGAGGAGCCGCTCCAGGATCCGGTGCCGCCCGGGGCCGAGGTACCGGTCGTCCAGTCCGGGCCCGGGACCGAGGTACCGGTCGTCCAGTCCGGGCCCGGGACCGAGCCCCCCCGCACCCCGTCCGCCCCCCACCCATCCCGCCCGAGGGGCTCGGCACGGCGCGCCAGGTTGCTGCGGTGGTGGCACTCGCCGCCGCTCCGTTGGGCCATCGCGGTCATCGTGTTCCTCTTCATCCTCGAGTACGTCCTGCTGCCCGACATCGCCAACGCCCGCAGCTCCCTGCGGGAGCTCGCCCACGTGAACATCGTCGGCCTGCTCATCGGCGCCGCGCTCGAGGTCCTGTCGCTGGTCGCCTATGCCGAGCTCAGTCACACGGTCTTCTCGCCGGGACCGCCGCGGCGATCCGTGCTCTTCCGCGTGAACATGTCGAGCCTCGCCGTGAGCCACGTGCTCCCCGGCGGCACGGCACCTGGGACCGCCGTCGGCTACCGGCTCCTCACCGAGCTCGGCGTCCCGAGCGGCACCGTGGCCTTCGGGCTCGCGACCCAGGGCGTGGGGTCGGCGGTGGTGCTGAACGCGATCTTCTGGCTCGCGCTCCTCATCTCGATCCCGCTCACCGGCTACAACCCGCTCTACGGGTTCGCCGCGATCGCCGGCATCATCCTCTTCGCGCTGTTCGCCGGGACCGTCCTGCTCCTCACCCGGGGGCAGCGCCAGGGGCTGGACCGGCTCCACGGCTGGGCCGACAAGGTGCCGTTGGTCAACGCCGACAAGGTGACGTCGCTCGTCCAGACGATCGCGGACCGTCTCCAGATCCTGCTGCGCGACCGGGCGCTCGTCCGTCACGCCACGGTCTGGGCCGCCGCCAACTGGCTGTTCGACGCGTCGTCGCTGTGGGTGTTCATCTTCGCCTTCCACCACGTCGTCTCACCCATCGACCTCCTCGTCGCCTACGGCCTCGCCAACATCCTCGCGGTCATCCCCATCACGCCGAGCGGCCTCGGCGTCGTCGAAGGCGTGCTCATCCCCACCTTTGTCGGCTTCGGCGTCCCGAAGACGATCGCCACGCTCGGCGTCCTCTCCTACCGCCTCGTGAACTTCTGGCTTCCCATCCCCGCAGGGGGGGCCGCCTACCTGTCGCTCAGGTCCGGACGGAACCGGAAGCCGCGCCGCTGGCTGCGCACGCCGTTCCGCCGGCCGGACGCGGCGGCCGCACGACGTGCCGAGGGCGACGCGAGCGGGAAGGTCGCGGCCGACAAGCAGTGACCCGCTGCTGAGGGGAGGAGACGGGGACCCGGCCGGTCCCGGGTCGCTACGCGTCCAGGCGGGAGTCGAGGTCGCGCCGGCGACGCGCTCGCTCGACCGCCAGGTCCTTCAGCCGCTGTTGGGAGTCCACGCCCTTCACCGGGCGGAGCCTCTCCCACCTGCCGGAGGCATGGAGCTCCCAGACGTTCACGTCGTCGGCGAACACGAGGTCGAGGATCTCGAGCAGCCGTCCCTGCAGCTCCAGGTCGCGCACCGGCGTGAGGACCTCGATGCGCCGGTCGAGGTTCCGCTCCATGAGGTCGGCCGAGCCGATGTACAGCTGGAGGGGGAGCGGCGCCGAGGCGCTGACGGACTCCCGGTGCGGCGCGTCGTCCGGGGAGCCGCCGAAGCGGTAGATCCGGGAGTGCTCGAGGAACTCGCCCACGATCGACCGGACCTCGATCGTCTCCGAGAGCCCCGGCACGCCCGGTCGCAGGCTGCACATGCCGCGCACCGCGAGGTCGATGGGCACGCCTGCACGGGACGCCGCGTACAGCGCATCGATCATCTCAGGATCGGTGAGCCCGTTCACCTTCAGGACGATCCGACCCGCCGGGCCCGCCTCGGCCTGGCGCGCGATGAGCTCGAGCACGCGCTCGCGCAGCGTGACGGGCGCCACCAGGATCTCGCGGTACTTCGACTGGCGGCTGTACCCGGTCAGGTAGTTGAAGAGGTCGCCGACGTCCGCGCCGATGTCCTCGTCAGAGGTGAGCAGGCCGAGATCCTCGTAGGTCGCGGCCGTGCGCGAGTTGTAGTTCCCCGTGCCGACGTGGCAGTACCGGCGGATGCCGTCGTCCTCACGACGCAGCACCAGCACGGTCTTCGAGTGCGTCTTCAAGCCCACGAGGCCGTAGACGACGTGGACGCCCGCCTCTTCGAGCGCCCTCGCCCACGCGATGTTGGCCTGCTCGTCGAACCGGGCCATCAGCTCGACGATCGCGGCGACCTGCTTTCCGGCCTCCGCCGCCTTGATCAGCGACGCCACGATCGGGCTGTCGCCCGACGTCCGGTAGAGGGTCTGCTTGATCCCGAGAACGTGCGGGTCGTCGGCCGCCTGCGCCACGAACGCCTCCACCGACGTCGCGAAGGAGTCGTAGGGGTGGTGGACGAGCACGTCGCGCTCGGCGAGGACGCCGAAGAGGTTCGTGGGCTCGTTACCGGCGGTCGCGAGGTGGGGCGGCGTCATCGGCGTCCACGTCTCGGCGTGAAGGTCCGGACGATCGAGCCCGTAGACGGCCCACAGGCCGGAAAGGTCGATGGGGGCGTCCAGCGTGTAGACGCCGTCGGCCGGGACGTCCAGCTCCGCCCGCAGCCGCTCGATCAGGGCCGGGTCCGCGGCGGAGGTCACCTCGAGCCGGACCGCGCTGCCGAAGCGCCGGCGGCGCAGCTCCATCTCGACGGCGACGAGCAGGTCGTCCGCCTCGTCCTCTTCCAGCGCGAGGTCGGCGTTCCTCGTCACCCGGAACGTGTCGCGCTCGCCGATGACCATGCCCGGGAACAACGTGTCGAGATGCGCGGCGATGACCTGCTCCAGGGGGACGAAGCGCTCGCCGTCGGGCATCACGATGAAGCGCGGAAGCACGGGGGGAACCTTGACCCGGGCGATCCGCCGGTCACCCGTCGCCGGATCCGCCACCTCCACCAGCAGGTTGAGCGACAAGTTCGAGATGTAGGGGAACGGGTGCCCCGGATCGACAGCCAGAGGGGTGAGGACCGGGTAGATCTCGCGGTCGAAGACACTGACCAGGTACGCCCTGTCGTCGTCGTCGAGCGACGTCCAGTCCGACCAGCGGATCCCCGCGTCGGCGAGGGCGGGCACCAGCACGTCGAGGAAGATCGAGTCCTGACGCGCGACGAGCTGCTCCACGCGCGTGCGGATCGCGGCGAGCTGCTCACCGGGGCGGAGCCCGTCCACCGAGCGGGTCCGCACGCCGGCGACGAGCTTGTCCTGGAGACCCGCCACGCGGACCTGGAAGAACTCGTCCAACGCCTCCGCGAAGATGGCCATGAACTTCACCTGCTCGAGAAGCGGACGTCGCGTGTCCTCTGCGAGGTCCAACAGCCGCGCCAAGAAGTCGAGCCGTGAAAGCTCCTTGTTCGTGAAGCGCTGGTAGCCGAATGCGGCGATCTCGTCGCGCACCGGGACCGTGCGGCGCTCCCCCGCCAGCGAGTCGTCGCGCGTCAGGGTGGTCACCGTCCCGAGCCGGGACGGCGTCGGCGAGGGGGAGGCGGGGCCGGTGGGCGGATGGGCTTCCGGGGTCTGTCTGCCCGACGCCAGGTCCGAGGTCACCGGCACGCCCCCGTCCTGCTCGGAGGGCGTGCTCTGCAGTGCCATGAAACCCTTCCAGACTACACGCGCCGCTACGCTTCCGGCCGTGGCGACCATCACAGTGCTGCCAGCACGGGTGGGCCCAGTCAGGCTACCAGCGTGGCGCAGGGGCCCGAAGCCCAGGCGCCGGACCGAGCTCGGGCTGCTGGTCTTCGCAGCGCTCATCACCATCGCCCTCTACGTGATCGCCGAGGTCGGGGCGAAGGGGAAGGTCCCGCCCCACATCGGCCCGATCCTCGCCGTCATCCTCGGCATCGCGCTCGTCGCCCACATGGCCAACCGGTGGCTGGCGCCCGACGCGAACGCGGTGGTCCTCCCCCTCGCCGCGCTCCTGAACGGCATCGGCTACGTCGTCATCGTCCGCTTCACACCTCCCGCCGCGAAGGCCCAGGCGACCTGGGCGGTGGTCGGCATCGTCTGCTACATCGCGATCCTGCTCGCGGTGCGGCACACCCGCGACATGGACCGCTACCGCTACTTGCTGCTCGCGGCCGCGATCGCGATGCTCATCTCGCCGCTCATTCCGCACATCGGGAAGCCGATCACAACAACGCGGCTGTGGATCGGCGTCGGACCGATCGAGTTCCAGCCGATCGAGTTCGCGAAGCTCCTCCTCGTCGTGTTCTTCGCCTCCTATTTCGCCGAGAACAAGGAGCTCCTCTCGATCCCGACGGCTCGTGTCGGCAACCGCCTCGTGCTCGACCCGCGGCCGCTGGTCCCGATCCTCCTCTTCTGGGCATTCGCGATGGCAGTGATCGCCCTCGAGGACGACGTGGGCTTCGCGATGCTCATCTTCACGATGTTCGTGGTCCTGCTGTGGGTCACCACCGGGAGGCTGGCGTACATCGTCTTCTCGATCGTGCTGTTCGCGGCGGGCGCCTTCGCGGCCGCGCATCTGTTCCACCAGGTGAGCACACGCATCGAGCTGTGGCTCCACGCAGCGCCCAACACCCAGCTCGGGTACGGGTTCTTCGACTTCGCGCACGGCGGCATCGGCGGCTCGGGCCTCGGCACCGACCCGCTCGCCGGCGCGTTCACATGGATGCACATCACGACCGACATGGTGTTCGCGGCGATCGGCGACCAGCTCGGGTTCATCGGCGCCGCAGCCGTGGTGATGGCGTTCGTGCTCCTCGTGGGCTCGGGCCTCCGGATCGCCCAGGCGGCGCGCTCGGACTTCTCCCGGCTCGTCGCGGTCGGCCTCACCGCGGTGCTCGGGTTCCAGGCGTTCTTCATCATGGCCGGCGTGACCCGGCTGCTTCCCTTCTCGGGGATCACCTTGCCGTTCGTCGCCTACGGCGGATCCTCGCTCATCGCGAACTATGCGCTGATCGCGGTGTTGATGCGCATCTCCCAGGAAGGGTCCTCCACGGAGTACGAACGCGAGACGGGCGTCAGCCTGCCTGGCGACGCGGAGTTCCGCGTCGCGAGCTGAACGCCGAGCGCGCGCGAGCCGCACGATGACCCCCGCGAATGGAGTGGAGCCGGTCTTCGTGCGCACGGCGGAAGGACCGCTTCAAGTCGGCTTGCCGGAGGCTCAGACGCCAACGATCCCCTTGGCCGCGGTCGATGAGGCGAGTGCGGCCGCACCGGTCACGCAGGCCGTGAGCTGAGAGCCGGGGGCTTGCACGTTGGGACCTGCCTCGGAGGAGATCGACGCCATCCTCGAGAAGTCAGCTGACTGGCGAGGATCGACGCTGTCGCGGCTCCGTGGGATCGTGCTCGGCGCCGGCCCAGCCCTGGTCGAGGAGGTGAAGTGGAAGAAGCCCTCCAGACCAGAAGGGGTTCCGGTGTGGTCGCTCGACGGGATCGTGTGCATCGGCGAGATGCTCAAGAACGCTGTACGGCTGACCTTCCCGAAAGGAGCCCACCTGAAGGACCCGAAGATGCTCTTCAACGCTCGTCTCGACAGCGGCAGCGTCCGAGCCGTCGACTTCCGTGAAGGCGAACACGTCCCTGAGGTTGCGTTGAAGGCCCTCGTTCGAGAGGCCGTGGACCTGAACGTACGGAAGTAGCTAACCGGGGTCCGCGGGCCCGAGGGGGTCGCTCCGGGAAGGTCCCCCGAGCTCGTCGGTACGGGAAGGTCCCCCGAGCTCGTCGGGCGACACGTCGCCTGCGGCCTCGAACAGCCGCCCGTCGCACAGCACCGGCGCTGGGACGCGCTGTCGGAGGGCCAGGCAGATCCCGTCACTCGGGCGGCACGAGAGCACCTCTCTGCCGGTCGGGCCCAACAGGTCGAGCTCGGCGAAATAGGTCGCCCCGATGCGCCCGGTGAGCCGGACGGCCAGGATCTCGACGCCGAGGCGCTCCAGCGCGAGCGCGAAGAGATCATGGGTCAACGGGCGCGGCGCCGCCGTCCCGGCGAGCGCATGTGCAAGCGCCACGCCCTCTGCCATGCCGATCCGGAACCGAATGGGATCGTGCCGATCCTCGGCGTCCTCGGCGTCCTCGAGCGTCACCGTCGGGAACTGGTCGGGCAGCGCGACGTCGACCGACACGGCGCGCACCAGACGGTAGGGCGGCCGAGCCTGGATGGCGGTTGCCGCCCCGGGAGACGCCGCTGGCGCCGGCGGCTCCCGAACGTCGCCGAAGGAACGCTCCGGCTCGGACTCCGCCCCGGCTGTCTCGGACTTCGCCCCCACGTTCTCGACCTCCGCCCCGGCGAGCCCCTCCACGCCCCCTACCCGCCTCTCCGGGCGTACACGCTCAACCCGAGACCGATCCCCACGAAGAACGCGATCACCGCCGTGCCCCCGTAGCTGATGAAGGGGAGCGGGATGCCGGTGATCGGCATGATGCCCATGGTCATGCCCGCGTTCTGGAAGGTGCTGAACGCCACGAACGCGAACACCCCGACGCAGACCAGCCGCCCGAAGTCGTCGCGGGCGAGCTGCCCCACGCGCAGCACGCGCCACGCCAGGAAGAACAGGAGCGCGAGCACGCCCACCGCGCCGACGAACCCGAGCTGCTCGCCCACTGCCGTGAAGATGAAGTCGGTCTGCTGCTCCGGCACATAGCCGAGGTTCGTGGCGGCGCCGTGCCCGATCCCCGTGCCGAAGAGGCCGCCGGCTCCGATCGCGTCCTTCGCCTGCTGAAGGTTGTACACCGCGCCGGCGAGTGTCCCCGTCGGGTGCGCTGTCGACTGGTGAAGGAAGCTCGTGATCCGCAGGATCTGGTAATGGTGCAGGATTCCCGCTCCGAGCACGAGCGCGACCATGGCGACCGCTCCGACGATCAGCACGATCAGCACACGGGTGGGCAGCCCTGCGACGGAGAGCATCACGAACAGGACGACGGACATGATGATCCCCGTGCCGAGATCGGGCTGGACCATGACCAGCGAGGTCGGGACGGCCCCCATGACGAGGACTTTCACGACGTCGAGCCAGGTGAGACCCTCCGGGCGCCTTGCGCAGTAGGTGGCGACCGCGATGACCAGCCCGAGGACCGCGAACTCCGAAGGCTGGATCTGGATGGGGCCGAGGTTGAACCATCGTGCGGAGCCGAGCGGCGAGTGCGAGCCGACGTGCGGCACCATCACCGCGAGAAGGACGAGCACCGACAGGGCGTAGATGGCCATGCCGAACGCCTCGAGCTTGCGGTAGTCGAAGAAGCCGACGGCGCCCATGACGGCGATCCCGAGGACGACGAAGATCGCCTGGCGCTTCAGGTAGTAGGTCGGGCTTGTGCCCGCGAGGAGGAGCGGTCCGCGCGTCGCCGTGTACACCATGACGACGCCGATCGTCGCGGCGGCAATCGAGCCGGCGATGAGGAACGGGTCCACCACCCAGGACGGGCGGCGCACCATCAGCGGCCGCCGGGCGGACGCCGCACGCGCCGGCCGCCCCATGCGGTACTGCGTCTGCACGAACGTCAGGCTATCGGCCGCCTCCGCGGTGCAGAAGCCGGTCCCGCCGGCACCCCCGTCGGCCGCCTCCGTAGCGCGACCGGTCCCGCCTGCTGCTCCCGCCGGCACCCCTGCCTGCTGCTCCCGCCTGCTGCTCCCGCCTGCTGCTCCCGCCTGCTGCTCAGCTCCTGGGAGCCCGGGCCCCACGCGCTCGGCGGTCTGTCACCGCGTGCCACATGGCCCCGACCGGTGCGGGGCTCCCCGTCCACAGCTCGATCTGCAGCGCCGCCTGGTGGACGAGCATCCCGAGACCGTCGAGCGTCCTCGCCCCCTGCCCGGCCGCGAGCTGCAGCCAGCGAGTCGGGCGCGGCGCGTACACGAGATCCACGGCGAGCTGGCCGTCGCCGAGCAGGGCCGGGTCGACCGGCGGGAGCTCCGCCGCGGACGAGCTGCCGGCCAAGCCTGCCGGCGTCGCGTTCACCACCAGATCGACGCCGCGCGCGTCCGACGGCGTGCCCGTGCGTCCCGCGGCACCCGCGAGGGCGGCGGCGGCGGCGGCACGGGCCGGGGCACGACCGAGCACGATCACCTCGGTCGCGCCGGCGCTGGCGAGCGCGAGCACCACGGCTCGGGCTGCCCCTCCCGCGCCGGCGACCAGGCAGCGTCGTCCCGAGGGGTCGAATTCGGCGCCTCTTCGCAGCGCGGCGAGGAACCCCTCTCCGTCGGTGTTGTGCCCGACGAGACCGTCGGGCTCGACGACCACGCAGTTCACCGCTCCGAGGCGCTCGGCGTTCGGGCTGGTGCGATCCACCGCGGCGGCGGCCGGCTCCTTGAACGGCATCGTCACGGAGAGCCCGCGCAGCCCGAGCGCACGCGCGCCCGGCAGCGCCGCGTCGAACGCGCCGGATGCGACCGGGAAGGCGACCGAGACCCAGTCGAGGCCGAGCGCGGCGAAAGCGGCGTTGTGCAACGTCGGCGACCGCGAGTGGACGACGGGGTCGCCGATCACGCCGACGACCACAGAGGTCGCGGACGGCCACTGCCGGCCGCCTCTTGCAGGAGTGCCCGTCATGTGCGCGGCCCGGGTGCGAGACCCGACGACGGACGGGCGGCCTGCTTGCCTTGCCTGGCTGCGCTGGCGGCAGCCTCCCTCTCGAGCGCGAGCTGGCCTGTGTAGGTGGATGCGAACTTCATGGTGCCCGAGCGAGCTGTCACGAGGTCGAAGTAGAGCCACGGACCGGCAGGCGGGTCGACTGCCGCGCGCAGCGCCTGTGCCGACGGCGTGCAGATCGGCGTCGGGGTGAGCCCTGCGTGCAGGTAGGTGTTGTACGGCGTTGTGATCCGCTCGTCCTTCGGCGTGACCGGTCCGCCGTCCTTTCCGAGGGAGTACAGGACCGTCGATGTCATGTCCAGCCGCATCCCCGCCGCGAGACGGTTCACGACCACCCTCGCCACGTCTCCCATGTAGCGGGTGTAGTACCCCTCTTTCTGTGCGATCGAGGCCACCGTGACGAGCTCGTAAGCGTCGAGGCCGCCCACCTTCGTCGTGGGAGAGATCCCCGCGGCCGCCGCCTCGGCGTCGAACCGGGCCACCATCTGCCCCAAGAGCTCGTGACCCGTCTCTCCGGGGAGGATCTTGTATGTCCCGGTGCCGATCAGTCCCTCGAGCGAGGTGCCGGGGCCCAGCTGGAAGGGCGAGCGGACGTGGCCGGCGGCACCTGCGTCCGCCAACGCGCGCACGAGGTTGCCCGGCAGGGACTCGAGCTCGTGGTCGATCTCGGAGAGGGTCGTGCCGGGCGCGACGTTGAGCTCGTAGACGTTCGGGCCGGCGTCGAGCGCGGCCTTCGCCGCGGAGAACGAGAGGTTCCGGTGGAGCTGGTAGGTGCCGGGGCGGACGAGCGGGGCGCCATGGACGAACGACCAGATGCGGAAGGCGACGGCTGTGCCGACCACATCGGCCGTCGCGAGCGCTGTATCGATCGCGGCGAGCGGCTCGCCTGCGCGCACGTCGACCTGCACCGACTCGCCCGGGCCGCCGAAGGGGTGCGCCTCCACCTCGTACCACGCGAGAGCGCCGGCCGGCACGAGCGCCACGGCCACGAGCGCGACCGCCCAGCGCCCTCGCCGCGTGAGACCCCGCCGCGTGAGACCGCGCCGCGTGAGACCGCGCCGCGTGAGACCGCGCCGCGTGACCCCCGGGCCGCCACCAGCCGGGCCGCCACCAGCCGGGTCGCCGGCCGGGGCACCTTCCCGCGGGCCGTCGCCGGCCGGGGCGCTTTCCCGCGGGCCGTCGCCGGCCGGGATGTCGGGCGCCCCCGTCGAGGCCGGCCGGCTCATCTCGCCTCGAGCCACGACTGCAGCAACACCGTCGCCGCCGCGCTGTCGACCCGCATCCGGCGGCGCCGGCCGCGGGTGCCCGCCGAGGCGAGCGCGGACTGCGCGGCGACGGTCGTGAACCGCTCGTCGAAGGTCTCGACCCTCACCCCCCGGCCCTCGAGCGACCTCGCGAGCGCTGCCGCCTCCTCTTCTGCGGCACGGGCGGCGGGCCCGCGGTTGCCGTCCAAGGAGAGCGGGAGGCCGACGACGACCACGCCGGCGCCGACCTCGTCCACCACCGCGGCGATGGCCCGGTGGTCGGCTGCCCGATCGTCGTGACGGGCGATGCAGGGCCGGGGAAACGCCAGGGACCCCGCCGCGTCGCTCACCGCGACCCCGATGCGCCGCGAGCCGAGGTCGACGGCGACCGCCTTCGTCGGTTGGTCCGTCGCCTGGTCCGTCGCCTGGTCCGTCGCCATCTCGTCACCGGGGCACGAGCAGGCGCAGGGCCTCGCCGAGCGCTTCGTCGAGGCGCGACGCGTCACGCCCGCCTGCGAGCGCCAGCACGGGTGACCCTCCCCCTCCCCCGGCGACGATCGCCGCCACCTGGCGCACGATCGCGGTCGCGTCCGGCTCCCCGTCGGTCGCGACGGCGATCGCCACCCGCTCCCCGTCGGGCGACCCCCCGATCGCAACAGCCCGCGCGCCGTGGCCCCGTGCGGCCTGCGCCAGACTGCGCAGCTCGTCGGGGCTCCGGCCGTCGATCCTGGAGACGACGACGCCTCGCTCGGCGCCCGCGGCCAGGTTTGCCGCCTCCTTCTCGAGAGCGGAGGCCCGCAGCCGCGACAGCTCGCGTGCTGCCGCCCGCTCGCGCTCGACGAGACGCCCGAGCGCGTCCACGAGCCCGTCCGGCTCCACCTTCAAGAGCGCGGCGGCCTCGGCCACCTGGCGGTCGCGCGCTTGGAGCCGCGCGAACGTCGCCGCCCCGGTCACCGCCTCGATCCGCCGGGTGTTCGACCCGATGGACCCCTCCGACACGAGCGCGATGGGGCCGATCATCCCCAACGCGTCGACGTGGGTGCCGCCGCAGAGCTCGAGCGAGTGCGGCCCGGCCCGCACGACGCGCACCACGTCGCCGTACTTGTCGCCGAAGAACGCGACGGCCCCCATCTTCTCCGCTTCCGACCTGGCGACCTCCACGGTGACGACCCGATCGTCGGTCAGCACGTCCTGGTTCACCAACGCGGTGATCGCGTCGAGCTCCTCGGGAGCAGGAGCGCCCCGGTGGCTGAAGTCGAACCTGAGCCTGTCGGGCGCGACGAGGGAGCCCTGCTGGCGCACGTGCTCGCCCAGGACCTCTCGGAGCGCGGCGTGCAGCAGGTGCGTCCCCGTGTGGTTCCGCCGCGTCGCCTCGCGGCGCGGCCCGTCGATCGCTGCCAGCGCGTCCTGGCCGGCGTAGATCTCCCCCGACACCTTCGCCCGGTGCGCGCTGAGCCCGGGGAGCGCGGCGACAGTGTCGAACACGGTGGCCGAGCCCGTCTCGGTGACGACCGTGCCGATGTCGCCCACCTGCCCGCCGCCCTCCGCGTAGAAGGGCGTGCGGTCCAAGAAGAGCTCCACGGTCCCCGGCTCGGTGCCCGCCAGCACGCCCACCACCTGCACGGGAACCGCGTAGTGCTCGGGGCTGCGCCCGACGAAGACGGTGGGGCCGCTCGTGTCCAACAGCTCCCGGTAGGCGGTCTCGTCCGCTCCCGCGGGGACCTTCGCCGCCTGGCGGGCGCGGCGACGCTGCACGGCCATGTGCTCGTCGTACGCAGCTCTGTCCACGGTCAAGCCGGCCTCGTGTGCGAGCTCCTCGGTCAGCTCGATCGGGAACCCGTGGGTGTCGTGGAGCCGGAACGCCGTCTCCCCGGGGAGCACCTCGGCGCGCTCGGCGCGCAGCTGCGCGAGCGCGCCCTCGAGCATCGAGAGCCCGGTCCGAAGCGTGCGGTCGAACCCCGACTCCTCGCGCTCGAGGACGTCGGTCACGATCTCGATCTCCTCGCGGACGTTCGGGTACGCCGCGCCCATGATGCGGGCCGTCGTCTCCGCGAGGCGCGGCGTCACGAGGCCGCGGGCCCCCGCACGGCGGGCGGCGAGGACCGCGCGCCGGACGATCCGCCGGAGCACGTAGCCCCGACCGTCGTTCGAGGGCATGACCCCGTCGGCGACGAGCATGGTCATCGCCCTCCCGTGGTCCGCCATGATCCGCAGCGCGACGTCGTGCGCCTCCTCCCGGCCGTAGCGCGCGCCCGTCAGCTCCTCGGCGGTCTCGACGAGCGGCGCGAGCACGTCGGTGTCGAAGATGGAGTCGGTCCCCGTGAGCACGGGCAGGATGCGCTCGAGCCCTGCGCCGGTGTCGATGTTCTTCCTCGGCAGCTCGGTCATGGAGCCGTCGTCCGAGCGGTTGTACTGCATGAAGACCAGGTTCCAGATCTCCACGTAACGCTCCGCGCCCCCGTGCGCGGGCCCGCCAGCCTCCCCGTGGGGCTCGCCCTTGTCGAAGTAGATCTCCGAGCATGGCCCGCAAGGGCCCGTGTCTCCCATCCGCCAGAAGTTGTCCTCGCCCATGCGCTGGATCCGTTCGGGCGCGACGCCCACCCCGTCGGCCCAGATCGCCGCCGCCTCGTCGTCGCTGTGGTGGACGGTGATCCACAGCCGCTCGGCGTCGACCCCCAGGACGTCGGTGACGAGCTCCCAGGCGAGGGGGATGGCCCGCTCCTTGAAGTAGTCGCCGAAGCTGAAGTTGCCGAGCATCTCGAAGAACGTGCAGTGCCTGGCGGTGTGGCCCACCACGTCGATGTCGTTCGTCCGGAAGCACTTCTGCACCGTGGTGGCGCGCGGCCAGGGGGCCGGCTCGTCGCCGAGGAAGTACGGCTTGAACGGCACCATGCCCGCGATCGTGAAGAGCACGGTGGGGTCGTGGGGGATGAGGCTCGCAGACGGGACCACTTCGTGGTCCCGGGCGGCGAAGAAACCGGTGAAGGCGGCCCGGAGCTCGTTGGCGTCCACGACGCCGAACACTACCGGTGCTGCCGGCGCGCCCCCTGTGGACGGGCGGGCCTGGCGTGGGCGCGCGCCGGCGGCACCTCGCCCAGCCGCCGCCACAGCTCCGCTTCGTGGTCGCGGCGCTCCGCACGCGCGGCGTCCACCGCTTCTCGGACCCTGCCGCCCAGCGCCCGTGCCGCCTGCACCGCCTCGTTGCCGGCCACCGACGGCGAGAGCGCCTGCACCGCGCGGCGTACCCGCCGGCGCACCCGCTGCTCGGCCCACAAGGTGCCGCCGACCCCGAGCGCGATCCCCGCGCCGAGCCAGATCGGGCGCCGCATCACCGTCGGGGGGCCGTGAGCGTGCGGCGGCCGTGCGGGCCCCTGGCCTCGGTGCCGCTGCGGTCCTGGCCTCGGTGCCGGTCCGGCACGGCCCGCGTCGGGCGGACCTCTGTCCCGCCGAGCCGCCTCAGACCACCGAGGACCCCGGCGCGCCACGCGAGCACCTTCACGACCGGGTTGGCGAACGCGCGCCGCGCCAGCTGCGCGGCCTGGTCCACGGCAGCCGTGACAGCCTCGGTGTCGGCGAGGACGGCGTCGACGCGGGCGATCTCGGTCGCGGCGTGGCCGGCTGCGGCACGCGCCTCGGCGACCAGAGGGAGGGCCTCGTGCCGGAGCGCCTCGATGCCCCGCTCGAGCCGGCGAACCTGGGCCACGAGCACGAACGCGGCCGCAAGGCACGCGATCGCTCCCAGGGTGCCCACCGCGGCCGCGACCACCACGGCGACGTCGGCGGCGCTCATCTGCGAAGCGTACCTGCCGCCGGGATCGGGATGCTCGAGCGCAGCCTGCGCGTGAGTTGCGCACGGCAACCACCGCGGGTCGCACCGGCTAACGTCTGCACGTGCAGCAAGTCTCGAGCGCGGAGACTCGAAGTCGCGCCTCGTGGTCCGTTCCCCCGCGCCTCGCCGGCCTCGTGGCCCTCACCAAGCCTCGGATCATCGAGCTGCTCTTGATCACGACGGTGCCGGCCATGTTCGTCGCCTCGCGGACGGTGCCGTCGTTCCGGCTCGTCGCCCTGACGGTGATCGGCGGCACGTTCGCCGCGGGCGGCGCGAACGCGTTCAACATGTACTACGACCGCGACATCGACGCGATCATGGACCGGACCAAGCGCCGCCCGCTCGTCTCGGGCGTCGTGAGGCCGGCCGAGGCCCTCGCGCTGTCCATCGGGCTCGAGGTGTCGGCGTTCCTCCTCCTCTGGCTCGAGGTCAACCTGATCTCCGCGCTCCTCTCGCTCGTCGCAGCTCTCTTCTACGTGGGCGTCTACACCGTGTGGCTGAAGCGGCGCTACGCCTCCAACATCGTGATCGGAGGCGCAGCCGGCGCCGTGCCGGTCCTGGTGGGGTGGAGCGCCGTCACCGGCCACGTCGGGGCGCCGGCGTGGGTGATGTTCGGCATCGTGGTGGCGTGGACGCCCCCCCACTTCTGGGCGCTCGCCATCCGTCATAAGGACGACTACTCGCGGGCCTCGGTCCCGATGCTCCCCTCGGTCGCCGACCCCGGCCGCGTCGTGCGCGAGATCCTCGCCTACACGGCGCTCGTCGCGGCGCTGTCGGTCCTCCTCGTCTTCGTGGCCCACCTGGGCTGGGTGTTCCTCGGCATCGCGGCCGTCTTGGACGCGGGGCTCGCGCGCTCCGCACTGGCGCTCCGGCGCGACCCGAGCCAGCGCCAGGCGATGCGCCTGTTCGGCTACTCGATCACCTACCTCACGGCGCTGTTCCTGGCGATGGGAGCGGTCGCGATCGTCCGGCACCCGTGACCACGGAGGCCCCGGTCCGTGCCCCAACCGGGGGCCGCGGGGGCACCCGGACGCCGAAGAGCGTCCCGAGGTAGTGCGTGAGCGTCCTGGCGTCGAGGGCGCCCAGGTACTCCCCGACCACGCTGTCCACGCCGGACACGAAGACGGTCACCGGCAACCCCTGGACCCCGTAGCCCGAGGCGACGCGCTCGCCGGGATCGAACAGCTGGAGATAGGTGACGTGGTAACGGCGGAGGAACCGGAGCGCTGTGCCCCGCTGGTCCGCCGTGTCGACGCCGACGAACGTGACGGCCGCGCCGACGCGC
>JAJZMD010000197.1 GCA_021803085.1 Actinomycetes bacterium
CGGCGCGGACCTCGCCGTCTACCGCAACGACGCGGTGGACGTGCCGGTGATCCGCGTGGTCTCGCCCGATGCCGTCCTCCTCTCGCCGGGGCCGGGCCGGCCGGAGGACGCCGGTGTGAGCCTCGACGTCGTGCGCGAGCTCGCCGGCGAGATCCCGATCTTCGGCGTGTGTCTCGGCCATCAGGCGATCGGCCAGGCCTTCGGTGCCACGGTGGTGCACGCTCCCGCGCTGATGCACGGCAAGACGTCGGAGGTCCACCACGATCGGACGGGCATCTTCGAAGGCGTCCCGAGCCCGTTTGTCGCGACCCGGTACCACTCTCTCGTCCTCACACCCGCGACCATCCCCGACGTGCTCGAGGTCACTTCCACGACGAGCGACGGCGTGGTGATGGGCGTGCGGCACCGCACCCTGCCGATCGAGGGTGTGCAGTTCCACCCCGAGTCGATCCTCACCGATGCCGGGCCGGCGATCCTCGCCAACCTGCTCGCGTGGGTGACGGGCGTGCGGGTGAGCTCGTAGCGCGCGGGGCTGCTCAGCTCCTCAGACGCTTTCCGAACGCCACCCCGTGGGGCACCGGCGGCGCCGCCCTCCGTTCAGCGCGGGACCTTGTGCGGCCCGGCGGTGTGTTGCCGGGCAGGATCGGTGTCGTCGTGGTGGTGGTCGGTGTCGTCGTTGTTGTCGACGACTTCGACTTTGTCCGTGTGGATGTCGGTGTCTTTGTCCTTGTGGATGTCGCTGTCGGTGTGGTCACGGGCCTCTTGCAGACCGTGATGGCGACTGTCGACCCGCTTGTCACTGTCGTCCCGCCGGGAGGTGTCTGGGCGGACACCTTGTCGACTGTCGTGGGGGAGCATGTGGCGGTTGTGGACGCAGCGGCCTTCAACCCCTTGCCCGCGAGCGTCGTCACTGCCTGTGTCTCGGTGTCGCCGAGCACGTTCGGGACCACGACCGTGCACGGGCCGCTCGAGACGGTGAGCTTGACCTTTGTCCCCGGCGCCGCGGGTGTGCCCGCCTTCGGTGTCTGGGCCATGACGATGCCTGTGCCGTACTGGCTCGAGCACGCAGAGCTCACCGCGCCCGCCGCGAGCCCTGTCACGCCCAGGGTGTTGCCGGCGTTCGCACTCGTCTCGCCGACGACGTTCGGCACGATCACCGAGTTGCGTGTGGAGACGGTCAGCGAGACGTCGCGTCCCTTCCTCACGCTCTGCCCGGCGGGAGGTGTCTGACCCAGCACCGTCCCGGTGGGCTCGGAGCTCGCCTGCGAGTGCTCGATCGGCACCAGGCCGAGATGCGCGAGCTTTGTGGAGGCGCGAGAGTACTGCTCCCCCACCACTGTGGGGACCGGCACCGTCGGCACTCCGCCTTTGCTCGCGACGAGTGCGACGTGCTCGCCCTTGTGCACCTTCGCCCCCCACTCCGGGTCCGTCGAGATGACCTGGTTCCGGGAGAACGTTGTCGAGGTCCGGTACTCGACCTGCGAGACCACGAGACCGTCCGACCGGAGCGTGCTCCTCGCCGAGGCCACGGACTTCCCTCGCAGTGTCGGCATGGTGAACTTCGCTGTCCCGATGTAGCCCAGGCCCCGCAGCACGAAGTAGGCAACCAGTCCGAGCACGACGAGCGCCGCGAGAAGGACCAGAGCCCAGCGCCACCCGTGTGACCGGGGCTTCGGCTCCGTAGCCCGCCGCCCGGCGGCGAGGGCGGGGACCGTCTGGGTCGCCGGAAGCGCGGCGGGCACGCCCCTCGGGGCGGTGTCCCCAGGGTGCGCGGAAGCCGCGGCGAGCATCGCCGTCGTCGCCGGGTCGGCCGCAGAGACAGGCCGGCCCTCGGTGAACCGCTCGAGGTCCGTGCGGAGCTCTGCGGCCGACTGGTAGCGGTGGCTCGGGGACTTCGCCATCGCCTTGGCGATCACCGCCTCCAGCGCGGGGGGGACGGCCGGGTTCAGATCGCTCAGCGCGGGCGGCTGCTCACGCACGTGCTTGGAGGCGACCGCCACCGGCGAATCCCCGACGAACGGGGGCCGGCCCGCGACCATCTCGTAGAGCAGGACGCCGAGTGAATAGATGTCGCTCCGGGCGTCGACGCCCACGCCCTCGGCCTGCTCGGGCGAGAAGTACGTGGCGGTGCCCATGACGGCGCCGGTCTGGGTGAGGCTCTCTTCCGTGTTGATGGCACGTGCGATGCCGAAATCCGTGACCTTCACCTGCTCGTCGCTCGTGAGCAGCACGTTCCCCGGCTTCACGTCACGGTGCACGACACCGTGGCGGTGCGCGTAGGCGAGAGCGTCGGCGACCCGAGCACCCATCTGCGCGACACGGTCTGCGGGCATCGGACCCCCGGACCTGAGAGCCTGGGACATCGGCTGTCCGTCGATGTACTCCATGACGATGTAGTAGGTGCCGCCGTCCTCTCCCCAGTCGAAGACCGGGACGATGTTGGGGTGCGAGAGGTTGGCCGCAGCCTGCGCCTCCCTGCGGAACCGCTCAACGAACGCGCGATCGACCGACAGCTCGGGGAACAGCACCTTCAGGGCGACGGGCCTGTCGAGCAGCCGGTCGCGGGCGCGGTACACCTGAGCCATTCCCCCTCGAGCGACCAGGTGCGTCAGCTCGTACCGGCCCGAGAAGACACGCTGTGTGGTCACGGGCTGCATTCGGCTCCGAGCCTAGGTCGCATCGATCTGCGCTCCCGAACGGCGGGACGACGGGGCATGTGCCGGTTCGCACCCGTCGGCACTGAGCGGGCGAGCACCGACCCGTCCGAGGCGAGAACCAACCCGCGGGCATTGTCGAAGCGCTCCACCGCATTGCGAGGGATTGTCGCTGTCGCGCTCAGCACTGTGGCCCGGCGCAGCTGGATGTTCACCAGCAGAGCAAGGACCACCACGAAGCACAATGCGAGGGTGAGCGCCAGCCAGCGGCTGCGCCGTCCCATCAGCGCTCGTCTCTCCCCCTGCACCTCGCAGCGGCGGCGCACAGGATCTCTGGACCGGGATCGGGAGCATGCCGGCGGTCCGCGAAGCTCACTGCCACACGCCCACCGGCACCGAGAAGGCACTGGTGGAGGTCGAGGTCGTCGGGGTCGTGCCCGGTGCCGTGCCCGGTGCCGTGCCCGGTGCCGTGCCCGGGGTCGTGCCCGGTGCCGTGCCCGGTGTGCGCGCGGCGGAGGTCGGCCGGCTCTTCGGTGTGCGTCCGGTCGGCAGAATCGTGGCCGCTTGGTACTCCGCGTGAAGGTTTGCCATGTAGCTCTTGGCGGCGGCGAGCGATGTCTCTTGGTGGTCGGAGCGGAGCTGGGGAAGCCTGTAGGCGAGCACCTCGTGGGTCGTCAGCTTGCTCTTGTCGACGAGCCGGGGCTTGAACCACAAGAAACCTCCCGGCCGCCCCTGGTACACCGCGAGACGGCCGTGGTCGATGCCGACATACCACTCGTCCATCGAGTACCAGCGCAGCGCGACATAGCCGGCGCCGACGACAGCGAGGAAAAGCACCACGAAGAGCAACAACCGCACGGTGAAGAGCCGGGAAGCGCCTGACACCCGGCGCCGCCCGCGCCGGCGCTCCCGCCGTGGCTGCAGTCTGCGGAGCTCCGCCGCCTCTAGCCGCGGCGATGCGCGGACGCTCCCGGCGGCCCGCCCGCCTGTCTCTGCGACGCCGGCGCCGTTCGGGACGGCGAAGGCGGTGGTGGGGTCCCCCCTCCCGGCGCCGGACCACTTCTTCACCGGCGCACCGCGGCCACGCGTCTCGGTGCCGGTGCCGCTCAGCACGCGCAGCGGGCGAGGCTGCCCGGAGGCGCTCGTGCCGCTGGGCTCCTCCTCCCCTGTCGCTTCGATCGCGTTCTCCTCCCCAGGCGATCCGGCGTCTGCGGCAGTCGTCGCCTCTCTGCCGTCTCGCCCGGCGCCCTCCTTCGCTCCGTTGGCACCCTCTTCCGCTCCGGCGGAGAGCGGCGCTGCTCGAGCCCCCTCGCTCCGTGCTCCGGCCCGGGGAACGACGGACGACCCGGAGTCGCCGACGTCGATCACGACGCAGGTCACGTTGTCGCTGCCACCGTGGTCGAGGGCGGCTTTCACGAGCCTCTTCGCCGCGTCGGACGGGTCTTGCACCGAGCCCAGGACCTCGCCGATCCGCTCGTCGCCCACCTCGTTCGTCAACCCGTCGCTGCAGAGGAGGATGCGGTCGCCGTCGTGCAGATGGAGCTCCCAGAGGTCCACGTCGACGTCCGAGGACACCCCGAGCGCGCGCGTGAGCACGTGCCGGTGAGGATGGACCGCGGCTTCCGCCTCGGTCAGTTGCCCCTGGCGGACCTTCTCCTCGGCGAGGCTGTGGTCGGCGGTGACCTGGACGACCTGACCCCTCGAGTACACGTAGGCGCGAGAGTCGCCGACGTTGGCGAGCGCGACGACCTGGCGGCCGCCCGGATCCTCGACCAGCGCCGTCACGGTCAGCGTGGTCCCCATGCCCCGCAGGCCGCTCTGCGACTGCCCCTGGCGCCACACCGCGCGATTGGCCTCGACCACCGCGCGGCGGAGGCCCTCTACCGTCGGAGCGTTCCGGAACGCCGCCCGCAGCGAGTTCACGGCCAGCCGCGCCGCCACCTCCCCACCGGCATGGCCACCCATGCCGTCGGCCACGGCGAAGAGCCCGGCCTCTTCGAGCGCGACGTCTTGGTTCGTGATGCGGACCTTTCCGACGTCGGTCGCCGACCCCGACCGAAGCGTGGTCACCGTCTCACCTGGAAGACGGTCCCTCCCACCTGCAGGAGATCCCCCTTGCCCAACTTCGTCGGCTTCACGACGCGCTCGGAGTTCACGAAGGTGCCGTTCGTCGAGCCGAGATCCTCCACGAAGACGCGCCCGCCCTCGGGAACCAGGCGTGCGTGCAGCGTCGAGCTGTAAATGTCGTAGGAGGTGGAGATCCCGCACCCCGGTGACCTCCCGATCGTCAGCTCCTCGTCGATCTCGAAGCGCCGCCCTGCTAGATCGGCCGGTTCGACGACATCGAGGTGCAGGACGCGTCCCTTTCGTCTCGGCGCAGGGCTCTCCTCGGTCCGCTGCTCCGCCGCAGGACGAGCGTTGGACCGTGCCTGTCGTGGACCTGCCGGGCGAACTTCCACCCAGACGGCCCGGATCACCCGCAGGAAGAACAGGAAGACGAGCGCGATGACGCACCACTGCACGATTCGGACGGCGCCGGAGTAGCCAGTCGTCGCGACCGCGGCGTGGAGCTCCGCGGCCATGACCGTCACGAAAGCTCGAACACGAGCGTCGTCGACCCCACGGTGACCTCGTCACCGCTTGCCAGTTGCTGCTCGCGCACAGGCACGCCGTTCACCCGCGTGCCGTTGGTAGACCCGAGATCGGTGACCACCACCCCGTCCGTGGTTCGGCGGAACTCGGCGTGGCGGCGGCTCACGTTCGGGTCGTTCAGCACGACGTCGCAGTCGGGCAGCCGGCCCAGGGTCACCGGCCCGTCCCCAAGCGGGAAGTGACGGCCATCTGGGAGGACGAGCTCCGCGGCCGGGACCTCCTCCGGCCCTTCGACGACCTCGGCGGTCACCACGAACCGCCCGGGCCGGAGCCGGGTTCCCTCGTAGACCTGGACGTCCACGGGGCCGACGAAGGAATAGCCCTCGATCCTGGCGTGCTCGCGGGCGGCGTCCGCGAGCTCCCTGGAGAGCGCGTCGACGAAGTTGGCGAACCGGTCGACGTCGGCAGGCGACAGGGTCACCGTGAACGAGTTCGGCGCGATGAGGCCGCGGACGCCGACGCGGCGATGGAGATCCATCTCGCGGGTCAGCCTGCGCCCGATCTCGATCGGCTGGAGAGTGCTGCGCAACGGCTTCGACAACGTGCCCTCCACTAGGCGCTCGAGTCGCTCCTCGAACTGCTGGAGTCCCATAAGTTCGAGCAATCCTACTGGTCCCTCTGCCTCCCACCTGGGCGAGGGGCATCGCCGGCGGCCGCCCCGATCCCAGCCCCCTGGGCGAGGGCTCACCCGGGGCCACTCCACGCACCCATTCGGGCGCTCCGTGCACCTGGCAGCGCGGCTCACGACGCCGGACGTACCAGCAAGCGGCCCACGTCATCCGTATGCTCGGCGCGCACATGGGGGCACGGTGACGTGTTGTGCCGCGTCGCACGAGCGCCTACCTGAGCCCCGAAGCCGGACGTCGAGGCTCGGCTACGCTGACTGCCGCACTCGGGCGAGTGGCGGAATAGGCAGACGCGCAGGATTCAGGTTCCTGTGTCCGAAAGGATGTGGGGGTTCAAGTCCCCCCTCGCCCACTCGACACGACGGGAGAAGGCAGGGAACAGCGCGCACGGCAGGCCAAAACCCCCGCGCCGGGGGGAGCCCGGAAAGGGAAGGGCCGGGGGGCGGCCCGCCCTTCGACAGAGGCCGGGACTGGCCTTGACCCGGTACGCCCTGCTCGAGCATAATGGGACAGCCGGGCCGTCGGAGCCCGGCTCTTTCGCGTACAGGAGCGGCGCCGACCGAAACGCGCCCGTGGCGGTTCGGTAGGTGGAAGCTGCCACCTTCTGGCAGCGCAGCTGGCCGTGCGGCAACACGGCGAGCTTCTGTCGCTGCCGTGCCAGCCCCCGTCCGTAGAGCGACAGGCTCAACGAATGGTCAGCGACCGAGCCCTTTCCGGGCCTGCTCCTTGTCCTTCTTGGCTTGCCGCTTCTCTTTGAGCGTCTTGCCAGACTTCTTCGAGTTGGCGGTTTTCCGGGGAGTCTTGTCGGCCACGTTGGACCCCTTTCCCATCTGTCTGTAGGTGGTGAACGATCATTCGGAAGGAGTCGAAGAAGCTCAGCTCGCAATAGTCGACGTGGGCGGCCCGGCAAGAGGCCTTGACGAGAGCCTGCGCACGCTGCAGGTTCGGCCGCGGGATCGACGGGAATAGATGGTGTTCGATCTGGTAGTTGAGTCCGCCGAGCGCAAAGGTGAGCAAAGCACCACCCGATACGTTCCGGGAAGTGATTATCTGCCGGCGGGCGAAGTCCAGCTTCGCACCTGCCGGGATGATGGGCATCCCCTTGTGATTGGGCGCGAAGCTCATGCCGAGGTAGAACGAGAACACCGTCTGTTGGACGGCTACGAATGCGATCGCCTTGAGTGGGCCCAGCACCAACAGCACGATCGTGAAGAACATCCCCGCATGAAGGAAGACGAGCAACTTCTCGACGACCGTGGCCCGGTCGTGTCGGCGGACGAGGTGCCGGATCCCGGATACGTGCAAGCCCACGCTTCGGAGAAGCATCAGCGGAAAGAACAGAGGTGCCCTCCATCGCGCGAGTATGCGGGCAGGGCCTTCACGCTTCATTGAGTTCGCGCCCTCGAAGACCCCGAAGAGATCCGATCCGACGTCGGGATCACGACCTATCTCGTTCGGGTGGGAGTGGTGAGCACTGTGCTTGGAGACCCACCATCCGAAGCTCAGGCCGATCAGCACGTCTCCGATCACGAGGCCGAGCAGCCGATTGGCGCGCCGAGAGGCGAAGACCTGCTGGTGCCCAGCGTCGTGACCGATGAAGCCCAACTGGGCGAACACCGCACCCAGGAAGACGGCGACGCCAAGGTCTGCCCAC
>JAJZMD010000018.1 GCA_021803085.1 Actinomycetes bacterium
GGGCACCCCGAGCTGGGAGAGCACGGCCGAGGTCTTGGCGAAGCTGAGCCCGAGTGCGTAGTGCAGCCAGGTGGCGAGGCCTCTGGCATGGGGTCCGATCTGGCTGGCGGCAGCCCCGAGGGCATCGGAGGTCTGCTCGGGATGCCTGCCCTGGAGGCGCTTCTTGCAGCGGGAGCAGCGGCCGACCCCGACGGTGAAGCGGGTGACGACGGGCCGGGCGGCGGGCAGTTCGCACTGGAACTGTTCAGCGTCTCGAACGTGCTCGATCGCGCCACCACAGTCCGGACACAACGACGGCAAGGGGGCCATGAGTTCCCGGTCGACCGGACCGACCGGTGCGACACGATGGCCGTGGCGCCCGTGGTGCTCACCGGACCGACGTCCTGGACGCTTGGGCTCGTCGGTCGGTCCGCCCTTGGAGAACGGTGCGGCCTGGCGCTTCCCCGAACGCCGGCTGTCCTCCAACAGCTTCTCCAGCTCGGCAATGCGTGCGTCACGGCTGGCGAGCGATTCGTCACGTGCAGCAAGCGTCTCAGTGAGCTCGGAGATCCGGGCTTCCAGACGGACGACCGCTGCCGTCAGCTCGGCAATCGAACCGGCGTCACTGCTCGGATAGGGGTCGCGGGTCGGAATTCCCAACGGTACGCGCGTGCCTCGGCGAGTGGGTGGACCCCGCTATCCAAGTACCTTCGGTCTGGTGGAATGGCGGCGGGTTCGTGCGTCCCATCCCACGCCGAGGGTGGCGGTCAGCATGTCGGCGAGGACGCCTTGGTGGAGTGTGGAGAGCGCCACGGTGGAGCGGAATATCGCCCGGCTGTCCAGGGTCCGCCACCGCCCGTCGCTGCTGCTCTTCGCTCGGTTCCAGACGACGACATGATCGTGGAGCTGCGGATCGCCGGCACGAGAATCCCAATGGGTGAACGCCGCTGCGATCACACCGCTGACGTCTTCTTCGACCACCCCGGCCGTCCCCGATCGGGAGCGGAACACGGTGCGCTCGGCGTAGGCGAGGACGTAGTCGATGGCTCGACGGTGGCACTCGTAGATGACCGCTTTGGTGCCCTGGTCGGCAAGCGCCCATGCCACCGACACCGACTTCGGCGGTGAGAACGTCAGGTCGAACCCTGCCACCGGCGCCGCCGTCGGTGACGCCGCCGGCGTGCGTCCGACCGGCTCACCGGAGACCGGATCGGCACACGCACCGAGCATGTTCCACAGGTGCTCTTCGGTGACCTCCGAGCCGTGTTCGACACCCCGTCCGCTGTCGACGTCGGCCAACCCGGCACCGAGGAAGATCCCCCGCGGGGTTCCCGATTCGGCGTAGTAGCGAGCCAGCCGGTTGAGCCGCTCGGCGGCACCGTCGCCCGCGGCAACTGACGTCATCAGGTAGCGGAATCCGCCACCCAAGCTGATCCGGCGGATCGAGATCACCGTCGCACCTCCCACCTGCGGGGCCAGTCCCGACGACAGGACCCTCCGCGGTGGGAAGCGAGCCGTCCAGGCTATGGACGGACCATGTCCCGGCCCGGGCGTCGGCCCAGCTCGGCGGGCCCGGGGTCCGGCCGCCGGTGCGGTCCCGAGGCCGGCTCGACCTCGAGTGCCAGACGTGTGAGGTACATGAGCGAGCTGGCGAGCGAACGTGAGCGGAGGCCTATGGCCGGAGCGAGCGCCTGTTGTTGAGAGCGGGGGACGCGGACCGGGTCTGGGTGGTACAGCTATGGGTGGTGCGCGAAGGCGTGGACGCGGCAGTCGAAGTGGTGGCTGTGCGAGTCGAGCGGTGGCAGTTGGCGCTCGACGGGTGGCGGCGGGCGACAGTCCGCCGTGACCGGCTGGTCGCCCGAGCAGCCCAAGATGTTGTGCGCGCAACGGGCGGGCTCGGTGTGCGCCGCTGGGAGGCCGCCTGTCGCCGGCGGCGGATCCACACCGCTGCCGACGCGGCCGTGGTCGCCCGGGCGGTGCGCGCCCGCCCGGCAGTCGGCGCAGCCGTCCGAACCGAACAGCGGGTTCGAGCTACCGAGGACGCCGCTGTGACCTCGGCGCGGGTCGAGCTGGCGGCCGCCTCCCGGGCCGTCGTCGAGCTGGGTCGGCTCGCCGAACAGCTCACCGGTCTGGACAGCGCCGAGCTGGCTTGGCTCGCTCGGACACCTGCGGCGCCATCTGCGGGGTCGGCAGCCTGACGTCGTCCTGTGGTCGCCGGGCGGTCTGCAGGCGGTGGGGTCGTCATAGCGTGGACGGCTGGATGTCTTTCCGGTAGGAGCGGTCGGCGTGGCCGCTTCCGAAGGGAGGGTCCATGGCTGTCCGCAGCACCGTTCGCGACGCGCAACGCACGATCGCCGCGCTCGACAAGGCGCACACCCACGCAGCAGCACACCTCGACCGGGTGATCGCCCGGCGAGCCGAGGCGATCGCCGAACAGGACCGGCTCGTCGCTGAGGCTCGAGGCGAGGTGGACCGCACGGTCAGGGAGATGGCAGCGGTGGTCGGTGTGGAGCTGACCGCCGGGCTCCTCGGCCGGGACCCAGCCGAAATCCGGCGCCTCGCCAAGGCCGTCGACACCCCCGGGACCGCCCGCGCCGGCACCGTGGTGACCGCCACCAGGCGGCCCGGCAGGCCGTTTCGCGCTCAGCCGGCCGGGTCCAGCCCGGCCGACCTTGGCGGCACCCAACCCGGGCGTGACAAGGAGCCGGGACTGTGAGCACGCTGGCGCCGACCGCCGAGCAGCAGGCCGCTGTCGACGCGTTCGGGTCGGGTGGCACGCTGGTCGTCGAGGCCGGGGCGGGAACCGGGAAGACGTCGACGCTTCGGATGCTCGCCGAATCCCGGCCGGGCGCGAACGGGCTGTACGTCGCGTTCAACAAGGCAATCCAGCTCGAAGCCGAACGGTCGTTTCCTCGGAGCGTCGAGTGCCGCACCGCGCATTCGCTTGCCTACCGGTCCCATGGCAGCCCGATCCGCCATCGGCTCAACGGCCCCAGGGTCACCAGCCGCGAAGCCACAGGGATCCTCCGGGCGCCGGCCGTCGCGCTCGGCGACAACCTGATGCTGTACCCGAGTGCGGTAGCGACGATGGCGCTTCGTACCGTGGAGCGGTTCTGCCACAGCGCCGACGAGGAGATCACCGCCCGGCACGTCTACCTGCCGCCAACCGCCCCTACCGCCAACCTCGGCGGACTCGCGCACACCGTCGCCGCTGTGGCCCGCAGGGCGTGGGACGACCTATGCCGGCCCGACGGCAGGTTGAAGCCGTCGCACGACGTGTACGTGAAGCTCTGGCAGCTCTCCCACCCGACCCTCGCCCACGACTACATCTTGTTCGACGAAGCCCAGGACGCGGATCCCGCTGTCGCCGATGTCGTCGTCCACCAAAACGCCCAGCTCGTCGCGGTCGGTGACAGCGCCCAGGCGATCTTCTCGTGGCGGGGAGCGACGGACTTCCTCACCCGGGTCGACGCCGCACATCGGGTGCAGCTCACCCAGTCATGGCGGTTCGGCCCGGCGGTCGCCACCGAAGCGAACCTGTGGCTCGATGTCCTCGGCGCGCCGCTGCGGCTCACCGGCGCGCCAGGCCGCCGCTCGACGCTCCAGCCGGTCGACGCGCCCGACGCAGTCCTGTGCCGGACGAACGGCGGCTGTGTCGCCGAAGTCATGGTCGCCCACGACCACGGAACACCTGTCGCGCTTGTCGTCGCCTCCGACTTCCGCCCTCCGAAGCCCGACCCAACCACCGGTGAGCCCGGGCCGATCCCCCGCGACGACGCGATGCTCGCCTACGTCACCGTCACCAGAGCGATGACCCGGCTCGGCACCGGCAGCCTCGCCTGGATCCACGACCACCCCGCCGCCAGCGCAGACCCCCCTGCCGCACCCGCCTCGGCCGCCGGCACCCGTCCGCGGCCGTACGCCGCATCCACCTCGGCCGCCGGCGTCCGCACGCGGCCGGACACTGCCGCCCGGCTGTCCCGCCGGCCGGAGCTGCCGATCGAGGCTGCCAGGCCGGTCGCTGCGACCACAGACGCAGGCGATGGTGGCGCACGCGATCGCATTGCACGGGTTGGCGTCACGGACCCTGCGGTGCCACGTCGGGCGGCGGCGACCGGCACGGTGCGGCGCTTCCCCGCCGAGCGCCAGCCGGCCAGGACCGGCCGAACCGCCAGCCACCCCGCTGCTGTCTCCGCCGCGGTTGCGGCTGGTCGAGTTGGCGCCGGGCCGGCGGACTCGAGCCGGGACGGTGCGGACTCGAGCCGGGACGGTCTCGTCGAGCTGTGAGCACCACGGCGGGGTTCGTCCCCATCCGCCTCGACGCTGTCGATCTGCTCGGCCGGCCCGCCGGCCGCAGAGACGGCCACGGGCTCGCCGCGCTCGGTGTGGCGGTCGCTCTCGCTGAACGCGTCGACTGGCGGACCGACGAGTTGACCCCGTTTTGCTCGGTGGCGTTCGCCGAACAGCAGCGGATGCCGTGGCGGCGGCTGCGCCGCGCGCTCGACCAGCTCGCCGCCTGCGGTGTCGGCCACGCCGACCTGCACCTGTTTCACCCCGGCCGGGTGACGCTCACCCCCAGAGCCAGCCGTTCGAGCCTCCTGCACGACCGGGCACGCACCCACGAACGGTTCGTCGCCCTGGCCCGCGGGTCGCTCGCCGCCATCGCCGACGAACACCACCTGTCGTGGACAGCGACCAGTCTGCTGGTGCTGCTGTTGCTGCTCTGCGACCATCGCACCGCCGAGCTGCCCGACGGGTGGACGAAAACCCGGCTGTGCGACCACGTCGGGGTCGGCTGGCGGCGGCTGTCTGCCGCTCTCGCCGAGCTGAACCACGCCGGGCTCGTCACCTGCCAGACACACCGCGGCCGGCCGATGGCGCTCACGCTGCTCGCTCGACCCGCCCTCGTCGCCCTGACGGCAGCCACCCCACCGAAACGCCACGACCGCCGCCGGATCCGCAGCGAAGCCCGACACCGCGCCGGACCCGCCGCTGATGTCGCCCGCCGCCTCGTCGACCACCACCATCTCGCCGTGCCGCCGTCTGCGGCCCTGACCCACGCGCTCGCCGACCTCCTCGCCACCGGCGCCGCCGCCCGCACCGTTCTCGAACGGCTCGCGGCGCGGGGCACGCTCGCCGAAGTTCGAGACCCGATGGCGGTTCTCGTCGCCCGGGTTCGCCACCTCGCCGACGAGCTCGACGCTGCCCGCGACGCCGACAACCAGCGGCGCCGCCGCCAAGCAGAGCGCCGCGCCAGCGAGGCGCGCGACGACTCCGAGCGGACCCGCCGCCACCAGCAAGTCGACGCCGAAAGCCGCTGGCTGGCTGGCATTCTCCGCCAGCTCCCCGACGGCGCCCAGCTCGGCCTGTCGCCACTCGTCGCCACCCGGGCTGCGCCGGTCGCCGCCCACATCCATGCCGCGTGCGCCGCGCTCGTCGCCCGCTGGGCTGACCTCGACCCCGCCGAGCTTGTCGCCCGCTGGGCACAGCACCCCTGCCCGCCCGACCAGCTCGACACCACCGGCGTCGCTCCTCGCGCCGACACGCACAGCCCGCCGGGGACCCTGCCCCGAGCCCGCGCCGGCCCGACCCTCGCCGACCGGCTCCGCAGCACCCGCGTCTGACCGCCGCCGGCGACCCCGGCGGCATCGGCGCGCCCCGAAACCAGCCGCCAGCCTCGCGTCCGACGCGATCGACGCCCTGCGCGCTGCCCGTCGAGACGATCCGCAGACCGCCACCGGTTGTCCACAGCCCGTCAGGCCAGCCCTGCGCCACACTTCTGCGCTATCACCAACGCAACATGCCGGTCTGCACACCGCACCTGCCGGCCCGCGAACGCACACGCCGGTGACCAGCGCCAACCGCGCAGAAGATGGGAGAAGGTGAAGATCCCCCTCCCCCCCACGCCGGTCGCACGATGCCAGCCTCGGCGCCGCAGAACTGGCCCGGGCGCCGAAAACATGGCTCAGGGATCAAGGGGGTGGCCCGGGCATCGTGGGGGTGGCTCAGGGATCAAGGGGGTGGCCCGGGCATCGCAGGGGTGGCCCGGTAGAGTCGTGCTTGTGGACGCGCCCGCCGTGGCAACGGAGCTGCTCGCGGATGTCGGTAGCCGCCTCGCTCATACGCGGGCAGTGGCTGCGCAAGCCGATCGGGCCTGCCATCTGCTCGAGCCGCTGTGGGCAACCGCGCTCGTCGACGCGGCCTGGCTCCACGACGTCGGCTATGCGCCGCTGCTCGTCGATACAGGGTTCCACTCGCTCGACGGGGCACGCTGGCTGCGAGCCAACCATTGGCCGGACACGGTGTGCCGGCTGGTGGCGTGGCACACCCGAGCCGGCCAAGAGGCCCGCCTGCGGGACCTGCATTCCCAACTCCAATCGGAGTTCCCGCAGCCCCCGGCAGCAGCGCAGACAGCGCTCACGTGGGCTGACCTGACCTCGTCGCCGACCGGCGAGCGCTGCACCGCCGAGGAGCGGGTCGCCAGCATCCTGGCGCGGTATCCGGCGGGGTCGGTCGTCCACCGGGCAACCATCATGAACCTGCCGGACCTCTTCGACGCCGCCGAGCAGATCGAGCGCCGTCTGGGCCTGAAGACGGCGAGCCGGCGGTGACGACAGGACGCACCGGCCTCGGGCACGACGTGCACCGGCTGTTCCCCGGCTACCCGCTCGTGCTCGGGGGTGTGACGGTGCCGGCCGACGTCGGGTTCAACACCCACTCCGACGGCGACGTCGTGTGCCACGCTCTCATCGACGCGCTGGCAGGAGCGATCGCCGACGGCGATCTCGGCACGCACTTCCCCGAGGATGACCCCGACGCAGAAGACGCTCGTAGCCTCGACTTCGTCCGCCAGTTCGCCGGGCACGTCGCCGCCGCGGGATTCACCGTCGCGAACGTCGACGCGTTCGTCGTCCTCGGACCGGTGAAGCTTCGACCACACATCGAGCAGATGCGCGCCAACATCGCCGGTGCGCTCGGCCTCGACGTCGACCAGGTGTCGGTCAAAGCCCGCTCCAACGACGGGCTCGGCCCCGAAGGCGAAGGCACCGCGTGCGGCGCGTGGGCGAGCGTGCTCGTCTACCCCACCACAGGCTGAGCATCCGCCCACACTCGGTCGAACGACTGCATGACGTTGGCGGCCACGCCCGCGTCGCCACCGGCCCCGCTTCGCAGGTGCAGCACGGGGGAGGCGGCCGCCGCGTTGCCCCAGAAGTGCACGTTGACGAGAAGGTCGTCGTCGAAACGCAGGATCGAGGCGTAGAGCGTGGCGTCCGAGCAGCGCACCGAGCCGGGCGCTAAATCAGCGGGGTGCGGCGCTCCAGGAGTGAGTGTCGGCGACCCTGTGACCAGGCGGTTCCTTGATGATGGTGCCGGTGGCGTCTCCCCGGCGTGCCTGGATGGCGTGCGGGTCCCTCTGCGGTAGCAGCTATGCA
>JAJZMD010000266.1 GCA_021803085.1 Actinomycetes bacterium
CGAGGTGGGAGAGGTCGTGCTCGGAGACCTCGGGGGCGACGTGGCGGGCGAGCACGTGGGCGTCCTCGGGGGACATGGAGAACCACACCTTGGTCCGGGCGTTCGCCGAGACCGCGTCGCGCAGCTCTTTGGGGAGCTGGCCCAAGTGCTGGTGGGCGAGGACCATGGAGAGCCGGTAGCCCCGCGCTTCGGCGAGCATCTCGTCGAAGCTGCGCGGGAGGTGGAGGAAGTTCTGGGCTTCGTCTACGACGAGCGAGGCGTCGACCCGGGCGGCCTGGCCGAGTCGCGCCCGATGGGTGGCGGTCTGCCACACCTTGGCGACGACGAAGGAGCCCAAGAGCCGCGCGGTCTCCTCGCCCAGAATGCCCTTGGGCACCCGGACGAGGCAGATGCCGCCGTCCAATACCTGGCCCATGTCGAAGCTCGAGTCGGGCCGCCCGACGACCTGGCGGACGAAGTCTCGGAGCAAGAACGCCCGAAGCTTGTTCATCACCGGCCCGATCACCTGCGCCCGGCTCGCCTCGGACATCTGCTCGTAGGACTTCCAGAACCCGCCGAGCCCGACGGTGTCGCCCGAGACCACAGCGATGCGAGGCTTCCGGAACTCGTCGTCGGAGAGCAACCGGGGCACATCGGCGAGGCTGGTCGAGGTGCCGGTCGCTGCTGCGTGGCGGAGCAGGGTGAGGCACGCCGAGCGCAGCACGTCGTCGGTGCGCGGCCCCCAGAAGGCGGAGAAGATGGAGCGGAAGATCCCGACCAGGTTGTCGACCGCGAGATCAGGGTCCGGTCCCGACAGCACGTTCAAGACCGGGGCGGCGTCGGGGTCCTCGGGGTCGACGAGCACGGTGCGCGCCTCGGCGCCTTCGGGGAGCCGGTCGCACAGGTCGGTGATCAGATCACCCTTGGGGTCGATCACGACCACTCCGCGGCCGGCTTCGACGTCACCGAGGACGAGGTTGGTGAGCAGCGTCGACTTGCCCGACCCGGTCGCTCCCATGACGTGGAGGTGGTAGCGGGCGTCTGGGACGGCGAGGCATACGGGGCGGCGCCCGCCGGCCTGGGCGTCGCCGAGCACCTTGGGCGCACTGGTTGCTGGGGAGGCATCCGGGCCGGGCGCGCCGGCAGCAGCGGGCCGGGCGACGGCGGGGGGTGGGGGCACGGCGTTGGCGCCGGCCCGGGCGAGCCCCGGCACCGCGACATCGGTCGGCAGATGTGCGAGGGCGGCGAGCTCGGCGACCGAGACGAGGTTGCCCTTGCCGAGCCGGCGGGCGGCGAGCACCCGTGCGGGGTGGGCGAGGCGATGGCGTTCGAGGCGGTTGCGACCCGAGAAGAGCGCGAACGCGGTCGCCACGGCATGGGCCCGGCCGCGCAGGCGTGCTTTGGCCTGGTGGTCGGTGGCGGTGGTGGCGACCGCGTAGCGGACGGCGATCGCCCAGCACGGCTGGGCGGCCTTGTCCAAGATGTCGGCCACGTCTGCCGCCCGGGTCGGGTCGACGGCGTCCGGCTGGGTGGCGGGCCCGGGGGTGACGAGGTCGAGCAGGCGCGCGGTCCGGGTGGCGGGGCGCCCGGCACGGCGTGCCGTGGCGCTCTTGTGGAGGCGGGCGAGGCGCCGGCCGGTGACGGGCCGGGCGAGGACCTGGACGCACGCGGTCTCGCCTTCGCCGAGGGCGGCGAGCGCGCCGAGGAGCGGGCGGAGGGGGTCGACCTTGTGCTCGGTGCGCAGCATGTACTGCTCGCCGGCAGCCAGGGTGAGGGCCCCGCCCGTCGCGACGCCAGGCCCGGTTAGCGGCGGCGTGGCGGGCTGGGTCTCGGTGCGTGCCCCGGGCCAGGCGGCCTCGACGGCCCGCTCGACGAGCCCCGGGGGGATGCCGCCGGGCACCCACAGGGAGATGGTGAGCCCGGCGTCGGAGGCGACCACCTCGAAGCCGAGGTGCGGCTGGCCGAACAGCACCCGGCGCCACGCGGGGCGCAGCAGGGCGACGAGGTTGGTCCAAAGCGTGGCCGCCCCTTCGGGGTCGACGACCGGCGGGCTGAGCACCTCGACCAGGCGGGCGCCCCGGGCCATCCGCCTGGCCTGGGCGCGCCGTGCGGCCGGCAGCGCCACGAGGGCGACGACACCTACGCCGAGGGCGACCGGGCCGGCCGTTACGGCCACGTGGGCCAACACGTGGGCAACGTGGTGGAGAAGGCGGGCGGTCGTCGGGCCGGGGTGGGCGAGGTAGCGGGCGAGCGGCCCCGAAGGCAGGTGGGGTGCCGGCGGTGGCTGGGTGACGGGGACGGTCGGGGCGGTGCTGGGCACTGGGTTCTCCTGGCTGGCTGTGGTCGGTACGGCTGTGGCGATCAGGGTTGGCGGGTGGGGGTCAGAGGTCGGGGACGTCACAGAGCGCGTCGCTGATGCCGGTCCGGCAGATGGCATCCTCGGCCGGGCTCGCGAGCGCGCTGAAGGCGACCCGGTCGACGCCTGCGGCAAGGAGGCCCTGGCCTCTCGCCGCGCCGAGGAGGTAGGCCCGCTCGCCGGCCGACAGCCCGAAGGATTCCGCGAGGGTGTCGATGGTCTGTGGTGCTTGGCGCAGCAGGATCTGGGTGGCCGCGTTGGCGACGACGGCCTGGCCGAGGGGGGAGCCGAGGAGGTCTGCTGCGTCCTGGGTGACGACGGTGAGTCCGGCCCAGTGCTTGCGGGCGGACTTGGCCATGCGGAAGAGGAACTCGGCCCCCGAGCGCTCGGCCATGAGCAGCCACGCCTCGTCGACGATCACGAGACGCCGCTTGCGCCTGGCCGGGTCCGACACCCGCCGCCAGATGGCGTCCAAGGTGAGCAGCGTGCCGGCTGCTTTGAGCTCGTCGGGGAGGTCCCGGAGGCTGAAGACGACGAGATGCCCGTCGGGCCGGGTGGTGGTCGGCCCGTCGAACAGCCCCCGGTGCGTTCCCGACACATAGGGGGCAAGGCGGGCGGCGAGGGTGCGGGCTGCGGGGTCGCCGTCGGCGTCGAGTGCGGCGGCGAGGTCGGCCAGCAGTGGTGCGGGGCGGGCGTGGCTGCGGGGATCGGCGGTGATCCCCGCCGACTCGTAGGCCGAGACGATGCCGCGGTCGAGCGCGGCGGCGCTCGCCGGGTCGGGCTTCTCGCCGAGGAGCACGGCGACGAGGGTGTGGACGAACAGCGCCCGGCGCACCACCGGCCCCGACGCCAGCGCGTCGCCCGGCTCATCCCCCGGGTCGTCGCCCAGGGGGTCGTCGTTGCCTGGCCCGCCGTCGCCGGCACCGGTCTCGGTCCCGGCGTCGAGGTCGAAGGGGTTGACCCGCACCCCGGGGGCGCCGAGGTGCACGTAGGCGCCGCCGACGGTCTCGGCCAAGCGGCGGTACTCGTCTTCGGGGTCGACGACCGCGATCTCGATCCCTTGATAGAGGGAGCGGAGCGCTTCGAGCTTGGCGAGATAGGACTTGCCCGCTCCCGAGCGCGCCAGGATGACCGAGTTGTGGTTGTCCTGGGCGAAGCGGTCCCAGCAGACGAGCCCGGTGCCACTCGCCGTGGTGCCGTAGAGGACGCCGGTCGCAGCCGACAGCTCGGCAGAGGCGAAGGGGAAGCTGGCGGCGAGCGCGTCGGTGTCGAACGCCCGGCGCTGGCCGAGGGCGTCGACCCCAAGCGGCAGGCTGGACGCCCAGCCCTGGAGGCTCCGCCAGGTAGCCGGCCGGGCGTCGAGAAGCATCGACGCGCACAGGGCCCGCACCCGGGCGCACTCGGCGTCCAACTGCTTCTCGTCTCCGGCATGCACGGTGAGGACGAGGGCGACCCGGAACAGCTTCTGCTCGCCCCGGGCGAGCCCTGCGGCGAGCTCCCGGGCGTCCTCGGCGGCGACCTCGACGTCCGGATCGGCGAGACGGCCCTTGGCCGCATCCGCGCGCCGGCCCGACTCCAAGCGGGCGAGCTGGCGACGCAGGCGCTCGGCGGCGAGCGCGGCGGGGACCGGCTCGATGTGCACGGCGACGTCGAGGCGTCCGGGGTGGGCACACAGCGGCTCCAGCCAGCCCCGCCCGACCTCTCTCGGGTAGCCGGTGACGGCGAAGCTGCGGCACCAGCCGTCCCCGACCTGAAGCGCCCGGGGGTGGACCTCGACCGAGTCGGGGCCGAACGGCGTCGCCGACTTGGCCGCCGGCCGAGGGATGCGGGCGAGCAGTCTGCTCATCGGGTGGCTCCTTCCTGAGACGGATCGCCGGACGACGCAGTGGTGGGGGCACGGCGTGTGAGAGTCACCGGCTCGTCGATCCCGCTTGACGAGCCCGCGAGCGCTCCGGGCCGCGGCGGGCCGGCCGGGTCGAGGCTGCGAGCGAGGACACCGCTTGCGGCCGCGCCGTCGAGGACCGAGAGGCTGACCCCTGCCGCAGAGAGCGCGCTCACCGCCTCGGCAGCCCGGCGCAGGAGACGCCCGGACCTATCTCCCTCGGCGCCGGCCTGGCCGGCCGGCTGGCGGAGCACGACGAGCACCTCTCGGCGAAGCAGGTCTCCGCTGGTGGCGAGATAGGCGAGGAACGCCGCGTGGTCGCGGGCTGCCTGCTCCAGAGCGAGATGCGGGAGGCCTGGCGCCGCGTCCAAGAGCGCGTCGATCGCGGGGCGGACGTCGAGTCGCTCGGCCCGCACGAGGACCTGGACCGGTTCGGCGAGCGAGCTCAAGAACCGGGCGAACCCTGCGACCAGTGCCTCCTGCTCGGCAGGGGTTCGCAGGCTGAAGGTGACCGCGCTCGCCAGGCAGATCACCGCCAGACCGTCGGTCCCGAGGTCGACCACGCCGTTGGCTCCGATGCCGGCGAGGGGGAGGCGCAGCGGCGCGGGCAGCGCCGCCGGATGGGGCCCGGCAGCCTCGGCGAGGAAGCTGGGGACAGCTCGGATGCCGTCGGGTGCGGGGACGAGCCGGCGGGACGACCTGCGATGCCGCCACGCCGCAATCACCCAGCGGTCCGCGGGGACGCCTTCCACCCGCCCCAACGCCAGCAGCACGGCGGCGGCTGCGACGGGGATGGCGACCGCGCCGTAGGCGGCGGGCGGGACGAGGTGTCGGGTGGCGGCGTAGCCGGCCCACAGGGCTACGGCAGCGACGGCGAGGATGGCGAGCTGGCGGGCGGTCAGGCCGGCCAGCAGCTTGTCGGGCCGGTCGACATCGGCGGGGATCCGGACCCGGCCGCTGTCCTCGTCGCGCCGGCGTCCGGTGGCGGGGCTCACAGCCCGACTCCGGCGGCGAGGGCCTTGGCGCCCTTGTAGATGACCACGTCGCGCACGACCCGGCCGATCCCGCCACGGCCCCGGGATCCGGAGAACACGACCCGGCTCACCCAGCCGGGGATCTTGACCAGCACCCAGCACAGACATGCCGAGACGAGCAGGTCGATGACCCCGCCGGTCGAGGCGATGCCCAGGTTGGCCGGCCCGCCCGAGGCGAGGAACACCCGCAAAGCGGTGATCAAGACCAGCGACTGGGCGACCTGGACGGCGAGCGTGCCCGAGAAGGCCCGCCACCACAGCTTGGCCAGACCCTCGGTCTGTGGGAGGGCATGGCAGACGAGGCAGATCGGGGCGGCGACCACCAGCAAGATGACCAAGGCGAGGCGCACGACGTAGGTGGCGAGCAGCACCACGGCGAGCACGGCGACCACCCCACCCAAGAGCACGACGAAGATCCCGCCCGAGGCGAGCGAGCCCAAGACCAGCTGGCGCAGCACGACCGCGGCGTTGGCCGCGTCGACGCCTTGGCCGAGCACCGCAGCGGACAGCGAGTCGGCGGTCGAGATGGCCAGCCCGGCGAGACCCAGGCTGGCGTTCACCGCAATCGCGGCGACGACGATCCTTGGCAGGACGTCACGGAGGGCGGTGCGGGTCTGGAAGGTTTCGTAGCCCATGACGATCGCCCCGCCGGCCAAGACGAAGAGCACCAAGAAGGCGTCGGCGATCCCTTCGGTCATCCGCCACAGCTGGCCGACCCTGCTCTGGGCGGTGACGTTCGGGGTGGCGAGGAGGGTGTGACCGAGGAGGGTGAGGACCGGGTCCAAGGCGTCGGTGACGAGGCTTCTGAACCAGTCGTCGATGGCGGCTTCGATGTGGCCGGTGATGTCGAACAGCCCCGGCGAGGGTTGGGTGCCGCCGCTCACCGTTCCGCCGCTCCCCGACGCCGGCACGCTCGGCGTGGTGGTGCCGCCCGGGCCGACCTGGATCGGCGGCGGGCCCTCACCGGCGGTCCCTGAGCCACCTGTCCCCGACCCTGACGTCTGCGAGCTGGTGGTCGTTGCCCCGGTGGTAGTAGCGGCGGTCGCCGTGGGCGAAGCCGTGCGAGCGGCGGTGAGGACGACCGCGGTCCCTGCCGTCCCAGCCCTGTCGCGAACGGAGGGTGCCGTGTGGTGGCCGGCGGTCGCGAGGGCCAGGACGGCGAACACGACGCCGGCGGCGAGGCGGATCGGGTGCCGGGGTCGCCAGGCGGAGAGGAGTCGCATCAGCCGCCGCCGACGAGGGAGGCGAGGATGGACACGATGAGCGGGGCGAGGACGGCGAGCGCGTAGCCGACGGCCGCGGACTTGAGGGCCGTCTTCGCCTTTTCGACCTGTCCGGGGTCCCCGCCGGCGGTCAGGTAGCGCAGCCCGCCGATGGTCAGGAACAGCGTGGCGACCCCGGCCAGGATCCCGACGATCCAGGTGGTGAGGTTCGAGATCAGCCCGCTGAGGGTCTGGGTCCCGCCGCCGGCCGCGTAGGCGGGCGAGGCGAGCACCACGGCGAGGGCACCGGCGAGCAGGCCGGCCACGACCAGACGTCTCGCCATCTGCTGCCCGAGTCGTTGGCCGCCGCGTTGGGCAGCGGCGCGAGTGGTCCCGTCGGCCCGTCGAGCGGTCGATTCTCCGGTGGCCTGTGCGGCGGCCTGTCTTGCGCCGGCCCGTCCTGCGGCGGGCGCTGAGGGGGTGGATAGTGTGCGGTCAGGATGTGTCGTGGTGGCCTCCTTGGTCGGCGCCCCGGGCGCTGCGCCGGGGTGGGGTTGGGGGTCGCCCCGGTGGTCCAGTTCGGACCGGGGTGGGCACTCTCACCTCCTCGGTGGTGGGCTCGAGCGACGCTTGCCCGGTCGCCGGTCCGCTGGCCGGCCGTGCCGGGGGCGACCCCTACTAGAAGAACAAGGGGTTTCGGCCGCTTTTCCAACAAAATCGAACGGCTCGTACCAGTCCGAGTTCAGGTAGTCGCGCAGCTTGACCTCGGCGCGCCTTCGACGCATCCGGCACGTCTCGTAGTCGACGCCGAGGTCCTCGGCGATGGCGGCGAGGTTGGCGCCCTCCAGGCGGGTGGTGGCGATCAGCTCGGCGTCGGTGGCGCTGACCACGTCCGCGGCGACGGCCCGGGCGAGGACGATGTCGGGGTGC
>JAJZMD010000199.1 GCA_021803085.1 Actinomycetes bacterium
ACTACGACCGGGGACAAATCGCAGCAATAGGGCTATCCCCGACCCGGTGGTAGGTGGCACCCCCACCGCAATATCTTCATAATCGCTCCATGGCCTCCTTGCAGATCAAGACTCGGTGGGAGGAATCGGGTAGCGGGATCGTCTGCCAGGCGATCCTCGATGCCCTGCCGCATTGGTTCGGAATACCAGCCTCAGTCGCCGAGTACGTGGCGGTCGCCGATCGTTCACCGTCGGTGATTGCCAGCGCCGAAGGGCGAGACATTGGAATCACGACCCTGGTCAGGCACAGTCCATATGCGGCTGAGGTCTTTGTGATGGGTGTGTTGCCTGAATATCATCGCAAGGGCGTGGGGTGGGCGATGCTACGGGCCGTCGAAGCCTCGCTTGCCAGATCGGGGGTGGAGTTCCTTCAGGTCAAGACGTTGAGCCCGTCGAAGGATGACATCGGCTACGAAGAGACTCGATCGTTCTACCTCGCCTACGGCTTTCGCCCACTCGAAGAGTTCCCATTGCTTTGGGACTCCGAGAACCCGGCGTTGCAGATGATCAAGACGGTCCCAAACGCACCGCGGTGGTGACGCAGAGCCGGCAGCGAGGCGTAGGCCGCTGACAGTCCACCACTCCAGATGGAGAACGGTCGGCGTGGGGTGCCCGAGCCAGGTCTGACGCCATCGAAACCGGCTGACGTTCCATTGGACTGTTCCTGAAGTCAATACGTCGGCCCGGCTCGGATACTCACCCGACAGCGGTCGGTCGGTCGGAGGACCTCAGGAGCTTGCCCTCAACCTGCCCGCCGTCATCTCGGCGGAAGCCGCTCGTCGCGCTCCTGGTCGACCTCGCCCCGCTCGGTGCCCTGCTGTACCGGCATGGCACCAGCGCCAGGGAGCGGACCACGCCGGGAGGCGAAGCGTGAGCGTGTTCTCCGAAGCCGAGCTGTCCTACCTGGCCGAGCGCCGCCTCGGGCGACTCGCCACCATCGATCCGCACGGCCGGCCCCACGTGGTCCCCCTCGGCTGGTCCTACAACCAAGCCGAGACACCATCGACATCGGCGGGCGGGACTTCGCCAAGACCAGAAAGTTCCGAAATGCCCGGGACAACCCCAAGGTCACCTTGGTCATCGACGACGTCCTGCCCCCGTGGCGGCCACGCGCGGTCATGGTCCGCGGCGACGGCGAGACCCTCACCGAGGCCGTCGGCGCTGGCGGCGAGCCCCTCGGGGCGATCATCCGCATCCACCCCGTTCAAGTCCTGAGCTGGGGCCTCGACACCACCGCATAGGCCCACAACCCATCACCCACTCGAAAGGACACCGGCCGTGTCTACCGAAGCCAGGACCCGGCCCGTCCTCCTCGCGGCCCCCACGTCCGCGGTCCGGACGGCCGGCGCCGCCGGGCCATCGGAGCCGCCGTCACCGTATGGCTCGTCGCTCGCTTCGGCGCCGGGGTGACCTTGCGACGACCGGCTTTCAGCGCCATTGGGCGCCCCGCACACCTCGCCATCGGTTTCGTCATCGCCGCCGCCGCGGTGGCGTCGGTCGCCGGGTGGGGCGTCGCCAGCCTGATCGGGCGCACGACCCGGCGGCCACGGGCCACCTGGGTAATCGTCGCCACGGCAGCCACCCTGCTCTCGCTGTCCATGCCTTTCTCCGGGCACGGGGTCACCGTCACCCAGCGCGTCGCCCTCGCCTTGATGCACCTCGCCGTCGCAGCCGTGCTGATCCCAGTGCTCGCCGCGACCCTCCCGGCGCAGCACCGCTCGGCCCGGACCCACGCAGCGCGCTTCCCCGCAGGTGAGACGGCCCAGCCAGCCGCACAGAGCCCCCGCTGACCCGACCCGCCACCTCACCGCCGGGGGATCCGACCACCAACATCGCCCAGCCCGTCACGCAGACAAAAGTGAGCCCCGTCTTGTGGAACTCCTGGGCGCCTGATGCGTAAGACAAGGATGATGCCGGTGGCAACGGAGGACGACGCAACATTGATGCGGGCGGCGCTAACTGATCCGGCCTCTTTCGGCGCGCTCTTCGATCGCCACTTCACCGCGGTCTACCGGTTCTGTGAGCGCCGGGTCGGGCGAACGATGGCCGAGGACCTCGCTGGCGAGACGTTCCGGCGGGCGTTCGAGGCCCGCCACTCCTACGACCTGAGCAGGCCGAGCGCCCTTCCGTGGCTGTACCGGATCGCCCTCAACCTTGTCCGCGACGCGCTCCGCGCGAGAGCGGCCGAGGACCGCGCCTACGCCCGGCTGCACGCCCTGGCGGGAACCGAATCGCCGAGCGAGGACGACCAGGCGGCGCGGCGCGCCGAGGCCCGAGCCGACCTCGCCGTGCTCGCCCGCCTGCTCCTGGCCGAACCGCAACAGGACGTGGAAGCCCTGTTCCTGCACGTCTGGGACGGGTTGAGCTACCTCGACGTCGCAGCTGCCCTCGGCGTCCCCGTCGGCACCGTCCGGTCCCGGCTGAGCCGGCTCCGCCACCGGCTCGAAGAAGGCTTGGGGACCCTGGGCGGCGGCTCGCCGTCGACACAACCCGAGGAACTGGAGCAGTGATGGATCGACTCGTTGAGCTCGTAGGCCAGCTCGAGCCGGATACGGCGCCGCCGCCGCCAGACGCCCAGGCCCGCCAGCGTGCCGCGCTATTCCAGTCGATGGAAGCGGCGGGCCGAGCACGGCCGGTCCCGGCGCGCTGGCGCCCTCGGCACGGCGGCTGGTTCCTGGCGATCGCCGGTGCGGCAGCCGCGGCGGTGATCGGGGTGGCGGTGGTGCCTGGCTGGCTGTCGGCTCCGCGCACCTCGTCACACCCACCGGGCGTGGCGCCGGGCACCTCCGCGGTGCTCACGGCTGTCACGAGAGCGCTTGCCGGGACGAGCGGCGACATCGAAGAGGTCCGCTCGACGGTGTCGGTTGCCGGGCTCGGCTCCACGGCCTGGGTGGACCTCGCCACCGGGGCGTGCCGCGCTGACACGACGGTCGGTGGCAAGACCACCTTGACGGTCTTCGTCGAGGACGGCCAGGCGGTCATCATCGACTACGGCCACAGGCAGTGGTGGTCCCGCAACAGCGAGGGCGTGACCTGCGCGCCGCTCACCCCGCAGACCATCGAGCAGGACGTGGCCGCAGGCCGCTACAACCTCGCCGGCCACGACATCGTTGACGGGCGACGAGCGCTGCGCCTCGTGTCCACGACAACGACCTCGGGGCTCCACCCTGTGACGAAACCGACGACGCTGTGGGTGGACGCGGCCACCTACCTGCCGATCCAGTCGACCTCGACCGGCCACGTCACCGACACGACGGTCTTCGCCTGGCTGCCCGCCACGGCCGCCAACCAGGCGGTGCTCAAGATCGCGGTACCCGCCGGGTTCCAACACATCGGCACGCCGCCGCCCAGCAGACCGTCAGCTCCGTAGGGGGCTCGCTCGATGCCAGCGGGGAACCCGCACACTCCCATGCCAGCTCAGCACCCGCCGGAGGCCGGCACGGGCGCCGTCAACGGCCCGCCCGGTCGATCTCGTCCCTGGGTTCGACGCTGGCGCTTCCCAATGGTTCGTGGACGGCGGGCCGTCTTGCTTACGAGGCCGCTCACCGCCCCGATCGTCTCGGCCCGTGGTGCGCTCGGGCTGGGGCATCGCCAGCCCGAGGTGTCCAGGCCACACACCGAACCCGACGGCGCGACGCACGACGTCCCTCGACAGAGGGATCGCTGCCCGAGAAGGTACCCTCGGTCCCGCCGGGCCGGGCTGATGACGGCCGGCGCTCTCGCGCTGAGCATGGCGGTCGCGGCCTGCGGCGGCCCATCGATGCCCGGCCCGGCCACGGGCTCGACCGCCGCCTCCACCAACCCCGCGAGTCACGGCGCCAGCCGAGCGACGGGACTGGCCGCGTACACCAACTGCATACGCACCCACGGCGTGCCGAACTTCTCCCCCCATCCCACCGCCAGCGCCGGGGCCCCCAAGAAGGACCGCCAGCAGGAGCAGCAGAGCCTCCAACAGCTGAAGGTCAGCAAATCTCAGCTCCTGGCAGCCGAGAAGGCCTGTGAGCACCTGCTCCCCGCCGGGCCCTCACCGAGCATCCTGGCGGCGCCCACGGCCGACCCCTTCTACCGCTGGAGCGGACCGCTCACCCAGACGCCCGGGACGATCTTGCGGACGCGGACGATCTCGTTCGCCGCAGCCGGAGCGACCACACCGGTGCGGGCGGCCCAGCTGCTCTACGTCACCACCGACGAGCTCGGTCGCCGGACGGTCTCGGTTGCCACCGTGCTCCAGCCCCTGGAAAAGGCCGTGGCGGCAGCCACCGGTCTGGTCTCCTACCAGGCCGCCTACGACGCCCTCGGCGCCCGGTGCGACCCCAGCTACACCCTCCGGGTCGGCACGTCGGCCGCGCCGATCATGCCCTACCTGGCCGCTGGTGACACCGTGGTCATCGCCGACTACGAGGGAGAGGATCTCGCCGAAGGCGCCGGCCAGCAGTACGGGTACGAGACCCTCGATGCCATCCGGGCGGCCGAGAAGTGGCTCGCAGTGCCAGAGGTCTCCACGCCCGTCGGGATGGTCGGCTACTCGGGCGGCTCCATCGCCACGGAGTTCGCCTCCGAGCTGGCGCAGGGCTACGCCCCACAGCTCGACATCGTCGGCGTGGCCGAAGGCGGCCTTCCGGTCGACCCGCTTCACAACCTCGCCTACGTCGACCATCCCGGCTCCGCGTGGACGTGGGTCATCCCGGTCCACCTCGAAGGCGCTGCCCGGGCCTTCCACCTCCGCGACCTCGACCAGTACCTCACCGCAGCGGGCATCGCCGCCATCAGGGCCAACCGGTCCCAGTGCATCGGTCACTTCACCGGTCTCACGACCGCGCAGTTGTTGAAGCCGCAGTACCAGGACATCGATAAGTTGGCCGTCTTCGCCCGGATCTTCGACCACCTCACCATGAGCCGGACCGGTACCCCGCGTGCCCCGCTGTTCATCGGGAACGGGCTGTCGGACTCGATCGGTGACGGCGTGATGGTCACCAAGGACGTCCAGGAGCTCGCGTACACCTACTGTCAACGGGGGGTCCCCGTCGAGCTCCACATCTACAACGGACTCGACCACCAGCAGGCCGGCCTGCCCTTCCTCGATCAGGCGCAGGTCTTCCTCACCCAACGCTTCGCGCACCTGCCCGTCCACAACGGATGTGCCGAGATCGGCCCAGGTAACTCCATAACCCCAGTGCCGGTACCGGCGCCGTGACCGACACCTGGTCCCCGGCCGTTCCCGTAGCACCCGCCCGGTGAGGGTTTCCCGTCTACTTCTCCCATAGGGGGCATCAGTCGTTGTGGGCGCAGGCGACTCCGAAGATCGGCGCGCGGTGTCGATCCGGCCGGTCCATGGTCGTTCGGCATGCGCCACCCTCAACTACAGCCGGCGGCGAGGACGATCAGCGCTTCCGAGGTACCGAGAACTCCGAGCGTCGTTGAGTAGTGCAGCTGCATGGCGCTGCATAGTGCATGCCCTGTGCAGCGCTCGAACGCAGCCCACCTCCATGCGCGAACTCGCAGCGTGTCGGCCCGCCCGTGCCCTTGCGCGCCGCCTTTTTACCCTACGCAGGAGTTGAGTAGGACCCCACAAACTGTCCCCACAAACGCAGAAGCCGCCGACCAAATGTGCTGGTCAGCGGCCTGTGCATACGCAACGAGGCGCGAAAAACGCCCGTACTTGGTGGCGGGGGTTCAGGACCAGCACGCCTCTTCAGGCCTTAAGCCGAACATACCTGCTGGTCACGGGCTCTGCCCTATGCAGCCGTCTGGGCGCTGCCCTGCTCAATGTCGGCGCACGCCGTCGGGGGTCCCGAGAGAGCCCGAGGACCGAACGCCCTTCGGGTTCGTGGACCGAAGGTCGTCTGCGCCGCACGGCAGGTCCTCTGCACGCCAGTAGCCTTCGCCTCGTGCCCAAAGCCCCACGTCCACTGCAGAGCGGCACCACCCGACTGCTGTGCGGGGCCATCGCCGGACCGCTGTTCGCGAGCGGCTTCACGGCGATCGGAGCGGCCCGCGCCGGGTACGACTGGCAACGCCTGCCAGTGAGCTCCCTCGCGATCGGTCGTCACGGATGGTGGCAGCGCATCAACTTCATCGTCGCGGGCCTGCTGTACTCCTGCGCTGCAGGAGGCCTGCGTCGCTCCGCCGGCCGGCGTGTCGGACCACGCGCCGTCCCCGCGCTCGTCGCCGGAGTCGGCATAGGGCTGATCGGTTCGGGCATGTTCGTCACCGACCCTGTGGGCGGCTTCCCGCCCGCAACTTCCGGCGGGGCGAGCCTGGATCACACCGACTCGGGCGCCAGAGAGACGACGCTGGCCGGGAGGCTGCACAACCTCTTCGCCATCCCGATCTTCGCCGGCATCCCCGTCGCCTCCGTGGCCAGCGCAGCCACCGCTCTGCGGAGTAGGGACTACCGCTGGGCGTGCTACTCGGCAGCGTCAAGTCTCGCCATGATCGGAACCTTCGCTCTGTTCGGCAGCGCTCTCGCTGATGGCTCTCGCCTTGCCAGCAGGGGCGGGATCTTCCAGCGCCTCTCGATCGCATCGGGATTCAGCTGGCTCACCGCCCTGTCGCTGCGCGCCGTTTTCCCCCACGCCGACTAGCCAGAGGAGATCCTCCATCTATTCCTGGGCTGCACAACGTGGAGTCAAAAGCCGATCACCTCGCGGAGCAGCAAGACGATGCCGCGCCCGGGGAACGGCTCGCCGTTGACGATGAGCAGACGATTGACGGCGCTGGGGCGCCCGTAGACCTTCTGGGCACGAGCACTCTCCAGTGGAAGGGCGTGCTCCTCGACTCGGCGCAGCGCGGCGGGAAGGTCAGGGACGATCTTCTGGGCACCGACAACCCAGATCGCGAGCGCCGCCCCTCCCGCGTAGCCGACCAGCTGGCTTCCGGTGGCCGAGGCGGCCACGAGAGAGCCGGTTTCGGTGACCGCGGCGACGCTACCCACGATGACGTCGGGGCTGGCAGACATCCGTCGGATCTCATCCAACTGGGTGGCGCGGTCCATCGCCAAGGCGCGTGGCTTGACAGGATCGTACCGGCCGCTTGCGTTGATGTCGTCTTCGATACCCGAAAGGCGAAGGGTCTCGCTAGCGCCCGTGAGCACACTCGCGCCCTCGGGTACCAGGTCCTGGATGCGACGGCGAGCCGCGGCGGCGTCGTCGAGGATCTCGACGCTGAAGCCGTGCGCCGATAGCGCAGAAGCCGCCCGCTCCAGGCGCTGCGGGGTCACGGGCTCAACAAATGATGCTGCAGGCGTCGAAGCAGTCATGGAATCCCTCCTGGGCTGGTCGGCGACGAGGTTTCCGAGGTGGGCACCCCCCTCAATGGTTCGACAAGACAGCC
>JAJZMD010000289.1 GCA_021803085.1 Actinomycetes bacterium
ATGCAGCGGCCCCGGTCGAGACGGAGCTGCCCGGCATCGATCGAGATGGCGTCGGTCGGACACGCCTCCGCTATCGCGGCGACCCGATGATCGCGTCCAGGATGCACCATGACCGTGCCCCGAAACCCCTCACCGTAGCCATCAGGGCGGCGGGGGTAGCGGCTGGTGACGATGCCGTCGCGCAGGCCCCTTGGGATCCACGGCATCAGCTCGCCACCCCGGCGATCGAGAGCCCGAAGCTTGCCTCGATGAAGGCGAAGTCGGTGAGGATGTCCTTGGAGAAGGCGGCATGGAAGAGCGCCAAATTGTGGAACGACGCAGAGCGGGGCTTCACCCGCACCAGGCGGCCGTCTTCGACCCTCACCAGGTAGAGGACCTCGCCTTGGGGGGCCTCGGCCCAACCCAGCGCCTCGCCGCTTACCCGCTCGACCGCCACAGCCCAGGACTGACCGGCGCCGGTGTCCTCGCTCAGCCGGTCGATCGCTTGGCGAATGAGATGGAAGGCGCCGGTGATCTCGTCGATCCGTACCCGCTGGCGGGCGAGGGCGTCACCGCCGCCCTCGCCTTCGAGAAGGTGGTGGCCGAGGCGCTGATAGGCAGCGTAGGGACGAGCGAAGCGCACATCTTCCATCTGGCCCGAGCCTCGTCCTACCGGTCCGACCGCGGCGTAGCTGCGAGCCAGTTCGGGCGGGACCACGCCGGTCCCTCGGAGTCGGTCGAGGAAAGAAGGCGTGGCCATAAGGAGGCGGAGGTCGGCTCGGGTGCCGTGCTCGATCTCCTCGAGCGCCGCGAAGAACTGGCTGGCGTCGAGACGGAGCGGTCCAGCGACCCCGCCCGGTACCACGACACCTCGGCCGAACCGGCTGCCGCACAACCGGGCTCGCAGTCGCTGCACCCGCTCTTTGTGCAGGGTCAGCCTGGCGTAGGCCACGGCTTGTCCAGCGGCTTCGGTGTGGCGGATGACCGAGTCCAAGTGGTTGGCGATCCGTTCCAACTCGGCGTGGACCACCCGGACAAGGCCGGCGGCTGGTGGGATCTCGACACCGGCCATCTCTTCGATCGCTCCGCAGTAGGCGATGGCGTGGGCGACCGAGGCGACGCCTTCGCACCGTTCGGCCAGCAGGACGCCGTCGCTTACGTCCATCCCCTCGAAGCGCATCTCGACACCGCGATGCTTGTAGAACAGCCGTGTCCGCAGGTGCGGGATGTCCTCACCGGGCGTCTCGACCAGGTACTCGATCGACTCGAACACGCCGGATCGGACCGGGCCATAAGAGATGGTGAACACCCCCTCGCCCTGGAGGTGGGAGGGCAGCGGGCTCGAATCGAGCTCGACCGGATCGAGCGGCTTCCCTGACCCGGGCCGGGGCCGGGCGGACCCCGGTGGGAGCGGCAGGACGAGCGGGTCGAGCCGAGGATGGCCGACCGGTTCGAGGCCGAACAGATCGTGGATCTCCCGCTCGTACCAGATCGCCGCCGGTAACTGGGCGCTGAGCGAAGGGAAGCATTCTCCGTCGGGAACGAGGACCACCTCGGTGTCGAGCGATCCGTCCACGGCGAGGACCGCCAACAGACGAGTGCCGTTCGCCACGGCGCAGCCAAAGAGGCCGCAGAACCGCCCTCCGCCCTCCACCCGGGCCATCACCCGCTCGGCGAAAGCGTCCACCAAAGGCGAGATCGCGCTGCGATCGACGGTCACCGGAGGGCCCCCAACTCACGGGCGGCGTGGTTCAGCAGCTGGCTGAGTTGGGCCGGGGGATGGACGCCCAGGATCACGAGCGCCACCAAGCCCAGCGCCATGGCGACCACGATCCAGGCGCTCACCTCGCCCTTGGGCGGCGTGACCACTCCGGTGCCATCGGCAGAGACGGAGATGACGTCAGGGGTGAGCATGGTCTGCGTGGTGAACCAGGAGAGACCGAAGAAGGCCAACGTGACGAGGATGACCAGCACAGCCGCGACGGTGTCGCGTGGATCCGAGAGCCCCCCCGAGACGATGAGGAACTCGCTGCGGAACATGCCGAAGGGTGGCATTGCCGACAACGCCAGGACGGCGGCAACCAGCATCGGTCCGCTCCAGGGGAGCGCGCCGATGCCACCGCGGATCTTGGTCATGTCCTTGGTGGCGAACTTGCGGACCACCGAGCCCGCTCCGAAGAAGGCGGTGCCCTTGGCCGCGGCGTGCGCCAGGACATGCAGGAGCACCCCGACCACCGCGATCGGCGCGCCGAAGCTCATGCCGATGGCCAAGATCCCCATGTGCTCCACGCTCGAATAAGCCAGCAAGCGTTTGAGGTCGCGTTGGCTCAGCAGGTAGAGCGCCGCGAGTAAGAGCGAGGCGAGGCCGAAGATCAACAGGACGTTGCGAGCAAACGTCGGGCCGAGCGTGCGCACGGCGATCTGAAAGTAGCGCAGGATGGCGTAGAAGCTGATGGCGAGCAGCGACCCCGACAAGAGGGCCGACACCGGCGTGGGGGCCTCGGAGTGGGCGTCGGGCAACCAGGTGTGGACCGGGACCAAGCCCATCTTGGTGCCGAACCCGAGCACGGCCAGCACGAACGCCAAGCGGACCACGTCGGGTGGGAACCGCCCCGCGCCGGCCAGCAACTTGGCGTAGGAGAAGTCGTAGGCCGAGCCGAACACCGTGGTCCCGGCGTAGTACATGATGATGGTGGCCAGGAGGGCGATACCGAGCCCGAGGGAAGCGATGAGCACGTACTTCCAGCTCGCTTCGGTGGCCCCGTCGGTGTCGTCGATGGCCACCAGCAGGGCCGAGATGACCGTCGTGATCTCGATGGCCACCCACAACAGCGCCAACCCATTCACCAGCGGGGCAGCCACCATCGACCAGCAGAACAAGTTGAGCCCGGCGTAGAAACGCCGCCCGTAGCGGGTGCCGGCCGGGCCGTCGGCCAGGTGAAGGTAGCCGCCGGCGAACACCGCGGTGGCGCCGTATAGGAACGCAGTGGCAACGAGGAAAACGACCGACAGGGCGTCCACCCGGAGCAGGCTGCCGACGGCGATCTGGGTGTGGGCGGTCGCAGCGGGGACGAGGGTGAGCGCGAGAGCGAAGGTGGTTGCGCCGGACATCACGGTGAGGATCTTGGAGATCCCGACCGGCAGGAAGATGGTTGCCACGCCGACCACGAAGGGCATGACGATGAGCACGACCAGGATCGACGACACCGCTAGCCTTTCAATCGATCGAGTTCTTCGGTGGACAGGCTCTTGGTTCGCCCGTGGTGGACTCGCATGATCACACCGAAGACCACCACCGCGACCAGTAGGTCAAAGAGGAATGCCACTTCAACCACGAGGGGCAGACCGGCGGCCACGACGAGGCTGGCCACCGACACTCCGTTCTCCAACGAGAAGAACCCGATGGCCTGGGAGACCACGTCGGCCCGCAAGATGATGAGGACGAACGCCACCAGCACTACCGCGGCGGCGATAGCCAGGGCCGTCGTCGGGAGAGCGATGGAGTGCACCTGAAGCGAGCCCACGGTAAAGAAGCCGAAAGCCGAGACCCCGAGGGCGATCAGGATCATGCTGGCGACCCCGAGCACCGAGCTTCCCGCCAGGTCGACATCGGCCTCGCGGAGCAGCCGGAGTACCAGACCCGGGACGAGGACCACTTTCAACACGAAGGACAGCAACGCCAGCGCGTACAGCTCGTTGATGTGCCGGGAGGCGGCTACGTACACAGCAAGGCCCGACACGACCAAGGACTGGAAGGCGTAGAGCTTCACCTGGGAGCGCAGCAGGGGCGCCCGGAGCATGGCGAACTCGGTCAGCAAGACGAGCACGGCCACCACGTCGGCCACCCCTGCATAGGTGGAAGGGACGGCGTGCATCAGCCACCCCCGGCGTAAAAGACGAGCACGGCCAGGACGGCGATCAGGAAGGCGGCGGCGATGAACTCGGTGATCTTGAACAGCCGCAGCTTCGCGAACAGGTTGTCGATCACTGCGAAGATCATCCCGAGCGCCATGGCCTTGCCCAACAGGGCGGGAATGGCAAGGGCCACCGCTCCCGGGCTCCCCGAAGCCGCCAGTCCCCAGGGTGCGACGAAGACGTTGATGAGGATCGTGTAGAGGATCAGCTGCTTCATCGCCGCCCCCCACTTCAAGAGTGCCAATGGCGCGCCAGAGTGTTCGAGCGTGCGGGCCTCGTCGATCATCCCAAACTCGAGGGTTCCCGAGTGGGTCTCGACCGGGATCCGACCGGTGTCGACCAGTACGACCAGGAAGAACGCGATGGCGGCGAGTACGTGACCGGGGCGGACCATCTCCGACGACGACGAGCGCACGGTGGCGGCGAGCGCGTACGGCAGGTCCGTGCTCGTGATGAGCGCGACGGCGAAGACGACAAAGAGGATCGTCGGCTCGATGAGCGCCCCGAACGTCATCGCCCTGCTCCCGCCGAGCTGGGCGTAGGGCGCGCCCGACTCGGTCCCGGCCAGGGCGACCGAGAAGCCGGCCAACGCCAGGATGAAACCGCCGCCCAAGATGTCGCCCATGTAACCCAGCGGCAGGCCGTACGTGGTGAGCACGGGTATCAGCAGCGGAACGATGAGGTAGCAACCGAAAGCCACCACCGGGCCGGCCAAGAACACCCAGCTCGACTCCTCGGTGGCCACCGTCTCCTTGCGGAAGAGCTTGGCCAAGTCGTAGTACGGCTGGAGGATCCGGGGACCGCGCCGGCCTTGCAGCCGACCCTCGACGTGGGAGATCACCCCGCTCACCAAGGGAGCGCCGAACAGGACGGTCAGATCTTGGAGAGCCTGGACGCCTTGGGGTGCTACGACGCTGGGACCCAACGGCACTAAACCTCCACGCGATTAACGTCACGTAGAGGCCATCAGCCCACCACGGGCGGTTCGGGCCGAAACCCGCCGGGGCATCATCCGGCGTAGTGCCACGTTACCCCAACCAGCGGGGCAATCAACTCATCACCAGGTCGTTCGAGGGGGCGGACGCTCGTCGAGGGAGGGTTGCGGCGCCGCCCCGGACCGGTACCACTCAGCGGCGGTGGGAGCTCGCCATAACCGCCTCGTACAGGCTGATGGCTCCTGCAGATGACGAACGAGCGTTTGCAGGAGGTCGGAGTCGATGAAAGTCGGGGCAAACACGGGTGAAGACGCCGAGCCCTACGTTGGTGACGAGGCGCCAGGATTTGCTCGGATCTATCTGGCTCGGCATGGACGAACCGAGCTCAACGCGGCCGGAGCGCTGCGAGGGCATCTCGACCCCCCACTCGATGCCGTGGGACGCCAACAAGCAGAATGGTTGGGGGTGGCGCTCGGTGACCGAGGGGTGCGGCTGGTGGTGGCCAGCCCCCTCCGTCGAGCGGTGGAAACGGCGCAAGCTGTCGCCACTCGGGCGCACGTCGGCGTGGAGATCGACCCCCGTCTGATCGATCGTGACTACGGCCGGTGGGCTGGCCAACCCAAAGAGGCCGTCGAGGCTCGATGGGGTTCCCTCGACGACGCGCCGGGCGTCGAGCCGCCGGCTGAGGTCCGAGCGCGTGCCTGGGAAGCACTGGCTGACATCGCACGCGAGGCCCAAGGTGAAGTCGCGGTCGTGGTGAGCCACGACGCGGTGAACCGTCTGACCCTGGCGACCCTCGGTCCGGGGCTTGGAGACCCCGACCAACTTCCTCAAGAGACCGGGTGCTTCAACACCCTGGGCTACCGGGGCGGGCACTGGACGGTGCTTAGCGTCAACGCGGTCCCTGGGTCACCAGACCGATCGACGGTGGATGAAGATCCGGGATGGGAGCCGACGACCGCGACACGCGAAAGAGGCTCGAATAGTCACAGTGGATGACGGAACTTGAAGAAGATGATCGGCAGCATCGGACGCGTCAACCCGGCCTGGCCCAGCTGGCGAAGCTGGAGCGCACTCCGCCTTCGCTCTGGAACCGGCAAGCGGCGGGCTTGGACGGCTGCGACGGTGATGGCGACGGCGGCCAGGACCCCAGGGATCGCCGCGCAGCAGATCGTCGGGCGAATCCTGATCCAGCGCACGAGGCCAGCGGCGCCCAGCGGGCCGACGACTGCCCCCAGGTTGTCCCCGGCCCGCTCGACTCCGAACGCCCGCCCGTATGCCTTGGACGGCGCGAGGGTTGACACGCGACGGCGTCACGAGCAGGCGAGCGGAGCCCCCTCGCCATCCAGGCCAGGGCACGGAGGATCCCGGCTTGCCAGACCGCCGTGGCCAAGCCGAGCGCACCCGTCACTACGCCTCGAGCGTCCCCGACAACGAGGAGCGGGGCAGCTGCATGAGTCGCCAGCTCGTGAACAGTCCGGTCTCCATTACGTCTCTCCCCCGGAACCGGTCGGTCGACAGCGATCAGGTCAAAGCCGTGGTCGTCGGCGAGCGAGACCCGGCCGGGGCTCGCCGTGTCAACCACGGCGTGGAAGAACACGGGTCCATCGCTGAAGCGCGCGATGAACTTTTCCCGCACGTCGTGCCTCTCAGGGGCCGCCAACTCCTCCTCGTCGACGTGCCTATCGCCGAGCTTCCCGAAGACGTCTCGCCAGTAGGTGCTCGAACCGCCTGATCCTGACCGGCGGCCGCGTCGAGGCAGGCCGCTGCACTCTGGGTCGCAGACGACTCCCGTGGTGGCAGCGACGAGGGGAGGAAAGTGGAGCAGGCACACCGCACCTCCTGGTCACCGAGGCTGTCGACTTCGACCAGGAGTCATCAGCCTTGCGGCACAAAGGCGAACTCCATCGCCGAAACCACGCTGTACCGGGAAGACAGACAACGGGAAGAACCGAGAGCTGTCCGCGTCACGCCGGGCCATCGCTTGGTCGCGCTCCCGACCACCGCCTTGTCGCCGGCCGTTCAGCCATGACCAGCAGCGCGCCCCCCCGGTCGTCCCGGGCGGACCCCATAGGGGAGATCCGCATCTTGCGCCTCGATGGCCAACAAGCGATTGTACTTGGCCACGCGCTCACCCCGGGCCGGTGCTCCAGCCTTGAGCTGCCCGCACCCGATCGCCACCGCCAAGTCGGCGATGAAGGTGTCGGCCGTCTCCCCGGAGCGGTGCGAGACCATGGCCCCGAACTGTCCCCGGTAGCAGCGACGTACCGCCTCGAGCGTCTCGGTCACGGTGCCCACCTGGTTGACCTTGATGAGTGCCGCCGTGCCTCGACGGTGGGCGATGGCGTCCGAGATCAGCTCCGGGTTCGTGACCAGATTGTCGTCCCCTACCAGCTGGACCCGTTCCCCG
>JAJZMD010000023.1 GCA_021803085.1 Actinomycetes bacterium
CGAGGCCCGTCGCGACCTGGACCGCAGCGACGCGCACGGTGCCACGGTACCGGACGCCCCGACGCCCTCCGTGCCACACTGGGGCCCGTGTTGGCCTTCACCTTCCCCGGCCAGGGCTCGCAGCGCTCGGGCATGGGACGGCCATGGGTCGACCACCCGTCCTGGGAGGTGGTCGCCGAGGCCTCCGCGGCGATCGGCCGCGACGTCGCGGCGTTGCTCCTCGACGCGCAGATGGAGGAGCTGACCCGGACCGCGAACGCGCAGCTCGCCACCTTCGTCCAGTCGCTCGTGGTCCTCGACGCAGTCGAGCGGGTCGGCCTCTCCCCTGCCGCGTGCGCGGGCCACTCGCTCGGCGAGTACAGCGCGCTGGTCGCGGCCGGCGCGATGTCGTTCGGCGACGGCGCTGCGCTCGTGGTCGCGCGCGGCGACGCGATGGGGCACGCCGGGGAGGACGCGCCGGGCACGATGGCCGCGCTCATCGGGATCAGCGACGACGACGCGGAGGCCGCGTGCCACCGCGCCGAGGGCGAGGTGTGGGTGGCGAACTACAACGCGCCAGGACAAGTCGTCGTCGCAGGCACGACGGACGCGGTCGCCGCAGCCTCGGAGATCGCCCGCGAGCTCGGGGCGCGCAAGGTGCTGCCGCTGCCAGTGTCCGGCGCGTTCCACACGCCGCTCATGGCCGCGGCCCGCCCCGCGCTGCGCAAGGCGCTCGGCGACGTCGTGTTCTCCGCGCCCGAGGTGCCGGTCGTCGCCAACGTCGACGCGCGCGTGCACTCCGACCCGTCCGAATGGCCGGGTCTCCTGTCCGCGCAGCTGTGCGGACCCGTGCGGTGGCGCCAGACGATCGAGACCCTGTCGGGCCTCGGCACGACGACCTTCGTCGAGGTCGGGCCGGGGGGGGTCTTGAGCGGCCTCGTGCGGCGGAGCGCCCCCGAAGCGCAGGCGCTGTCGGTCGCCAAGCCCGACGACCTCGACTCGCTGCTCGACGCGGTCGCGGGCGGCCGTGCAGGTGCACCCTCGGGGGGCCCGACCGGCGGCGCCGCGGTCGGGGCAGCCCGCGACGCGTGGCACCACGACGCCCACGCGCACCAAGGGGAGCACCTCTACATGTCCGAGCGGGTGGTGGTGAGCCCGTGCTCGGGGATCTTCGCGCCCGAGCAGTCCCTCGCCGCTCCCGGGACGGGCCTCCTGCCGGGAACCCCGGGCCACGAGACGGCCTCCTCCCACGTCCGCACGGGCGACCTCGTGGGGCGGGTCGGGGTGACGGAGGTCCGCACCCCGTTCGAGGGCGAGGTGATCCGCTGGCTGTCGGTCGCCGGCGAGCGGGTCCAAGAGGGCCAGCCGCTCGTGTGGCTCCGGGCGAGCGGGAACAAGGAGTGATGCGGGGGCGCCGGTGAGCCGGGAGCAGGGAGCCTCCGAGGCCCGGGGGCAGGGAGCCTCCGAGGCCCGGGGGCAGGGGGCGCCGGTCGGCCCGGGCGCGGCCCGAGCCGAGCCGGGCGACGGCCGGGTCGTCCTCGTCACCGGCGGGTCACGAGGCATCGGCGCAGCGTGCGCGGCCTGGTTCGCCGCCCAGGGCGACCGGGTCGCGGTCACGACGCGGGAAGGACCCGAGGAGCTCGAGCCACCTGGCCGCGTGCTGCAGGAGCGATTCTGCGCCCTGCGTTGCGACGTGAGAGACCCCTCACAGGTGGAGGGGGCGTTCCGTGCGGTCGAGGAGCGGTGGGGACCCGTGGAGGTCCTCGTCGCGAACGCCGGGATCACCCGGGACGCGCTGGTGCTGCGCATGGGGGAGGACGACTGGCACGACGTGCTCGAGACGAACCTCACGGGCGCCTTCCGGGTCGCCAAGCGGGCGGTCGCCAGGATGCTCCGGCTCCGCCACGGCCGCATCGTCTTCGTCTCGTCGGTGGGCGCCTTCGTCGGCCTGCCCGGCCAGGCCAACTACGCCGCGTCGAAGGCCGGCCTGGTCGGCATGGCCCGGGCGCTCGCCCGCGAGGTGGCGAGCCGGCAGATCACCGTCAACGTCGTCGCGCCCGGGGTCGTGGAGACCGACATGACGAGGGTGCTGGGGGAGGAGCGGGTGGGCGAGCTCGTCGGCATGGTCCCGCTCGGTCGTGCCGGGAGCCCGCAGGACGTGGCGGCCGCGGTCGGCTTCCTCGCCTCGGACGCGGCGGCCTACATCACCGGCGCGGTGCTGCCTGTGGACGGCGGGCTCGGCATGGGGCTCTGATCTGGCCAACCGCACCGCTGGCACCGCTGGCACCGCTGGCACCGCTGGCACCCTGGCACCGCTGGCACCGCTGGCACCGCTGCCTTCCGGAGGCGGGGGAGGCACGCGGATAGGCTCATGGGCCGCAGGGCATGGGCCGCTGGCGGGACCTGACGAGACCCGACGACCGCTACGAGGTCCGAGGGCCCCGACGCATGGCCGCAGTGCCCGACACCCCCCGAGAGAGAGGCCCGTGAAGGGTCCCACGAGGAGAAGGACGAGGACGTGGACAACGAGGCAGCGTTCGAGAAGTTCCGTGAGTGCGCCGTGGAGGTCCTCCAGGTGCCCGCCGAGAAGGTGACGATGGACGCCCGGTTCGCCGAGGACCTCGATGCCGACAGCCTCGACCTCGTCGAGCTGGTGATGGCCCTGGAGGAGGCGTTCGACGTCTCCGTGGAGGAGAGCGAGCTCGAAGACATCGAGACCGCTGGGCAGGCCTTCCAGCTGATCAGCTCCAAGCTCTGATGCTGCTCGGGGTCGGACCCGACGGCCCGTTCCGTGGGCGCCGCGTCGCCGTCACCGGGATCGGCGCGGTCACCTGCTGCGGACTGGGCGTCGAGGTGCTCTGGGAAGGTCTCGTGCACCCGTCCATCTCGGGCAAGCGCCGCGTGCCCGACTTCGACCCCTCCGCCTACTTCGACTCGAAGGAGGCCCGCCGCGTGGACCCATTCGCGGCGTTCACGGTGGCGGCAGCGCAGATGGCGCTCGACGACGCCGGCGAGCTCGGGGTCGACCCCGCTCGAGCAGGCGTCCTGTTCGGCACCGGCGTCGGCGGGTTCGAGACCCTCGCGAACCAGGTCACCGTCTACAACGAGCGGGGCGCGCGCCGGGTCTCCCCGTTCCTCGTCCCGATGATGATGGCCAACGCCGGCGCCGCGCACGTCTCGATGCGCAACGGCTGGCACGGCCCCTCCGAGACCGTGGTCACCGCGTGCGCCGCGGGCACGCACGGGATCGCCAACGCGGCACGGCTCGTGGCGAGCGGGCGCTGCGACGTGGTCGTCGGCGGCGGCGCCGAGGCGTCGATGCACCCCGTCGCCGTCGCGGCGTTCGCGAACATGACCGCCCTGTCGACGAGCGGGGTGTCGCGGCCCTTCGACGTGCGGCGGGACGGGTTCGTCATCTCTGAGGGCGCGGCCGCGCTGGTGCTCGAAGCGTGGGACCACGCGGTCGCACGGGGCGCTCGCATCTACGCCGAGATCGCCGGGTCGGCGTCGACCGCGGACGCCCACCACATCACCCAGCCGGCCCCCGACGGGCAGGGCGCGGTCGCCTGCATGGAGCAGGCGCTCGTTGACGCGCAGCTCTCGGCTGCCGACATCGCCCACATCAACGCGCACGGCACCTCGACGCCGCTCAACGACCTCACCGAATCCCGCGCGATCAACAAGGTCTTCGGCGAGCCCGGCCCGCCCGTCACCTCGACCAAGGGCGTGACGGGTCACGGCCTCGGCGCCGCCGGCGCGATCGAGGCGGTCGCCTCGATCCTGGCGATCGACCGCAGGGTGATCCCGCCGACCTACGGCTGCGAGGAGCTCGACGCCGAGATCCACCTGGACGTCGTCCGTGGCGCGGCGCGTCCCTGGGAGCCCGGCCCTGTGCTGTCGAACTCCTTCGGGTTCGGCGGCCACAACGGCTGCCTGGTCATCCTCCCGCCGTCCGAGTAACCCCGACAGGCAGCGTGCCGGCCCCCGTCGTCGACGACGCACCCGGGCTCACCGGTGCCCAGCTCGACGCCGTCGCCGACCTCGAGCACCGGGTGACCGCGCACGACGGGGGGCGCCTGAAGCTGGAGTGGGGCGTGATCAGGGAGCGTCCCGCCAGGGAGGTGAACGACCTCCTCGTGTGGGACGGCAGCACGCTCGTCGGCTACTGCGGGCTCCACCAGTTCGGCACGGAGCCAGAGCTCGCCGGCGCGGTCGACCCGGCCTGTCGGCGTCAGGGCATCGGCACTGCGCTCCTCGCCCGTGCACTCGAGCTCGTCGCGAGGCGCAGGCGGGTCAGGGTCTTGCTCGTCACCCCGACCGCGACGGAGGCCGGGCGTCGCTTCGCGCTCGCCAAGGGGGCGACGCTCGACCATTCCGAGCACCACCTGGAGCTCATCGGCCCGCCGGCGGGGCCGCCGGCGGCCCGTCCCTCCACTGCGGCGCTCCGCATCCGACTCGCGCGGGACGACGAGGAGGACCGGCGGGTGATCGTGTCGCTCCTCGAGGCCGGCTTCGGCGAGGGTGCGGCCTACGCCGGCCGGGCGGGACCCTCGGACCTCGCGTTCGTCGCGGAGCGGGACGGCGACGCCGTCGGCACCGTGCGCCTCGATCTCGGCGGCGACCCGGCCGGCATCTACGGCCTCGCGGTCCGTCCCGATGTGCGCGGGCAGGGCATCGGGCGAGCGGTCCTCTACGAGACCTGCCTGGAGGCACGCCGCCGAGGGGCTCGACGGCTGACCCTCGAAGTCGAGACGGACAACGACCACGCGCTCGGCCTCTACACGTCCGCCGGGTTCGAGCTCCGGACGACCGAGGACTACTTCGCGATGGCGGTCCCCAGCGCAGGAACGTCCGCACCGTCCTGACCACGCTCCCGGCAGCGCGCCCCCGCCACTCGGCGCGGCTCAGCTCTCGTCGAGCGCAGCCCGGAGCTCGCCGACGAGCTCGGCCGCGGCGTCGGGCCCGCCTCCCTCGAGCAGCCGGCGCACCAGGGCGGAGCCGACGACGACGCCGTCGGCCGCCGCGCACGCCGCACGGGCCTGCGCCGGCGTCGACACGCCCACCCCGACGCACACCGGCGCATCGGTCACCTGGCGGATCCTTTCCACGACGTCGGCGCTTTCGCTCCCGAGCGACTCTCGTTCGCCCGTCACGCCCATCCGCGCCACGGCGTAGACGAAGCCCCGGGAGCGCGCGCAGATCCTCGCGACCCGCGGCTGCGGCGTGGACGGTGCGACGAGCAGGACCGTCGCGACCTCCGCGGCGTCGGCCTCGGCCGCCCACGGATCGAGCTCTTCCAAAGGGAGGTCGGGCACGATCGCGGCGCCGATGCCGGCGGCCCGCAGCGACCGGGCCATGCGCCGATGGCCCATCCGAAAGACGATGTTGTAGTAGGTCATCGCCGCGACCGGGACCGCGAGCTCCGCAGACGCGACGTCGTCGATGACCCGCGCGGGGGTCGCGCCCCGGTCGAGCGCGTGGGCGCCCGCCCGCTGGATGACCGGCCCGTCCATCAAGGGGTCGGAGAAGGGGATCCCCACCTCGACCGCGTCGGCGCCGGCGGCCACCACCGCCTGCAGCGACTCGACCCAGTCATCGGACATCCCGCCCATGAGGTAGGGGACGAGGAGCTTGCGCCCTTCGTCGCGCCGGGCGCGGAGCCAGGGCTCGAGGGCGATCACCGGTCGTCGCGGCCCGTGTCGCGGCCCGCCGCGAGCAGCTCGCGGACCTGGGCGACGTCCTTGTCCCCGCGCCCCGACAGCGTCACGAGGACCGTCGCGCCCGTCGGGACCGCCCGGCCGGCCTCCCGGACGACCCACGCGAGCGCGTGCGCGGGCTCGAGCGCCGGGAGGATCCCTTCGGTGCGGGCGAGCAGCCCGAAGGCGTCGAGCGCCTCTGCATCGGTCGCCTTCTCGTAGCGCGCCCGTCCCGAGGCGGCGAGGTGCGCGTGCTCGGGACCGATGCCCGGGTAGTCGAGGCCCGCGGAGACGGACTCGGCCTCGAGGATCTGGCCGGCCTCGTCCTGGAGGATGAGCGATCTCATGCCGTGCAGGACGCCGGGGATGCCGTCGCTCGCGGCTGCACCGCCCGCGGCCTCCACGCCGACGAGGCGCGCACGCGTGGGCGCGAACCCGGCGAAGGTCCCCGCGGCGTTCGAGCCCCCGCCGACGCACGCGACCACCACGTCGGGGTCGTCGCCCCCCAGGAGCGCCCGGCACTGCTCGCGCGCCTCGTCCCCCACCACTCGCTGCAGCTCCCGGACCATGTAGGGGAACGGGTGGGGGCCCATCACCGACCCGATGCAGTAGTGGGTGTGGTCGACCGTCGCGACCCAGTCCCGCAACGCCTCGTTGACCGCGTCCTTCAGCGTGCGGCTCCCCGCGCGCACCGGCCGCACCTCCGCGCCGAGCAGCTCCATCCGGAAGACGTTGAGCTCCTGACGCTCCGTGTCGAGCTCCCCCATGTACACGGTGCACTCGAGCCCGAAGAGCGCGGCGGCGGTCGCGGCGGCGACCCCGTGCTGGCCCGCGCCGGTCTCTGCGACCAGGCGCCGCTTCCCCATGCGGCGCGTGAGCAGGGCCTGCCCGACGACGTTGTTCAGCTTGTGGGACCCCGCGTGGACGAGGTCCTCACGCTTCAGCAGCACGCGCACGCCGAGCTCCTCGGACAGCCGGCGGCATTCGGTGACCGGGGTGGGTCGGCCGCCGTAGTCGCGGAGCACCGCGCCGAGCTCCTCACGGTAGGAGGGGTCGGCCCACGCGGCGGCGAACGCCTCCTCGAGCTCCATGCACGCAGGGACGAGCGACTCGGGGACGAAGCGCCCCCCGAAGTCGCCGAACCTCCCGTCGGGGCCCGGCGGCCCCATCACCGGAACCCCGGAACCCGGCACGTCGCCCGGGTCGGAAGCCGACGCCGAGACGGAGTCAGCGACTGAGACGGAGCCAGGGACAGGGACAGAGTCGGTCATCCCTCCATCCAGTCGTAGGGTGCCTCTTCCGGCGCGCCGGGAGGGAAGGCGTCTGAGACCGCGCCTGTGGACGCGTCGCCGCCCCCGCCCCCGGCGTGCGCACCGGCGTGCCCACCGGCGTGCCCGACGTGCTCGCCGTGTCCGACGAGATCGGCGTGCTCGACGCGCCCGTAGCCGGACGGCCCGGCAACCGCAGCAGCAGCGCGCGCGTTGCGGATGAAGGCTCGCAGCCTCTGGGGGTCCTTGGCTCCCG